>NZ_JACJPB010000057.1:0-173477 GCF_014695825.1 Coleofasciculus sp. FACHB-542 | reverse complement strand
TTTTCAGGACGTTATCGCAATCGCAGGCAGAGATTTGGTTTGCGCTTAAACCTAATTGCTGGCTTGCTGAACTACGAACTGGCACATGCCTCCTGATTCATGCAGGAGGTCTAATCTCGATCCGGAGTTCCTGTAACTGTTGTTTCAGGCGTTGTTCGCGGGCGTAAATTTCACGCGCCATGCTCTCGAAAACCCGCCCCATCTGTCCCAATTCATCGGCACGACGGGCAACATCTTTTAAACTTTCTAAATCGAATTCCTCAACTTTATCGGAAGTTGTACCAGCAGTAATTTTTTGAGCCAGCTTAGCCATGAGTTTAACTGGCTGAACAACAGTTCGTTTTAATAAGTAATTAATTATAAGCACGGCAAAAGTAAAAATGCCGAGAAAAATTCCGATAATTAGGAAAAAAGAACGGTTGGCTCTCTCAAAAACTTGCTCGGCGGGGACATAGATGACTTGAGCACCAATAATTTCATTTAATTGCCAACCAAAACCGTTTTTACTGCCATAGGTTTTTATCAAATTCTTCGGCGCTGCGGCTGGAGTCGAATGGCAGCGGAGACAACTCTCTTGTTCAATCGCAATCGGTAAAGCTTCATAAAATACTTGCTTGCCAAATAAAGAGCGAAAACCTGAGATTTCTTTCGTTTCTGGTTCGTTGCGAAAGCGGTTTACAATTTTGTCTTCAAAGTTATCTGTTTTATCTAGCAAATTTGTAGGATTCAGAGTAGCATCTTTGTAGAATAAATCTTTATATTCTCCTTTCTGGCGTAAACCTTCAAAAACTTCTCTTACAGAAAAGCTAGGAATTGTTTCAGGAATAAATTCTGGTTGAGCTTCTGCACTCTGCGCTAAGAGAGGACTAATCTGAGTATTTGTATAGTCTCTCAGTGAGTTCATTGTCTCCATGAGAACTACACCTTTAGAGATAATTTCATTTTCGGCTCTGTGCTGAAGTGCCTTAGACAAAGCAATCCCACTAACAACAATCCCAAAGATAAAAACTAGCGATAGAAGTAAGGTGAATTTGGTACCCAGTTTGAATTTATTCAACATGATTATTTTCCTGTTTTATCACAATGAGCGTCCAGTATCTTTGATTACAGGTGTCATTGAGGGCTATAATTAAAGGCTTTAAATGACATCAACGCAAGAGTATTGTTTAAAAGTTCTTTACCCAATACGGCAAGAAATTCGTGCTTCGTAATGCGCGATCGCTGACTATTTCTGGTAGCTATAACTTTATCGCTAATAAATATTCACTGACTGGAGCGATCGCTTGTGAAAATGGACCAATGCGATCGCAGCCAAAGCATCTCGACCGAGTGCGCGGTAGGCAGCATCCAGCAGTTTGGCAGCAGCCTCTTCTCGTTCTGGATTCCCGCCGGAAAGCCAGTGCAAGTCCCGACCGAATGCCAGCGCCTCAGCCGGTTGACCCTCGGCACAAGCTTCTAGTGCTGCCACAATCCAGTCTTGGACAATTGGTGCATCCCCTAAGATAGCGATTCTAATTACTTCAAGATCGCGCTGAGGGAAAGTTTCGGCGCTGAAGCCGGGAATTGCCACCCCCGCACCATCCTCAGTCGCAATCCTGGCACCCAGCGGTGGTTGCTTGTAGGCTTTCTCGTACAGACTTCCCATTTCAGGGCATTCCGCGGTTTCAAACGCCATCACCGCATCGCGGAGTGCTGAGAGTCTAACTCGTCGATGCCGAGAATCGTTGTCATAGCGGTCATATTCCAGCTGAGAGACCGCTTTTTCGATTTGGAAGCGAACCTGTTGGAGCAATGTTTGACAACCGTCATCACAGACGGGAATGCCATCGTTGTTCCAGTAATACATCACACCCGTGGGCAGTTCTCTGGGGTCATCGTACCAAAGACCAAAATGCAGACCATCGCCGCCCCCGTACAGCAAAGTGAGAAACTCCGGCGGATCGCGGTAATAGCGATAATGTAAGCGATGGTCAAGTTCTGGTATGGGTTTTCGCTGCAAACCTTCTTCACTGAATAAATCAAACAAACCGCAAGGTGTTGCAATCCAGTGCATTTCTTGCCGCTCAATCGGAGTTAAGCTGAGCCAGAAAGCCCAGAATGCAAAAACATGGTCGGGTAAGGTCAAGCCGTGGGTTTGTTGTACCAGCGATCGCACAGGTTCCACCAACGCTTGCGCTTTTTGTCGGGCGTCCAAGCGCATCTGCGCAATCGTGGCGGCATCCGGCAGATTTTCCTGACGCCATGCCATATATTCCGCTTTCCAGGAACGTTCATTTGCCGCTTGCCACAGATGTCGCCAGATATCCGTCCAATGACCTGAATCATCAGGACATTCTTTTATTTGCTGACGCGCTGCTTTGTAGAATTCTTCGTGCCGATAGGCGTTTGGCGTCCAGCGTTCTGTTTCTGTTTCCCAGCGTTGTTTTGCCCATGAGACACCATGTTCTGCGATCGCTGTAAAAGATGCTTCAAAAGCATTGAGCAAAGTCTGTCGTTTTACGGCAGCTTTCGCCTCAAATTCTTGACGAAATGCACAGAAAGCAGACCACTCGGCAACTAAATCATCCTCTGGTCGATCCAACTGCTTCAGCCACCAATTATCAAATTCCTCCTGAAGCATCTGGTCGATATCTTTTTCAATCTCGTCCCGGAAACGCGGACGGGGGTCTTCACCCAGTAGCTCGAATTGCTCTTGATTTAGGGTGATTTCTGCTTTGCGACCCAATATTTCGACTTCAACAACAATCTTTTCTCCAGGCTGCAACTTAACTACCACACCCTGAAAATCGCTAAAGGGGCCTGCGGTTATCGCTCCTACGCTTCCTGGTTTGAAATTTTTCATTTCCTCCCTCCTCACAGCATCGCTAAGCGGATGCGGGGTAAGCGCAGCGGTCTTGCAACTAGCACTCCTCGCTTGTCTGAAGTTCTCTTGTCAGGCTCTTAAACCATCTTAATTTTACTCTGATGACTGGCGGCAAATCTAAACTTTTGGGCATCCTTCTGCTAGGCTCGGAATCACTGCTATTGACTTTTTGTTTCCTGTACAGCCACTGACAAGCAATCGAGAATCAGAAATTAAATTTCATTGTTTTATGATTTTTATGATTGTAATTTTAAGTAAAATCTTCTAAAAATGTTGATAATTAAATCAAATAAAATATAATCATTGGTTTATATAGTTTTAATTTAAAAATAGTTGCATTTGTTATTTTCACTATCCTGAAATTAAAAATTTCTATTAATAAAGCTCAACGGTAAATACTGAAGTGCAAGCATTACGGTAACGCTCCGATCGCATCCTTGAGAAGATTAGCAACTCCAAACTAATTTAAGCGTGACCCATCTCAACAATATTTTCCCACGAGGAAAACATTCGTAGGCAATTTCTACCTTCATGCTTAGCTCTGTAAAGCGCTCGATCTGCTTGATGTAATAAATCTTGAGAATCAACTAAATTAACAGCACTAGCGATCGCGCCACCGATACTAATCGTAATGGGTAGCAGCAGATCGTTAGAAATCTTGAAAGGGCATTCGGCGATGCAAGAGCGTAAACTTTCACCATACTCTAAACCATTGTGCAGATTCAGTCCCAGGGTGATGCAGACAAATTCTTCACCGCCATAGCGATACAACAGGCTGCTAGGGCGTGCATTGGATTGTAGTCGTCCTGCGATCGCTTGCAGCACACAATCCCCCACTGTGTGACCATACGTATCGTTCACCCGCTTAAAATGATCCACATCAATCAGAAATACACACAAATAACGGTAGCGAGTATTCGCATCGCGGTTGCCGACTTGCCGCAGCATATGAGGCAATGCCTGATCCATTGCCCGCCGATTTAATAAACCTGTTAACTGATCGGTCAGCGACAAAGATTCTAGCAATTCATTACGGGCAGTCAATTGCTGATTCGCTTGTCGCAGTGCCTGATTCGCTTCGCTCAATTCTTGCGTTAACCGCTGCAATCGCAATCCCGCGCCCACCCGCGCCCGTAATTCACTCATATCAATCGGTTTTGGGAGATACTCATCAGCGCCAGTATCTAAACCCTCCACCCGGTCTTTTACATCCCCACGAATCGTCAGCAAAATAAAAAATGCCAAAGATAATTCTGGATCGGATTTAACCTGGCGGCACACTTCCAGCCCATTGATGACTGGCATCATCCAATCACAAATAATTAGATGAGGGTGTAGCTGCTTTGCTTTCTTTAATCCCTCTTCACCATTCGCCGCTACTATGACTTCATGACCTAGAAGTTGGAGTGAGTTTTTGACGACTAACCGAACGCTAGGATCGTCATCAATAATTAAAATTTTTGACGTGGAACCAAGCTGCGTCCCTCCAGACCGATTGGCGTGAAGAAGGACTGGAGTTTCACCCTCCACCCTCTCCCAGTCAATTATCTCAAACAAAAAAGATTGAATCTTTTGGAAATGATTTTCTATTTGAATTACCAATTGAGTCACTTCCTTAAAGTTTTTTTGTTGGCTCTGAAGTTCTAATCGGTCGGCTAAATTTTTTAATTTGTTGACGCCAACATTCGCACTAGCACCCCGAATTTGATGGGCTTTATGTTCAATCGCTTCAAAATTTTTAGAAAAAGTTGCTGATTTTATCGATGATAAGTTTACTTTTGTATCTTCTAAAAAGGCTTGTAGAATTTCGTTTCGCAATTTCAGATCCCCCAAGGTTATATCGTCTAAGCGATTTAAATCCACCCAGTCATTGACGCTTGACTCGTCCGGGTTAGCACTGGAGTCAACGGGAATAATTTTACTTGTTAAATCTATAGATGAGGAGGCAGATGAGGATGCGATTGCCTGCTTATTTTTAATAATAACTTCAATCCAATTTTCTAATTTAGCTGCCAACTCTTCCTCACGAACCGGCTTAAGTAGATAATCATCCATGCCGACCTTTATACAGCGCTCCCGATTTGCTTTCATGCCGTTGGCAGTCATTGCAATCAAGATTGTCTGTCGCGCATCACCTTCTAATTGACGAATTCTTTGTGCAGTTTCATAACCGTCTAGTATCGGCATCTGGCAATCGAGGAGGATTAGGTCATATTTTCCTTGGGATCTCATCCATAATGCTTCTTGACCATTAGCAGCAACATTTGCTTCATACCCTAACTTCTTTAACTGTTTAAATACAACCGTCTGACTCACAAGGCTATCTTCAACTAATAGAATTTTTAGGTATTCTTGCTTGGTCATAGAAATGATGAATGATTTCACTCTTGCCTAAATGAGCGGAAATTTATTGTCTGTATAATTACTTACATTAGCAGGCAATCTGGAACGTTCCAGCAGTTTCTTGCAATCGGCATTTTTGTGGATGTTAACAGAAAATTTGGGCGATCGCTCTTAGGGAAGCCATAACGAGGCAGGAGATATAGCGATCGCCCTCGATTTGAATAACTTTACAAATATGCATTGCTTTGAATACACCTGTAAAAATTAGAATGCTACCCTTCAAAAACGTAGATGAAAGCACCTTTACCCGAAAACGAACCAGAACGGATTCAAGCGCTACAGCAGTATGAAATCCTTGATACCGCCGCAGAACAGGCATTTGACGATCTGACGCTTTTGGCTGCACACATCTGCGGTACACCAATTGCCCTCGTCAGCTTAGTTGATACGGATCGGCAGTGGTTTAAATCAAAAGTTGGCATCACGGCTCAGGAAACTCCTCGTGACATTGCTTTTTGCGCCCATGCTCTCCTGCAAACCGACCTATTTGTTATCCGCGATGCATCCACTGACGAGCGGTTTGCCAATAATCCCCTCGTGACTTCCGATCCAAATATCCGGTTTTACGCGGGTACGACTTTGATGACGCCAGAAGGTTTGGCACTGGGGACACTGTGTGTCATTGACTCCGTACCGCGAGATTTGAGTCCCGAACAGCGCTTGGCGCTAGAAGCGCTCGGTCGGGAGGTGATGACGCAACTAGAGTTGCGGCGGAATAATCGTGAATTGGCACAGGCGATCAAACAGCGCGACAAGGCACAAGAAGAACAGCTTCAATTCTTCACCCTGTCTCTAGATATGCTGTGTATTGCCGGGATAGATGGCTATTTTAAACGTCTAAATCCATCATGGTCAAAGACTCTTGGCTTCACCAATGAGGAACTGCAAAGCCAACCGTTTATCGAATTTGTGCATCCAGACGACCGGGAAGCAACGATTGTCCAAGCGCAACAACTTTCTACAGGTATAGATACAATTTCTTTTGAAAATCGTTACCGCTGCAAAGACGGCTCTTACCGATGGCTGTTGTGGAAAGCAACGTCCTTGTCCGAACAGCAAGCGATTTACGCAGTCGCTCATGACATTACCGAGCGCAAGCGTCATGAAGAAGAAATGCGGAATACCCAGACATTTCTGAACTCAATTGTCGAAAATATTCCTCATATTATTTTCGTCAAAGATGCCCAAGCACTTAATTTTGTGCGTTTCAATAAAGCGGGTCAAAAATTAATTGGTCGTAACCCTGAAGAGTTGCTGGGAAAGAATGACTATGACTTGTTTACCAAAGAAGAAGCAGATTTTTTCACCGCCACCGATCGAGAAGTCCTGGCAACCGGAAAAATATTAGATATCCCAGAAGAGCGGATACAGACAAAAGATAAAGGTTTAAGAATATTACATACTAAAAAGTTACCGATTTTAGATGCCCAAGGAAACCCACAGTATTTATTAAGAATTTCCGAAGATATTACCAGTCGCAAGCAGGCGCAGGAGGCTCTGCGAAAAAGCGAAGAATGCTTCCGCTTAGTCGTAGAAGGGGTAAAAGATTATGCAATTTATATGCTCGACCCCAAGGGATATATTGTGAGCTGGAATGCGGGAGCAGAAAGGATTAAGGGATATCGAGCGGAGGAAATCATCGGTCAACATTTTTCTTGTTTTTATGAGCCAGGAGAAAATCAACAAGCGATCGCGCAAAGCGAACTAGAAATCGCGATCGCTCAAGGGAATAGCGTTGCCGAAGGCTGGCGCGTCCGGAAGGATGGTTCGCGGTTTTGGGGGCACGCTGTCGTAACCGCCTTATATGATGACGCTGGCAACCTGCGCGGATTCTCCAAAGTGACGCGGGACATTACCGATCGCAAAAAAGCAGAAGAAGCATTAGCGCTGCAAGCCCGTCTCGCTCACTTCCGCGCCGAAGTGGATTCTGCCCTCACTCAAAGCGACACCCTGCAAAGCATTTTGCAGCGCTGCACCGAGGCAATGGTGAAGTATTTGGACGCAGCCTTTGGGCGGATCTGGACGCTCAATCGGGAAGAGAGGATGCTGGAACTGCAAGCCAGTGCTGGGATGTACGCGCAGGTTGAGGGCTTATATCGCCGCGTTCCGATCGCCACCCTGAAAATCGCCAAAATCGCCCAAACTCGCCAACCCTACCTAACCAATTCGGTTGTAGACGATCCTCAGATTCTGGACAGAGAATGGGCAGTGCGGGAAGGAATGGTCGCCTTCGCTGGATATCCCTTGATTATTGAAGGCTCTGTGATGGGAGTGATGGCAATATTTGCTCGTCAACCCCTCAATGAATCTGTTCTCCAATCGCTGGAATTTGCAGCGGACAGGATTGCCCTCTGGATCGAGCGTAAACAGGCACAAGAGGAATTAAAGCGGCAGAACTTGCGATCGCAATTATTTGCCGAAATCACCCTAAAAATTCGCCAGTCCTTACAACTCGAAGAAATTCTTCAAACCACCGTTACCGAAGTCAGAAAATCTCTCGCATGCGATCGCGTAGTGATTTATCGTCTGGCAGCCGATAAAACGGGTACCATCGTCACCGAAAATGTCGTTTCTGGTCTGCCCGCCTTATTAGGGCAAACTTTCAGTGCGGAAATCTTCCCCGAAGCTTACCATGAGGACTACTGCCACGGAAAAATCAGGATTGTGGCTGACGTAGAAAATGCTGAGATTTCACCGTGTCATCGGGAATTTTTGCAGCATTTGGCAGTCAAGGCAAAATTAGTCATCCCGATCTTGCAGAAAAACGAACTTTGGGGACTGCTGATTGCCCACCAATGCACCTCACCCCGACAGTGGTCTAGCTTTGAAGTCGAACTGCTGCAACAACTCGCAGACCAAGTCGGCATTGCCCTGGCTCAATCCCAACTCCTAGAAGAAGAAACCCTCCAGCGCCAGGAACTAGAGATCGCCCGTCACCAAGCTGAGTCAGCTTCTCAAGCCAAAAGCGCCTTCTTGGCAAACATGAGCCACGAAATCCGTACCCCCATGAATGCCGTTTTGGGGATGACTGGGCTGCTTTTAGACACGCCCTTGACTACAGAGCAAAAGGATTTTGTTGAAACGATTCGCATTAGTGGAGATGCCCTGCTGTGCCTGATTAATGAGATTTTGGACTTATCCAAACTAGAGGCTGGAGAGATGGATCTGGAAGTTTTAGACTTTGACTTATCTACTTGTGTAGAAGAAGTCTTAGATTTATTAGCTCCCCAAGCTCATGCCAAGGATCTGGAAATTGCTGCCTTGGTCTATCGCAACGTTCCTACCCACCTCCAAGGCGATGTCGGTCGTCTGCGGCAAATTCTCACCAACCTGATTGGCAATGGCATTAAGTTCACCAACGCCGGTGAAATTGTGGTGAGGGCAGAACTACAATCAGACACCGCCTCCAATTCTCTTGGGAAGGGCGAATCAGAGGACGTGGTAACGATTCGCTTCTCTGTCACCGATACGGGCATTGGCATCACCCCAGAAAATATGAGCCAATTGTTTCAACCCTTTTCCCAGGTAGACTCCTCTGCCACGCGCCAATATAGCGGCACCGGCTTGGGACTGGTCATCTGCAAACAGCTCGTCACCTTAATGGGAGGAGAAATTGGCTTTGAGAGTCAACCGGGGAAGGGAAGCAAGTTTTGGTTTACAGTGCCTTTCAAAAAGCAAGCGGAACGGATAACACCACCCAGCCAAACTTCTACCAATCTAGCGGGACGGCGTCTGCTAGTGGTCGATGACAATGCCACGAACCGCAAAGTGGTTCGCTCTCAGGCGGCGCACTGGGGAATGCAAGTAGATGAGGCGGATGGTGCTGCCGCCGCCATGAGAGTTTTGCAAGAAGCTCTGGAGTGGGGAATTCCCTATGATGTGGCGGTGATTGATATGCAAATGCCCAACGTTGATGGCATTACTTTAGGCGAGCAAATCAAAGGAAATCCCATGCTGGCTAATTTACCCTTGATTATGCTCACTTCTGCCGATCAGCGAGGGGAGGCACAACGGGCGACGAAGGCAGGATTTGCTGCCCATTTGATTAAGCCAGTCAAGCCATCTCGCTTATTGGATACCATTGTCTCCATCTTGGGTAAGCAAGAGGAACAGTGGGACAGAGGCAAAGAGGTAGGCAAAGAAGTAGAGGAGAAGAATTTTTCACCCCAACCTTCCCGAATTCCAATTCCCCAAAGCAAGTTGCGAATTTTGCTGGCTGAGGACAATCTGATTAATCAAAAAGTTGCCCTCAAGCAGCTAAACACTTTGGGTTATGAAGCCGATGTCGCTGCGAATGGGAAGGAAGTCGTAGAGTTATTGGAAAAAATTCCCTATGACTTAGTTCTGATGGACTGTCAGATGCCGATTCTCGACGGTTATGAAGCAACGCGAGAGATTCGGCGGCGACAAGGAGAAGGCTCGCGCCGTACCACTGTCATTGCCCTAACCGCTAACGCGATGAAAGAAGACCGCAAACGCTGTCTTGATGCTGGGATGGATGACTATTTGAGTAAGCCAGTATCAAGGGAACAGTTAGCTGCGGTAATTGAGCATTGGACGAAAGTCATTTTTCAGGATGCAAATCCCAGTAGTGGGAGTGTCGCCACACAGGAAGATGTAGAAACGCGATTCTCGTCTTTACAAGATTTAGTGGATTGGGAACATCTGCATCAACTTTCTGAGGGCAGCACGGAGTTTGAGTTGGAACTGTTGCAAATGTTCTTCACAGAAGTTCAGGCTCATCTGGAATCGGTGAAAAGAGCGATCGCTATCAATGACTTTGATAGTCTTGCAAAAGAAGCTCATCACATCAAAGGTGCGAGTGCCAACGTCGGAGTAGAGGGGATGCGAAGCAATGCCCAAAAGCTGGAGGAACTCGCCTCCCACTACCAACTTGCAGGAACGACTGAGATAGTATCTGCGTTAGAAACAGCGCTCAGCCGCATTCAATCTTGGGTTAAGGAAATTTAAGGAATTGCTAATTGCTAGGAATTCCCCTTTGCTCCTCTGTGGTGATAACGACTTCCTTCGCAAAGGGGTTGTGAAAAAACGATCCGGTTTGAGGTGGCAGCATGGGATCGAGGACAATTTCTGCAAGACTTTTCCCGACACCTGTTAGGGGAATTGCTAGAATCACTCCTAACAATCCCCCCAATTTCGCTCCGAGTAGGAGAGAGACAAAGATAATCACTGGCGATAGACCTGTCAAATTGCCCATAATTCGGGGTGCGACCAAATTATCTTTTATCTGCTGAAGTGCGATCGCTATGGCTAAGACTTGCAGCGCCTGAAACCAATTGATAAACGCTACCACAATCACAACCGTGGCAATTCCTAAAGTTGCTCCGATAAAGGGAATGATTTCCATCAACCCAATAAAAACTGCAAATACTAGGAAGAATGGCACGTGCAATGCCCAAAATGCCAGGGAAAGAGTCGTTGCCATAAACACACCCAATAACACCTGACCCGACACAAATCGCTGCAAATTTCGTTGCAATGATTCTGTCAAACCATCTTTAATTTTGGATGAGAAAATACTCGTCAGTCCCCGCCAAACTCGCTCACCATCAATGAGCATATAAAAAGAAATAACGAGAATTAGAATTAAGTCAAAAAACCAGTTAAAAGTGCCTAATACTAAGCCAAAGCCTCTGGTAGCGATCGCTTGGGCTTGCGCTTGTACTCGTGCCAACAACTCAGAAGCCAAAATTCGCACGTCAAACGGTAAATTGTGTTCGGCACTCCAAGCTTGGAAGGCGGCTAATTGCTGTTGTCCAGACTCTAGGAGCGAAGGTAGATTTGTCACCAATTGCCGCCCCTGATTAAACACTGGCGGTACTACAGTCAGACCAATGAGTACCAGAGTTAAGCCTGCTATTAAATAAACTAAGATTGCTGCCACACTCCGGGGCAAGAAAGTTTGCAAAACGGCAACAGCATAGTTAAGAAAAAATGCAATCAGTCCGGCGGTCAGCAAAATGCTAATCAACTCACCCACATATCTCAGAGCCAAAATCGTCACCCAACCGCTTGTCAGAACGAGCAGCCAAGTGATTAGAAACTGTTGGAGGGGTGAAAAGGCACGATTCATCTTTGCTCTATCTCAATGGGGGAGAGTGGGTCGTAGGACTCCTGCTAAAGTTATTTAGAAAAAACTTTGCTTTCAAGACAGCAGCCGCTCTTTGGGGGCAAGCTGTGAAAGTCTTTGCAGAGGATCTTAAACAATTTAACATCCATCTGCGAGGCAACGATAGAGAGGACGGGGTTTGCGCGTGAAGCGATATACTATTTTGTTGTTTGTCTGCAACAGATAAACTTCTGCCTCCTTTTTTGTAGCCTTAGCAAAGGGATACGCTCTTCACAGCGAAACCGAGATCCCGGACTTCGGAAGAGTTGCCCTAGGATCTCGCTTTCGCTGGCATCTCACAACTCAAATCGGATTGCTATAGCAGTTCTTTTAAGAGCTAACGCTAGTTGTGAGTTTTTATAGGCAATGCGATCGCAAACTCTGTTCCTTGTCCAAACTCCGAAATTACCTCGATTTTCCCCTTGTGCTTTTCAACGATTTGGTAGCAGATGGAGAGTCCTAAGCCAGTGCCTTTACCTACCGGCTTCGTTGTGAAGAAGGGATTAAACAGCTTGTCTTTAATTTGCAAAGGAATTCCAAAACCATTATCTCGAATTCTTACCCGAATATAGTTAGACTTGAACCGTTCCGTGTGAATCAGAATCTGCGATTTTTCGGTTATTATTTTTTTATTTTGGATGGGAAATCCCTTGTTTATTGCTTCCGCTTCTTCCTGTCTCTCATTTTTGCTCTTGGTCTCTTCCAAAGCATCAATTGCATTACTGATAATATTCATAAATACCTGGTTGAGTTGAGCTGGGTAACACTCAACGAGAGGCAAATCTTCATACTCTTTGATTACCTCAATTCCCCGCTTAAGGCGGTGATTGAGAATCAACAACGTGTTTTCTATCCCTTCATGGATATCGACTGGTTTCATCTCAGATTCATCTAGCCGGGAGAAGTTTCGCAAAGACAAAACAATTTGCCGAATACGTTCAGTGCCCATCTTCATAGAAGACAGGATTTTGGTAAAATCTTCCGTAAGGAAGTCCACGTCAATTGCTTCAAGCTCGTGTTGAAGAAGAGGGGTAGGGTGAGGGTACTGCTGCCGATACAGATGTACTAAATTAAGCAGTTCTTGCGTATAAACGTTAGCGTGTTCCAGATTACCGTAGATGAAATTGATGGGGTTATTAATTTCATGAGCGATACCTGCAACTAGCTCTCCCAAACTGGACATTTTTTCAGTTTGAATGAGTTGAGATTGGGTTTGTTGGAGTTCTTGAAGCGCTTGTGTCAATTCCTCGGTTCGTTGTTCTACTCGCTCCTCTAGTGTCTGACGAGCTAACTCTAGTTCGTGGGTATATTCTCCGACCCACTGCACTAGGCAATTTATAGAGGTTGCTAATGACCCCACTTCATCCTCAGTGGTAACTGGACTGCGGAGGTCAAAATTAGATTCTTGAGTGATGGCTCTGGCAACTTGAGTGACTGCTTCGAGGGGACGAGCGATCGCACGAGCCGTAATAATCGCCAACGCCACCGCGATCGCCACTGACAGCAGCATACTCCCAACAATAATTTGCAGCCTTAGTGTCTCGGCTTGCCCAAGCTTGTTTTTTGCTTCTATCTGTTGAGATTCTGCTGTCTCTTTCAGCCTAGTTAAACTCTCTGCTAATCGGTCGAAACTAACAATGATATTAGTCGCTGTTTTGCTTGTGATAGAATTCAAGAACTTTTGCTGCGCTACCGAAATTTCTTCTGTTTTCAAGTTAGCTGGATCAATCTGCCGCCAGAGAAACTTAATTAACTGAGTGTAGGATTCGGTATTGGTTTCATAACCATTCAATAAATTCTTTAAATCTGTAGGCTTTGTTGCTAAATTATCGGGGTAGCTGTCTATAAAAGAGTGGAATTCTGATAATATTTTCTGGCTCCGACTAACACTTGTAAAAAACTTAGCAGTTTCGTAGTCAAACCAAATTGGTTCTCCTAGTACAGTAACCAGCCGCTGTGGGTGCGCTCGCAGTTCACCAACAGCATTTTCTAAGTTACTGAGGAGATTTTGCTGCTTCTCGGCAATTATTAGCTGCTTTTGAGCCTTCTTTTCGTAATAGTCTCCGCTAATTAGACCAATCGTTGTTCCTAAAACCGCTATGCCGATAGCCAAGGAATAACCGTAACCAATTTTTTTGGCTATACTCAAGCGCGGAATGAAGCGTCTTACCCAGTTTGTAGAAAATTTCAAGGTGTTCCCTTGGTTATCTAAGTTAGGCTTATCTGCAACCCCATGTCTTTTGAGATCCATTGAGGAAAGTCTAGAGGTTAAAAAAACAAGAAAAATATCCAAAAATAGTCGCATCAAGCGATTAAAGCTATTGAACAAAACTACCTTGTCCAATAGCTTTATAGACCTCGCGAATCATATTGTAATCAGCATCATTCGCCGGAACTATCTGAGAGCCTTTGTACTTACCTTCCTCGACGGATAAAAGACTTTGAATTAGTTTGTCCTGATTTTTAATTGCGCGATCTCTCATCTCTTTAACGAATTCAGGATCGAGCTTGCTACTGGCAACAAATAAGTCCTTGGGGAGAAGCGGCCCTTTCACGATTAGCGGTAACTCACTCTCAGATAAGCCTTCATCTTGGAGGAATTTCTCATACTTAACAGTAGACCCTCCCCAAGCATCAACCTCACCTTTTTTCAAGGCGGGTAGTCCCTGACTTCCTAACATGAGGATTTTTAGGTCAGATTTAGGATCTAATCCAGCATCAATCAAAAACTTGGTGGGACCCAGATAACCGCTGGTTGAGCCTAACTGCCACATGGCAATTTTTTTACCTTTTAACTGTGCTACTGACTCGATCTTGCTGTTAGCAGAGACACAGATAGCTGCATGGTAGTTTGGTCGAGTGATGCCGATGACAGGAACCGCATTTGTCCTAGCACGCATGATTACATATTCCGAGGGGCCTGTGAGAACAAGATCCAGCTGATCTGACTGTAAGGCGGCGGCGGCGGCGATGTATGTTTCAACGGGAACAAACTCAAGTTTCGTTTCCAGTACCTCCTCTAGTGCCGTCCGCAATCCCCCATAATTACGCTGCAACTCTTCAAGGCTCGGAATCTCGGTTACTGTAAATCGGAGCTTTTCAGGGAAATTTCTGGCATTTGAAGGCGAATCTCTATCATTAGGGTTACTTGCTGCGGTACAGCTTGTGATTAATATTAGGGAATACCAAAAAAAATGGCGTCGCCGCATAATTTTTGCCAACAAACAAATAGAAATAATTCTAACTAATTAAAATTAGATTTTGGTTAAGAATAGGTCGTAAGCTATTTAACTCTAATCGTAGAATAAAGAATTAACTTTAAAAGTCTTATAAAAAGGTTTGTCGTTATTAAAGTTGCAGGCATAAGCGGCTGATTTTCTTGCAGAACGCGAGATTAAAGCCGCCCATATTTCTATGAGTATTAACCTTGGCGATAGCGAAGCGCCGACCTGTCGGTTCGCGCTTGTCTTACTGTAGGCGACGATACGACTTTATGGCGAGAGGAATGCGATCGCTTACACGAACCTCGTGTAGCGACTCCATCGCACGTTGTATTCCTTTGCAATTTCTAACAGCCGATTACCACAACGCTGGCACCGGATCTTCTTCGGGTGGTAGGTCTACCTGCGATGGGGTATAAGGATTGCTGCGGGTTGCAGGTTGTTGTTGTTGTTGTTGCTGTTGCGTTACTGGAGGGGTTGTTGCCGTAGGGGTTACGGTTGGAACTGGGCTAACCGTAGTGGTCGGTGTAGGAGAGGGCGATGGTGTTGTCGTTTGACTACCCGCAGGAACTACCTGCCCCGCACTCTCACTACCGAGGGGGAAGCGCACGCCCACGATACCGCCTAAAAAAATAGCAAGAGCTACTACGAAAATCACGCCTGGGATTATTTGATCGCGCATCGCTCAGCGGTAAAGGCTTACTTTAATTCATCTTAGTCGAGTCAAAAACCCTAAGCTGTTCGCTTAAGGAAATAACTTTGTGTATTTTCACGAATTTTCGGTTAGTGCCACTCACCCCACCGACGGATTTCCAGCCTGCTCCGTGAAAAAGCTCTGTAGCGGCGGGGGTTTCCCATCCATGCTCACCAGCTTTGCGAAGAAAGATGGTTATCTAAACAGCATAGACTTTAGTCTGTGACCATCCTAGTAAGGTTAAATCTAGGGTAAATACTTTTGTACCACGCTCCAGCCGGTTAACGAAACCCAAGCTAATCCCACGAATAACACTAGATTGGTCGCAATATGAACTGAACGCGCCCAAGCCCGGTTGGGATTAATCAGAATTGCACTTCCCGCTGAGAGCAACACTAATACCACCACAGCCCAACCGGCAATCCAGTGCGCCGAATGAGCGAGGCTGCCATAATGACCTAACGTGCCGACAATCCCAATGGCGAGCAGCAGCAAGACGAGAGCCACGAGAATTGCGCCAGTGGCGTAGTGAAAAAGACGCAACCATCGCGGTTGCGAACTTCTTTGCTGACGAGCCGCAAACATCCAACTGCCAGTAACTCCCAGCAATAGGTAGGCTAATATCGACAAGCCCATCGACCATGCAGCAATTTTCCAGAGCCAGAGAAAAGAAGGTAGATTCACTCGTTACTTATTTACATTCAGCTACAGCAGCATCTACTTTTCATCTTAAGCTGTTCGCTTGGTGCAATAGCAATCCTACTTTTAGCGGAGAGATACCAGCCCTTCAGCTCCCCGACTTCGGAAGAGGTGCCCTAGGATCTCGCTTTTACGAATCATAATAGGACTGCTAGATCGCTGAGAAAAAAGAATTTGTCTATCTACGTATACGAGAATTAACCAGTTAATTTCCCTAAAAGCTAATCGCTAATCGCTAAAAATCCTATAAAAAAGAGCTGTCGCTTATGACAACCCTGAAATTACTGAATTTTTTCAGCAAAACTAGCCAATATAAGCGGTTGTTAAAGATTCTACGGTTTCTAAATTTCTCTTTTTCTGGATTTCAAGCTTTCGGGTATTATCGTTGTTTTCTTGATCGTGTAGGTCGATTGTATTTGACTCAGAATCATTGCCTTCACTGATACACAAGCGATCGCAGGGAATGGTATCTGAGAGGATGGCACTTGCCATCATCCCTGTATGAATTTCCAGATTCGCTTCGGGCATTGCTTCAAACACTAAGCGTTGTCCTGGAAAGACAACGCGCTCAAAGTACCAGTTCGGAACGTTAGAGATCCGAGCAATTTGAATGTGGCTTGTAGCATTAACGTAGCAGCACAGAATGCGATCGCTGTTACCAGAAGGAAGGGGATCGAGTATTTGAGCCATAACTGCTGAGGAGCTTTGCGCCACTGCCTAGGATTACCATAACTAAGCTAACATTCGGCGATCCCGGCTTGTTGTAAACACGAATACCAACTGAATATTCTGGTGAGATATCCCCCCAAAGTTAGAGGAAAAAATTCCCGTTTTAGTAATTTTTGCTACTGGCGATTGTAACGGCAATTTTCCGTGCTTAAGCTTCCGACTCGCACTATGACTCCCGGTAAAAATACCTCCCTCACGTCTCATGCCAGCATTGCCAGATGAAAATGCAAGCGAAGCCAAGGTTTTTCCAGGATAAGCAATGAATTGGTGCTGAATTTTGACTTGTTGTTGAGAACCGGCTGCCACTAGAGATCGATTTTGCAGTGTTCGGCTTTCTTTTTTGGCTCCAGAACCAAAATCAGGGCAAGACTGAGGATAGTCAATGTTATCGTAAAGTTATATAAAGACCTTTCAGAATCATTTCATTTATAGATACAGAGGTGCTGCTGTCGCCAGTAATGCCTGCGGGTCAATGGCGGATTCACATCTAGTCGCTAAAGATACCAAACATGGCTCGAATCCTGAGAGCAAGTCATAGCCAGAATAATTTTTGAGAAAGCGATCGCATTTGTCGCTTTCCATCTCAGTAGTAGTAAATTTAGATACAAAAAGACACGATGAATAATCGAATTCTCTACGTCCGTCTCCCCTGCAACCCGATTTTCCCGATCGGAGTGGTTTACTTATCCGATCACGTACACAAGCAATTCCCAGAAGTCGAACAGCGGATCTTTGACTTAGGAACCGTGCCGCCTCTGGATTTCACTGGGGCGTTGGATAAATGTGTCGATGAGTTTAAACCTACACTCCTAGTATTTTCCTGGCGCGATATTCAGATTTATGCGCCCGTGGGCGGCAGAGGTGGCAACCCACTCCAGCACGCCTTTGAGTTTTACTACGCCAAAAATCCGCTGCTGAAATTGCGCGGGGCACTGGGAGGGTTGCGCGTCACCACGGCATACTACACCGAACTGTGGCGCAACCTGGGATTAATCAAACGGGGACTCAAATGCGCTCAAAAATATCATCCAGAAGCCAAAGCCGTTGTCGGTGGTGGTGCTGTGAGCGTATTTTACGAACAACTCGGTAAGAGTCTGCCATCCGGGACAGTTGTTTCGGTGGGTGAAGGCGAAGCGCTGCTGGAGAAAATGCTGCGAGGGCAGGATTTTCGGGATGAACGATGCTATGTGGTGGGAGAGACAACGCCACGCGATCGCATGATCCACGAACGTCCCACGAATATCGAAAAAACTGCCTGCAATTACGACTACATCGAAACGATTTGGCCTGAGTTTCAATATTATCTGCAAGACGAAGATTTCTACGTCGGCGTGCAGACAAAGCGCGGTTGTCCCCACAACTGTTGTTACTGCATTTATACAGTGATTGAGGGCAAGCAGGTACGGATTAACCCAGCCGATGAAGTTGTCGCAGAGATGCAACAACTTTATGACCGAGGGATTCGTAACTTCTGGTTTACTGATGCTCAGTTTATCCCAGCTCGGAAATTTATCGATGACGCCGTTGAGCTATTGCAGAAAATCCTCGACGCTGGGATGAAAGATATCCATTGGGCAGCTTATATTCGGGCAGACAATTTAACGCCTGAGTTATGCGACTTGATGGCAAAAACCGGCATGAACTACTTTGAAATCGGCATCACCAGTGGTTCTCAAGAACTTGTGCGGAAGATGCGGATGGGCTATAACCTGCGAACCGTCTTAGAAAATTGCCGCGACTTAAAAGCAGCAGGTTTCAACGATTTAGTTTCCGTCAATTACTCATTTAATGTAATCGACGAAACCCATGAAACGATTCGCCAAACCATTGCCTACCACCGGGAACTAGAGCGGATCTTTGGTGCAGATAAAGTCGAGCCGGCAATCTTCTTTATTGGCTTACAACCCCATACTCATTTAGAAGAATATGCCTTCGAGCAGAATGTCCTTAAACCCGGATACAATCCCATGAGCATTATGCCGTGGACAGCCAAAAAATTACTTTGGAATCCAGAACCCCTCGGCTCATTCTTTGGGGAAGTTTGCCTGCAAGCATGGCAACAAAACCCCAACGATTTCGGGCGAGAAGTGATGAGAATCCTAGAGGAAAAACTTGGTTGTGCCGACTTAGAAGAAGCCCTTGCGGCACCGATTCAGCCAAAAGAAAAACACCTAGTTACGGTATCTTAGCTTCATAAATAGCTAAGTAGCGATTGCCCACCCTAGCCTGCATTGCTCTTCTTCCCTTGCTCTTTGCGTCTTTGCGGTTCATTTAATAAAACCAAAATTATGTTAGAAGGCTCCATTCTGCAACAGCTAGAAGTTGCCCACAGATCGAGTAAAAGACCAATTCGATTTGGGGTGTACTACAAAAACACCCTCGTTGCCCTGTGCCATGCGCTAGAAGACCACATCTTAACGGAGGACAGTTCTCCCTTGACCATTGCCGCTTTTCAAAGAGGCAAATGGTATCTGCAAGAAGCCGATCGCTATGGAGACATCGCACAGAAAGCAGGTCAGATCGCGATTATGGCGGCGTCAGATTCGGGGTTTACCGAACACCCAACTAGCCAACGCCCAAACGTGGATTTAGTGGGCTTAGATCCCTCCGACCCGGTTGCCCAAGAGTGGCACTTAATCATCTTTTCGCCGACATACACGGCGATGGTGCTGTGTCAAGAGCTTTCGGAAGAAGATTATGGTGCAGCAGGGCTACCCGCGTCTGACTTGGAGCGCAAATTCTATGGGCTGTGGACGTTTGAGCCAGAGTTGGTGAAAGAAACGGTGGATATAGCGATCGCCCATATTGGTCGCTACAACCCGGAACTAGAGAAAAAACTCATCGCCTGCAAGGAGTCCATGCAGCCCTCCTTAGGAACCCCTCACAATCTCGGTGCAGTGGTGTCTTCCGTAGTGGAGTATCTCCAGCATGGGCAAGAAGATATATCAACCGGCACCAATCTAGACATCCCCGCCGGATCTCGCCAACAAGCGCTGGATCGGAACTTAGTTTCCAACGAAATCCAGGCATTCTTGCGGATGGCGCAACTCATGGATATGGCAGATGTCACTAACCCAATGGCAGCAGCAGAAGTGGTAGCGTTCTCCGAAATGATCGGGCAAATGCTCGATTTACCCGCTTGGCAGATGAAACGCCTGCGCCTTGCCGGGTTGCTGCACCGCATCGATCCGTTGCAGGGGGCGGAAAGTGTATTGGCTGCGGCTAAGTCGAGTCGCTACGACGAAGAGGCACCGAGTTGTGCGCTGACTTGTCCGTTGGTGCCAGGAGCGCAAGTATTGAGAAGAATGTCACAACTGCGGGCAGTTGCCCAAATCGTCACTCACCAAACCGAGTGGTGGAACGGGACGGGTGAGCCAGCCGGGTTAGCGGGTGATGAAATTCCCTTGGAATCGAGAATTTTGGAATTAGTCTCAGACTTTCAGTGGCGACTGGCGCAAGCAAGAAATGCCAATCCCGACAGCGAAGAGAATTTATCCAAAGCTTTAGAAGAGTGTCGGCAACAACAGGGCGATCGCTTCGATCCCAAATTGGTTGAAACGCTCTCACTCCTCGTCATGGGGATGCAACAGGGTTTGACTCTACCTGTCACGCCAAGCAAAGTGACAGCGGGAATGTGGCTCTTGGATGCAAATCTCTATGCCGGTACAGCAGTGCAACCTTCCTTAATGGGCAATGGGTAATGAAAGTGATGAGTTATGAGTTTTGAGTGAAAAGAGAGCTTTTTAATGCCATACTCAGACGCGATAACCGCAAGCCTTTTACAACTTAAAACTTTTTTCCTCATTAGCAATCCTTCAATTAGCAATTAGCAATTAGCAAATGGACATTGAAGCAATTCGCTCCGGCAAACTCAAGCAACTGCCAGGTACAGATTTAGAAGATGAAGATTTTTCAGGAGTAGATTTGCGAGGTATCAATCTCGCCGGTGCTAACCTCGTCGGCACAAATTTTAGTGGCTCCAACTTGGAACGCGCCCGTCTTGATGGTGCAAATTTAATCGAAGCGCAACTTGTAGGCGCTGACTTGCGGGCAAACCTGCTGGGCGCTAACTTGATGCAAGCTGACTTATGCGGTGCTGACTTGCGCGGGGCAAATCTGCGAGGCGCTAACTTGATGGGAACCAAGCTCACTCAAGCGTCTTTTGCTGGTGCTTTCTTGAGCGGTGCCAACTTAATGAGTGTCAACTTGCAAGGCGTGGATTTGCGGAGCGCTGACTTGCGGGGTGTAAACTTGAGCGGTGCCAATCTGCAAGGTGCAGACTTAAGCCAAGCGGATTTACGTGGCGCTTTGCTTAGCGAAGCAAATCTAGAAGAAGCAGACTTGCGGGGTGCAAATCTTGCCGGAGCAAATTTGACAGGAGCAAATTTGCTCTGCGCTGAGTTAGATAGTGTTAACTTGACTGGTGTAACTTTGGCTCGAGCTTGTTTGACTGGAACCTGTGCGGAGCGCATGGCTTCAAAAGCCTGAGAAAATCTCTGCTGCTAGCGGTTCTCAGTGGACTCAAAAAAACCTAACCCTCAGCCCCTTCCCTAACTAGGAAGGGGAGCCAGCCCCTCTCCAGCCTAAAAAAATTTAATCTTTGTTCCTGCCTTGTAGGAGAGGATTCGGGAGTGAAGAGGATGCCGGGGAGCGAAAAGTTTGAGCCTCGAAAAGCTTTACTTCATCTGTACATTGCGGTGATGATCGACGAAGCGAACCGACTACTGAAACAAGGAATTGAGCAATATCAGACGTATGTAGAAACAAAGATTCTTACATCTCTACAAGAGGCAATGCAGTCTTGGCAACAGGCACTTAGCCTATGTCGAGGCAGCGAAGCGAGTATCGTTGAGGGAGCGGCTTTAGGCAATTTGGGGGCTGCGTATAAGGCTTTAGGAGATTTACCTCAGGCGATCGCATTCTATCAACAGCACTTAGCGATCGCTCAACGTATCCAAGACAGGCGCGGCGAGGCAAATGCGCTGGGAAATCTGGGAAATGCTTACTACATTCTCGGTGAGGATACAAAAGCGATTGAGTACCAGCAACAACGGTTAGCGATTGTGCGGGAACTCCAAGATCGTCCAGGTGAGGTGCAAACGCTCTCGAATTTGGGGGCGGCTTATCATTCTTTGGAAGAACATATAAAAGCGATTCTCTGCTTTCACCAGTCAAAAGCCATCGCCAAAGAATTACAAGACGTTCGAGGGGAAGGACAGGCGCTTAAAAATCTCCGACTTGCTTACACCGCCCTCGGAGACTTGCAGGCGGCTCGCGATTACCAGCAGCAGTATCTGACAATCATACGGGAACTGTTGGCAGCAGCCAAGGCAGATGACTTCATCAGCGGCGCGAAGATGCTGGGCATCAATCCATCTGAGGATTTTGCTGAAGCCGACTTGAGTGGTGTTAACCTTCGCAGCGCCAACCTCCGCAACGCTGACCTCAATCATACCAATCTCAGCAATGCCGATCTCACCTTTGCCGACTTGAGCCGTGCCAACTTAAGCGGTGCCAACCTTTCCCATGCCTGCCTTTGTAATGCGAATCTGCGAGATGCTCATCTGTTGCACGCGAACCTTACTCAAGCAGATTTGCGGACTAAAATGCCCCGTGCCAATTTAACCAGTGCCGACCTTAGCGGTGCAAATTTAACCAGTGCATACCTTCCCAATGCCAATTTGACGAATGCCTCCCTGACGGCTGCCAATCTCAGCGATGCTGATTTAAGCGGTGCTAACTTGAGCGGCGCAAATTTCAAAGAGGCTGAGCTTAAGCGTGCCGATCTCAAGGGTGCAAATGTGGAGGATGCTTTGTTTGAAGGAGTTTTGGGGCTTTCTGAGGCAATGAAGCTCGATCTTAAGCAGCGAGGGGCAATTTTTGAGGAGGACTAGCGATCGCTTCGCTACCTCAGCGTCACCACTCCAGCTATAAAATCAGCCACTAACCGCAGCATTTTCAGCCACTGTAAACCCATCAAACTTTCTTGAATCACTGCTTCAGCAACAACGATAAGATTAAACTTTTATCTATCCACCAATCTTTTTCTGCATAAATATTAAAAATTTTCAGTCTTTTTTTTATATAAATTGTCTAGATTTAATCATAAATCACTCCAACGATTAAACCGCAAATATTTGGTTGTTATTATAATTCAAAGAAAGCCTTGATTAATTTTCATACTTGTTAAGCGGATGTTTCATTCAATAAATCCAGACAACAATTTTAGGTTGGACGGCGTTTACACTTGTCCAGTTTGTCGGCACGGTGAGATTGCAGCAATGCCGTTAATGGAGGCATGGGCTTGTAACTTTTGCAATCATATTTTCACTGCCGATCCGATTCAACAATCTGTGAAAATGGCAGATAGCGCATCACCAATAACTTGGCGCTGGAATGGTCGAACTTGGCAAGGTGCCCATCGTAAGGGGAATGAGTTGGGTTGGGGTGTTGGGTTGGCAGCAGTTGCCTTAGTCTTATTACCGACTACCCTTGTTGCCTTGTCTACCTACTTTTTCCCCCCAATACCCGGTACTCCCTTATCTTGGGTGCCTACTCTTTGGATTGGGTTAACCTTTTTAGCTCATCTTGCTTTTGTCGTAGATGTTGTTGTTGAGTATTATCAATTCCCAGTCTTTGCTTACGTCAACGCAATCCGACGACATCTGTTAAAAGGAACAAATTTCTAAGTTGCTAGGACTCGACATTGTTCAACTCAACCTCAACAGTTCGTTTCCCCACCGTTACGCGATCGCCGGAAACTAACTGTCGTCCTCGCCGGGTTTCCAGGGTGCCGTTGACTAGAACAAAACCCTGTTGAATCAAAAGCTTAGCTTGCCCACCCGTCTGCGCCATCCCTACCCACTTTAAAAACTGATCGAGCTTAATTGTGCTGTCATTTACCGCCATAAGAAGTGTTGCACTCCAACGTAACCGTATTATGCTGAGGGCTAATATAGCAATCCTAATTGATATGGGAATAACAGTTTTTGGGTAAGTGGTAAAAAGTTTTAAGTTGGAAAAGACTTGCAGCGATAGCGTACAGCCCTTTGGGCATGAAAACAGCGAAGCGAGGCGTTAGCCTAGCGCTGACTTGTCACTTCGCGTCTGAGTTTTGAATGAAAAAACTCTTTTGCTGCCTCAGAACCCAACCGAGCGCTACAGATTTACCACTACCAAAAATTTCAGCAGTTGCGCCAAGCTACATTAACCGACCAGAAAAGGAGGAGTGGATGATCGTTGAGAAGGATGAACTGCTGGAGCGATATGCGGCGGGAGAACGAGATTTTAAAGGTGCAGACTTAATTGGAACCGATCTTAAAGGCGTAAATCTGAGTCTAGCGAACTTCCAGGAGGGATCGCTCAGCGAAACTGACTTGAGTGGAGCTAACCTGAGCCAAACCTCTTTAATGGAGGCAAGTTTAGGCACAGCCAATCTCAGTGGAGCAAATTTGAGCGGGGCGAATCTTAGTGGAGCGAATTTGTTTCGGGCAAATCTCAGGGGTGCCAATTTGAGCGGGGCAAACTTGAAAATGGCAGATTTGACAGAAGCAGACTTGAGCGGGGCAAACTTGGACGGAGCAAACTTTTGGGGGGCTTACCTGACGGGCGCGAAACTAGACGGTAGTAACCTGCCAAAAGACACTTATTCCTGAAGTTTCTGAATTTACTGCCGAATCGGAATTTCGATGACGAACTCGGTTCCCTGCTCTGGTGCTGAATTACACTTCAAAACGCCGCCGTGTCTCTCAACGATGATTTGATAGCTGATTGACAAACCCAGCCCCGTGCCTTTACCAGTGGGCTTTGTCGTAAAGAAAGGTTCAAAAATTCTAGTGCGTATTTCTTCGCTCATTCCGGGGCCATTGTCGATAATCCGGATACTTGCTTTTCCGTTGTCGAGGACATCGGTACGAATCCGAATACAAGGCAGGGGAGCTGGGGAAGAGCTGAGCAAGGAAGAGTGTAGCATTTCCTGTGCGCTGCCTCTTCGCGCCTCTGTCTCCTCCAGGGCATCAATCGCATTAGAAATGAGATTCATAAATACTTGGTTGAGGAGTCCGGCGTAACACTCTATGGATGGCAAATCGCCGTATTCTTTGAGAATGGCAATCCCTGTATTGACTCCTCTGGATTTCAAGCGGCTGTGGAGAATTAGTAGCGTGCTGTCAATGCCTTCGTGGATATCAACTGCCTTCATCTGGGCTTCGTCAATCCGCGAGAAGTTTCGCAGGGACTGGACAATTTGCTGAATGCGGTCAGCCCCGATTTGCATGGAGGATAAGGTTTTGGGGAAATCCGAAATTAAAAAATCCAGATCGATTGCCTCAGCTTCCTCTTCAATCTCAGGCACTGGCTGGGGATAATGTTTGCCATAAAGATGTAGGAGATTTAGCAAATCTTGGGCATATTGATTCGCATGAACCAGATTGCCGCAAACAAAGTTGACTGGGTTGTTGATTTCGTGGGCAACCCCAGCAACTAACTGCCCTAGACTAGACATCTTTTCACTTTGGATCAGAAGCGTCTGGGTTTGTTGAAGTTCGCACAGAGCTAATTGCAGATGGTTCGCTTGTTGTTTGAATTCTACTGCCGATGCTTTTAAGGCTGCTTCAGCAGATTTTCGTTCGGTAATGTCGGTGACGAAGCCTTCGCAGTAGAGTAAGGCAGCCGCGCGATCGCATAATGTATGACCGAAGCACTGCTCGTCCTTAGTGTATGCCACACTATAGCTGCTTACCGTTTCGTATTGCTTTGCAGATCGCAGCTCTTGGCGTACCGCCCGTGCATTTTCCGAAATCCAGATGATGCTGCCGTCTTTTCGATAAACCTGAGACTCAAACCCACTCACCGAACCGTGTTCTTGCAGTAAATACAGAAATTCGTCACGCCGATTGGGATCTACATACAGCTGGCGCTTGATGTCCGTCAGATGGGCAATTAGTTCCTCTGGTGAAGCGTAGCCGTAAATCCTTGCCAGTGCTGGATTGACGCTAATGTAACGCCCGTCCGGAGTTGTCTGGAATATCCCCTCGACAGCGTTTTCAAAAATACTCCGATACTTTTCCTCTGCTTGCTGCAAAGCCTCTTCCACCTGCCGACGCTCGGTGATTTGCTGCGCTAGTTCTCGATTGGCTTGCTGCAACTGCATCGTTCGCTTGACAAGCTTTCTCTGGACTTTTTTCCACCGCTCCACCCAGCTAGAAGCATCAATTGGCACATTGTCACGGCTTAGGAACATGGGACGTCTCAGAGTTTAGTTAGCCAATACTCGTAGTATGAAACCATCCGAGAAATTACTGGGTGATAGCACTCGCGTTTGAAGTGTGATCTTTTATGTGATGATTTGGTGATATAAATCCATTTTATTTGTGATGTAGATCGCTGAAATTACGGAGACAATTGTTGTATCTGGAACGTTATTTCAGTCAATTGCGATGTGGGGAGAAAAATTGATACTGGGATTTCGACTTTTTATGAGTAGATTGAAAACGCTTAGTTTGGTTGGCGCGATCGCGATTATAGGGAGCGGCATGGAGTTAAAAGCGATCGCTGCCCGGTTAACAAATTGGCGATTTGACCCAGCGCTGAATCAGTTAGAAATCACTCTGGATGAGGGAACGACGCCGCGTTATTTTCTTCTGGCTCAACCGTCTCGGATTGTTCTGGATTTACCCAATACTCAAGTGGGAACGGTGGAAACTCAACAAAGTTACTCTGGCCCAATCCGCCAAATTCGAGTCTCTCAGTTCGAGGCTGGCATTACCCGAATAGTGCTGGATCTCGCACCAGAGGTAGTTTTATCCCCCCAACAAGTGCAATTGCAAGTAGAACCTGGGAATCGCTGGGTATTGCGTCCCCTGATTGCTGACGTTCTCGCTCCAGAAGTAGTGCCTCCCAGCAGGAGCGGGGTTTCTCCGTCCCTGCCTCCCCCTATCTTCCCAGAGAAACCAACACCGGGTGTCGTGAGCGTGCCGTCTCTGACTAACTCAAGTACGCTACCCAATTTAGCGCCGCCAACGGTTCCTCCAGGGAGAATTGCGACGAATAATCCTGTGTTGGTGAGCGTACCTCCTCTTTCTGGCGCGATCGCTACAGCACCACCAGTACCCGTGAGACAGCCTCAGTCTTCCTCTGCCACCAGAGTGGTTGAATTTGGTCAACCGTTGCCAATGGAGGAAAATCCCCCCCCAGTGCCTGCAAGGAGAACCAGAGTAGCCCCAGTACCTTCTCTAGAAGCGGGTGCGTCTGTGCCCATGTCTATACCTGCCACACCGACAACCGCCGCACCGAGAACCACCGCCTCTCCAATGGTTGTCGTGCCGCCCCTACCTAAGACGGCGACGGTTGTGCCCGATCCTTCCAGCTCCACATCGGCACCGATACAAGCGCCAACGGCATCTCTAAATCCAGACATTCTGCTGCCTTCTGGCACTCCGCTGAGCCTGCGTTATCCGGGCGACAAGGTTTTAACACTGCGAGATGGTGTCTCGCGCCAGGAAGTGTTGCTGCTAGAGGAAGAAATACGCGATCGCACTGGTAAACTTATCGCCCCAGTTGGTACGCAGGTGATTGGACGCTTTGAGATCGACCGACGCGGCAGTCGCTTCATTACCCAAGCGATTAGCCTGGGTGGACGCAATTTTCCCCTTCTCGCCCAATCAGACTCCCTAGACGGCAACCGTCAAGTTTCACAGAACCGAGTTGTCCGGAATTCTGCCATTGGCGCTTTAGCCTTAATTCTATTAGGAGGCTTTTCAGGCGTCGGTTTGTTGGGAGGCGCTGCCGCCGGTGCTGCCACCACCTATCTGACAGCTCCTCAAACCGCTATTATTCAACCGAATCAAATACTGCAAGTTCAGCTCAGCGAAGATTGGCGGTAAAGTGAGTTGCTAATGGCAAACAAAGGCGATCGGTAATGGGTTATTGGAACGAACAAATCCCGATTACCAATCCCGATTACCGATTAGCCATTAGCCATTCCCCTTAGAAATTATTTGTTTCTGGTGGCGGTGCGCCTGCTCCTGGCTGATTCAGGAAGAAATTCTGGGCACCATCATTCTGATAGATGCAGCGGATATCTGGTTGCCCGTCCAAACTGCCGGTATAGCCAAAGGTGTTCATCCGGTTCTTGCAATCCCGCACCTGATCCGCTGTTACCAGCTTTCTTTGTTCCAAAATAGACCAGTTGTTACTACGCAAAACACAACCCGGTCGCATATTGGGCTGCGAAACGTAAACGTTAAAGGGATTTAGGGTTACATAGACGCGAGTATCCATCACCATCGCGCTGGCTCCAAACTGCACGCAAAGCTCAGGATTCGGCGCAGCGCGGTCAATGAAATCACGCGATGCGACGTTTTCTGGGCTAAACGTCGCCGTAGAGCTAAAGCCAATCCCTACCCCGATTCCCAGAACGAAGACGCCGCCGATCAAAGCGATGGAAGTGTAATTGAAAGGGGATGATTTAGCGGATTTAGGGGCACTATAGGGAGTATCGGCAGGGTATCTAGATTTACGTTTCATCGTCGCTTAGGTAATTTCACGCCTACTGGACAGGGAGTAATCAAACTGCTCTCCTTTCTCCCAGTATGGCTATAGATTGTGCCGCTAGGCGGAAGGGAAGAGAAGGGGAAAGAGGAAGGGAAAGGGGCAAAGAGGCATCGAAGAGTTTGAAACTACAGTTTCCCCAGCTACCAGAAGCGATGCATCGCGTCTCTACAAGATTTCTTGCAACTGTAGCTGCTTTGCCTCCCCAGTGCTTACTCCTCGCTGGCTAAGTTTCTACTTTCATTCAACAATTGGGAGTAGGCATGGGCGACATCTTTGAGATGTTGATATTCTTCTTTCATTCGTTGATACTGCAACTCAAAAGCCAGATGTGAGACGATAAGCTGATCGGGATTGTACTCAGCTACCTTAACTCCAATTAAAGCCTCTCTAATTAAACGAACATATATTTTTTGTAACTGTTCGGCTTTCCTTAACAGCTTTTCAACCTCAAGTAAAGCTTTCTCATAGGTAGCTACTTGGACAGAATACACATCAGAGGTAGAGACTAAATCAGCTAAGTCATTAATTTTACGATATTGCTCCTCAAGTACGGACATTTCTGGCTCTAATTGCCAGTGTTCGTGAATGATGGGAGCTAGTTCTTTGATGGTAGTCAGCTTTGGATCGTTCGTTTTAGAGTTCTGCTCGATCACCTCCACATCATTGAGGGGATGCCAGGAATAAATATATTCAACATCCCCTTCAGGCGTCAGCCTGGGAAAGACAACTTGGACTCTATTCTGACGCCTAACCATCAGCGGAATTCCATAGTTTTTCAGAGGTAAGCTGGGGTACTTCTGTTCTGCACCTTTCACCAAAACAACACTATTATTTTTAATTTGTTTAATTTTGGCTTTCCGTTTTTCATTAACCAGATAGGCAATGACCAAAGGTACAAGTATTACAAGAATGATTAGAAATCTTTGCAGCACAGCGCTCGCCTCCAGCCTCCATCTGTTGCACGGGAAGGTAGTCGTTGATTTATTGTGACTGATTTTGCCTTCGACTGACGAGTGTAGGAGGGGCAGGGGTGCGGCGGTACAGAGGTGCAGGGGAGCGAAATCTCATTGCCTCCTCGCCTCTGCTTGGCTTCTGTCCCAAGCTAGGTGGGGACTGGATTAAATGTAAAGTAAAAATTAAGCAGTTCTCTGTTGTTGGCTTGCATCTGTGAAATCACAAACGTCGCTACATCTGGGCAAAACCTTAAAAAGCTCCCAGTTTCAAACTCTGATTGCCGATAGTCTCACCGTTTTTTGGGGGGATTGGTTAGATTTACGTGTCCGAATTGTGCAGGTGGCGGCGTCTGGGCTAATATCGCCTCTGATTTACATTCTGGCGTTTGGATTGGGGTTGGGTAGCTCTATCAAGCCTGGTGTGGGGATTAGCGGTAATTACAATAACTATCTGGAATTCATTTTGCCGGGGATGGTAGCGCTATCGTCGATGGTGATTAGTTTCACCGGCACGACATTTTCCATCTGTGGCGATCGCTTGTTCTCGAAAACTTTTGAAGAAATGCTGCTGGTACCAGTGCATCCTCTCGCTTTGCACTTAGGAAAAATGCTAGCTGGTGTGGTGCGGGGATTAATGACGGCGGGTTCGGTGATTTTAGTGGCGGTACTCTTTACTGGCAAGGTTTGGAGTTTTTTGAACCCTTTGTTTCTGCTGCTGGTCGTGCTGAATTGCGCGGTGTTTGCTGGGTTGGGTGTGATTGTCGGTTTAAGCGTGCGATCGCTCGAAGCGGTTGGTCTTTACAATAATTTTGTAATCATCCCCATGTCGTTTTTAGGAGCAACATTCTTCGATCCCGCCACTCTGCCGGCTGCCCTCAAGATAGTTGTCTATCTGTTGCCCCTGACTTATACCAGTATTGGCTTACGCGCCGCAGCTTACTTGCCAATGTCGCAGTTTCCCTGGTACTCGGTGCCGATTTTAGCGGTGATGGCGATCGCGCTTTCCTTCGTTGGTGCTTATCAATTTGCTCATCAACAAGATTAATTGGTTCAGGAAGGGCGGGCACTGTCCACCTTCCTGAACTAATCAGCTAACGATAATTGCGTCGAAAAGTTTCAGAAGTTTCAAGTCCTCAAAAGCCTGGAAATCGCGGTATTTTTCCAGCTCCTGCTTGCTTTCCGGGAAAAAGATACCAAGCCCCGAAAAATTTTCATATTCTGGAATAGGGCGAAATAATGTACCATTTCGTTTTACTTTATAAATGATTGAATTATTTAAAAAATCAACGAATTCATTGTATCTATTTTGATTTGCGCCTGACTGATTGGTGATAGTTTGAAAAAATGAGACAACATCGACAAACCGTTCGCCCATATACTTATAAGTTGTCAGGTTGCTCAAATTTATATTTTTTATATTAGCTGCCAGAACTGCATCAATAAGCGGATTAATTTTTGCAGATAGTTGCGTGATAGCACGATTATTGATAGCGGTATAGCTATGGTACATATCGCTAGATTCAAACTCCATAATCTTTTCTGCTAGCTGTCCTCCACTAATTTCTGGTTGACGCCCCAAAAAATTAAATAATTGCTCGTAATAATAATTGGGAACACCTAGCAGTAATTGGGAAGAAAGAGTATATTTCGCTGTATCTCGAAAAGTATAGTTGGCTTCAATAGTTCCTTTATTGCAATTTTGAAAGAAAACTAACTCTACCCGCTTGCCTACTTGCTGATTAAAATTTGCGATCAGACCGCTTAATTTTTGGATATTCATCCACTGAGTTTTTAAATTCAAGCCTGGTTCAGGGTGTTCATCTGGGCTAATTTCATTCTAAACGACCCCCATGTCCTAAGAATACAATTGCCCATTTTTTAGCTTGAAATTGCGACTTAGCCCAATTAAGATATTCAGAAAAAGCTTCTTCACTGGCGCTGTTTGCTGTATTTAAGCTTTGAGTAGAAATATTTCCTTTAGTAAGGATGTTTCTTAAAATTTTTTTAGCTCCGCTAAAATCAGATTGTATCGCTACAAGAATATTATCGCTATTCACACTTTTGGCAAGCATATCCATAATAGAACGGCCAAACTTTGAGAGGTCGTTATCATAAGGCATCCAATATAAAAAAATCCATTCGTAGAGTCGCTTATTGCTCATGCTTGTAGCAATAATATCTGGCTGATTTTGACTGAGTAAAATCAGGTTTCCTAAAAAGGATGCACTACCTAACGCCGAATACTGAAGCAACTTTCTGCGCTTCATAGAGCTAGTAACTCAGTAGATTATGGATGAATGCTTCGATGTTAACCCCTGGCAAAGCAAACTCGCAAGAGCAAGCGACACCCTTTCCTTCGTCGGTGCTTACCAATTTGCTCATCAGCAAGATTAAATTTTGAACTGCCAAAATGCTAAGGATGCTCAGAAGAGGATTTAATTGCGATCGCTCTGTTGAGTCAACCTCTACCTCAACCTAGTCGCTACCTGGACTCGGCTATTGGAGTGCCATCTTTGGTCTTTCCAGATATCAAAAACATCATTGTTTTGACTATCAACTCGATGACATCCCATCCAATGCTTGTCATCTCTGGCTCGTAAAAATGTTGCAGCCTTGACTCGAATATCATTATGCCATGTATTATCATCAACTTTCCATACCTGTAAACAATGATGATTGATGCTATCAAGTTTGCAAAATCTCATCCAATGGTTGTCATCTTTACCTTGTAACATTAAGGCTTTCTGAGCAACAATTGAACCATTTTCAATATCTGCTTTAACAGATTTTATTTCCGTATAAGCCGCATTAGCGGTGTCTTGAGCAGTCTTATATTCCTTGTGAGCATATTCAGCTATTTTTACTGAATCCTCTAAGCGTTTATTGGTAGCCTGAAGTTCTGCTTTTGTTGCCAGAGGCTCTGCTTTAATAGATTGAATCTCATCTTTCAGAGTTTTAATTTCTGTCTTACAAACTTTTATTTCTGTTTGAGCAGCCTGAAGTTCTTTTTTTAGATTTTCCTGAGACGCCTGAAGCTCTTTTAATATTTGTATTTCTGCATGAAACTGTTCGCGTGTTCGTTCTAGTTCTGCGATCGCTCTTTCGTAGTAACCAAGCGGCGTTTTCCAGTCACCAGCACCAGCTTTATTCATAACCAAATTTTCCTAATAGTAATTAATATTAGTAACCTAGGCTACTCAATTCACTTCAGCGGCAAGATTTTAGTGTGTATAACTAAGTGGCAACCCTCTAGATATTACAACTTAAAAGTTTCGAAGCAAGAGAATAAAATGAACCTACCCCACCTCCGCCCCAATCATCCCATATCCTTGCAGGGAGATGGCCAGAAGGTGCTGCGGTTGAAAAATTTACGTACCTGTACCAAAGCGATTGGTTATTTGCACGCCAGCCGACGCGATCGCCAAAATCTTGCCAAATTTTTGAATCGTATTTTATAGTTCCGCCCAAGTTTTTATAAATATGATTTTGCACACTCAAACCAAAATGCCCATTACTGTATTTAACCCACAGTTGATCAATGGTGTGAAGATCTTCGCAGAAAAATTTATCAATATCTTCGTTTCTCAGACAGCCTTCTTTTTCTCTCCCTGCTACTTCCAACATTTTATTAAAAGTTTCCTCATCTGCCTCTCGCCAGTTCCCTGCTGCTAATAGCTGTTCAAGTTTCCGATAATCTACTCCTAATCCTGAAATTTTATGCCATGTATCATCATTACTTTTCCATACTTGAAAGCAATGATTATTTACACTGTCGAGTTTGCAAAATCTCATCCAGTGCTGGTCGTCTTTACCTTGTAGCATTATTGCCTTATGAGCAATAATTGTGCCATTTTCAATATTTGCTTTAACAGACTCAATTTCAGAATTAGCCCGATTAGCGGTTGTTTCAGCTTCGTTAGATTTAACGTAAGCATATTCAGCTATTGTCTGGGCTTTTGTTACTTCTTTTGCTAGATTATCGAAGCGTTTATTGGTATTTTGAAGTTCTGCTTTAGTAGCCTGAAGTTCTGCTTTAGTAGCTTCTAATGCTTGCTTAGAATTTTGAATTTCACTTTTCAAGGTTTGTATTTCTGTCTGAAACTCTGCTTTCAAACCTTCCTGAGACGCCTGAAGCTCTTTTAATATCTGTATTTCTGCCTGAAACTGTTCGCGTGTTCGTTCTAGTTCTGCGATCGCTCTTTCGTAGTACCCCAGCGGCGTTTTCCAGTCACCAGCACCAGCTTTACTCATAAAAAACCTCTTTCTTACTTTATGTATCCTCTTTATCTGTCAAGAATCGCTGCGACTTCTCAGGCTTTAGCAAAAGAGGTTCGGTAGAATCATAAGTCTTGATTGTTCCACGCCAAAACTCACAAAGTACGCCATATTTAAGCCAATCTTGAATAGCTATCCTTTTCAACTCCGGAGATTTTTTTACTAAAGCAGCCATCATCGCTGCATTGTGTTGAAGTTGCCCATAAATCTTCAGTACCTCGTCAATAGAACTTTTCTCATTCAACTTGCTCAATTCATAGCATTCGCTTAGTTCATAAAGTTCAATATCCGAAAGCCTAGCACCCGGCTTCAATCCAATTTTGAGCCTCTGTCTACATTTATCAAAAGGATTCGGTAAAGTATGAGCTAAATGCTTTTTTAACTCATTCCGAATCTGTTCAAGCTTTCCATCTATCGCTTCCTCTATCTTATCTACAAGCTGATTAGCATCTTTAAATAATTTTTCTTCTAGCAAATTAACCTCTACCAACATTGGTGCGATTAACTTGTTATTAATCTCTCTGGGAGAAAATTGACTACCTAACTTCAAGGATTCCATTACTACTAAGGAAATTTGGTTAATTCGATTTTCTAAATAGTTGTCAGTTATTCCGATAGTTTCTCTTACATCTCTAAGCGCTTCTACTCGCACTTGATTAATGTTTTCTAAAGCATCCTTTACTTTTTTATCACTCTGGTTGAGTAGGGATTCAATATCACCTATCGTCTTAGTTTCTAATTCCTCCATTTCATTTTTGGCTTGTTTGATTCGGTTTTGAGCTATGTAATCAAGCTTGTCAGCTAAAGGATATAGTTTTTCATCAAACAATTCACCTATTTCTTTCCCTGCCGATTTCACAAAATCCTGTGAAACGCCTTTAGAAGCACGTTCTAATTTTTTAATAAAATCTCCAAAGAGCCATTCCAGCATTTCTCACCATCCTTGCACCGCTAAGCTAGCAGCAAACTTCATCAAAGTCTATCGCACTAGCTGCTTTTGCGGTTTCAGTACAAATACTGAAAAACCCGATTTCTATAAGAAACCGGGTTTTTAGAAACGCGATAAAACGACATTTCTACACAAAATCAGAGAGGGGGCTAAAATGCGTCAAGCCACTTATCGATAATGAAGTTGATAATGCTAATCTACACATTAAACCGGAACAGCATTACATCGCCTTCTTTGACAATATATTCCTTCCCTTCACTACGGACTAAGCCTTTTTCCTTCGCAGCATTCATGGAACCAGTTGTTACTAAATCTTGGTAGGCAACTGTCTCCGCCCGAATAAAACCGCGCTCAAAATCAGAGTGAATGACGCCTGCTGCTTGGGGTGCTGTCATTCCGGCGTGAATTGTCCAAGCGCGAGTTTCTTTAGGACCAGTTGTAAAGTAGGTACGCAAGCCTAAAAGTTCGTAAGTGGCGCGAATCAGAGATTTTAATCCGCCTTCTTCCACTCCAAGAGAACCCAGAAATTCAGCTTTATCTTCTTCTGGCAATTCAACTAATTCTGCTTCCACTTGGGCAGAAACAATGACGACTTGGGCGTTTTCTTGAGTCGCAATTTCCCGCACTTGTTCTACATATTTATTGCCGGTTGCCAAATCGTCCTCAGAGACGTTGGCAGCATAAATAATTGGTTTACCTGTGAGCAATCCTAATCCCTTGAGCGCTTCAGCTTCTTCTTCATTTAAGTTGGCCCGCCGCGCTGGTTTGCCCTCATTTAATAAAGCGCTCAATTTTTCTAGCGCAGCGAGTTCAATCTGTCCTTCTTTGCTAGTACGGGCAGCTTTGCGAGTGCGCTCAATTCGTCGCTCCACTTGGGATAAATCTGATAAAGCCAGCTCTAAATTAATAATGTCAATATCTCGCGCTGGATCAACAGATCCGGCAACGTGGATAATGTCATCATTCTCGAAACATCGCACTACATGAACAATGGCATCAACTTCTCGAATGTGGGACAAAAATTGATTACCCAGTCCTTCCCCCTGACTAGCACCTTTCACTAAACCAGCAATATCCACAAACTCAACCCGTGTCGGGATAATTTGCGCCGAACTGGAAATATTAGCCAGGGCGTTTAACCGTTCATCTGGCACCGACACGACACCAACATTGGGTTCGATGGTGCAAAAAGGGAAATTGGCAGCTTCAGCCTTGGCATTGGCAACCAAGGCGTTAAATAAGGTAGATTTTCCGACGTTGGGAAGTCCGACAATTCCGGCTCTAAGCATCTTAGTTCAAGAGGTAAAACTGGGTAGAATCAATTAGATAGGTTCAGGAATCGGTTGAGGAATCGGACCTGGAACCGGCTGGGGAATGGGCGCTGGCACTGGCTCTGGCACAGGTGAGGGAATCGGCTGGGGAACGGGGGCTGGCACTGGCTCTGGCACAGGTGAGGGAATGGGTTCTGGTACAGGTCCCGGTACGGGTTCTGGTACTTCTGGCGGCGATCCAGGAATCGGATTAGGCTCCGAGCCGGGGATCGGGCTGGGGATGCTTGGTTGGGGGATAGGATTAGGACTGGGATTAATCATGGCGATCGCATTGAACAATTTAACCCTATCAAAATAGGTAAGAACGCATAACAATGACATCCCCCGGAATAACGACATTCCGTAACACTTACACTTGAAGATTCATCCAACCGCATCCAAACTCATTACTGTAGCAGGTATTGAGAACGCATTAACTCGTCTGCGATCGCTTTTCGATGCAAGTTGAACTGCCCCTACGAAATTGTTGGGCAGAAACGATCTATCCTAAACCGGCAAAGGCAAAAAGCGCTCGGATTTTCTCCCCCGCTTAGCTTCCGGATATCACCGATTTTAGAAAAATTTCCAGCATGGATTTTATCCCAGGGTCTCAAACAACTACCCCATTAGTGGACGCCCTTCAAGCGTGCGCCAAGAAGCATCATGCACCCTTTTACACGCCCGGACACAAGCGGGGGCAAGGAATTTCCCAACGGTTAGCGGATTTGCTCGGAACCGCCGTGTTTCCAGCAGATTTACCAGAATTACCGGAGTTGGATAACTTGTTTGCCCCAGAAGGCGTGATCCAAGAAGCCCAGGAACTGGCAGCGGCGGCGTTTGGGGCAGAACGCACTTGGTTTTTGGTCAATGGTTCGACTTGTGGATTAATGGCGGCAATTTTAGCCACTTGTAGCGAGGGAGACAAAATTATTCTGCCTCGGAATATTCATTCCTCGGCAATCCACGGCTTAATCCTTTCGGGTGCGATTCCGATTTTTGTGAATCCAGAATACGACCTGGAGCTAAATATTGCCCACAGCATCACCTCATCGGGAGTGGCAGACGCCCTGAAGCAGCATCCGGACGCCAAGGCGGTGATGATGGTTTACCCGACTTACTATGGCGTTTGCGGGGATATCAGAGCGATCGCGCAAATTGCTCATCAGCACGGTATCCCTTTGCTCGTAGACGAAGCTCACGGTGCCCATTTTGCCTTTCATCCAGATTTGCCCACTTCTGCCCTCGCCGCTGGAGCCGACTTAACGGTACAATCCACCCACAAGGTACTGGGGGCACTCACCCAGGCATCCATGCTGCACGTCCAAGGCAATCGAGTTAATTGCGATCGCTTGAGCAAAGCTTTACAACTGGTACAATCTACCAGCCCCAGCTATTTGTTGCTGGCTTCGCTGGATGCAGCGCGTCAGCAAATGGCATTGCACGGGGAAGCGCTAATGGCGAAAACCTTACAGTTAGCTGAGGAAGCGATTACCCAAATTAGCCAAATTTCTGGGTTATCCGTGTTAAAAACTGCTAAAACACCGGGTTTTGTTGCCCTTGACAAAACGCGGCTGAGTGTTAAGGTTTCTGACTTAGGTTGGACGGGATTTGAAGCGGATGAAATTCTCCATCAACAGCTAGGCGTGACTGCTGAGTTACCATCGCTGCACAGTTTGACTTTTATCATCAGTTTGGGAAACACTCCATCTGATATTGTGCAGATGGTATCGGCACTCCGAATTTTAGTGCAGGAGCGATCGCCCACCACATCAATAGCCCCATACCTGGATGTCTTCACCCGGTGGAAAGCTGAATTTCTCCAGATTCATCCTTCATCCTTCGTGCTTCATCCTTCCATCTCTCCCCGTCAAGCATTTTTTTCCCAAACCCAAACGTTGCCGGTGGAAAAGACTGTAGAACGCATCAGCGCCGAACTTATTTGTCCCTATCCACCCGGAATTCCCGTGTTGATGCCAGGGGAAGCGATCGCTCCCTCCGCCTTGGATTACCTGCAACAGATTCTCGCCTTGGGTGGAAGTATTACGGGTTGTAGCGATCCGACCCTCAAAACGTTAAAGGTTGTTCGCTAATTGGAGACAGGCTTAAACTCAAAACTTAGACGCGATCGCTCGCGTCTCTACTACTCAAAACTTCAGACGCGAGCGATCGCGTCTCTACTACTCAAAACTTAAAACTTTCTATGTGGCCCTACGTAACTCCTGGTATCCCAGATGACCTCTTCGAGCGGTTGCCCGGTATTCCCCTCAGCAAGCGCGAGGTGCGGTTGCTGTTGATTTCCTTACTCAGACTCAAACCCGATTCTGTGTTGTGGGATATTGGCGCGGGAACCGGCACGATCCCCGTAGAAACCGGCTTATTGTGTCCGAAAGGTCGAATTATTGCCGTAGAACGCGATGAGGAAGTGGCAAGTTTGATTCGCCGTAACTGCGATCGCTTTGGGGTTCGTAATGTCGAAGTCGTTGAAGGAAGCGCCCCAGAGTGCCTAAAAGACTTACCCGTTCCCCCCCATCGGGTTTGCATCGAAGGCGGACAACCCATCAAGGATATTCTCAAGGTCGTTTGGCAATACTTAGAACCGCAAGGTAGGGTGGTTGCAACGGCGGCTAATCTAGAAAGTCTCTATGCCGTTTCCGAAGGCTTCGCCGAATTACAAGCTCGAAATATCGAGGTGGTTCAATCTGCCGTCAATCGTTTGGAAACGCGAGGCACCCATCAGATATTTGCCGCAGTCAATCCAATTTTTATCTTGAGTGGCGAGAAACTGGATTGAAAATCTTAATTCTAAAGGCTAGAGCAGCATTCTTGACGATTGAGAACACAAAAATTCCCGTTAAGATGCGTACCATCAAGAAATTTATTTTTTGTCGGGATTGACGAACGGTGTCAGGAGAAATGAGCAGGATGCTGAAAAAAAGCGTTGGCTTTATTCTAAATTAACGGCACCAATTGCCTAAATCTGTTTTAGATCGGTTAAAGTGTGCAAAAGTAATTCTTAATCTTATTAAGACTAGATTAACTTCGTTGTTGCGGTCTCAAGAGCGCATCTTATGCCTTGGTCTCGTATTTTTAGTGGAATAGTTGCGATCGCTGTTGCCCTCCTTATGCTCTTTTTTGGAGGATGGTTCTTTACAGTTGGTCTGTGCATCATCGTCTATCTCGGTCAGTTAGAGTATTTTCAGATGGCGCGAGCCAAGGGCATGGCACCCGCTGGCAAAACTACTCTGGTAGTGAGCCAAGTTCTGTTAATCACAGCGTCTCTGGCACCAGCCTTGACAGATGCCATGTTTCCCCTGGCAGGAACGTTGATTTGTTTCTATCTTCTGTTTCAGCCCAAGCTTGCCACAATTGCCGATATTTCCGCCTCTATATTGGGGTTGTTCTACGGCGGCTATCTGCCCAGCTACTGGGTGCGCCTGCGCGTCGGACTCGCTCCCGCGATCGCGATTGCAGAGCCATTGAATGGCTATTTGCCCGCTTCCTGGCACGAACTTAGCACTTTGCCCCAAGGTTTGACGGCAACGCTTTTGGCCTTCCTCTGTATTTGGGCTGCTGATATCGGTGCTTACATCTTTGGTAAATTCTTTGGTCGCACGCGCCTTTCTGAGATTAGCCCCAAAAAGACTGTCGAAGGAGCTGTATTTGGGGTTCTTGGCAGTGTGGTAGTGGCAATTGCTGGAGCTTGGTATCTGAATTGGCCCAGTTGGCAGTTCAGTGGCTTGGCTTTAGGGCTGCTGGTTGGGATTGCGAGCTTGCTGGGAGACTTAACGGAGTCGATGATGAAGCGAGATGCTGGGGTAAAGGACTCAGGGCAACTGATTCCGGGTCACGGCGGCATTTTAGATCGGGCTGATAGTTACGTGTTTACCGCTCCCCTGGTGTATTATTTCGTCACGCTCTTGTTACCTTTATTACCCCGCTAGAAAAGTCTTTCTACACGATTGGGGCAATTAGTAAGCAAAGCTTAATGGTGAAAATCTCTTTTATCTGCCTCTTTTGTGGACCTCAGTCCTAGCCAACCCTCCGTCCTAACTCCTCAGTCCTCAGCCCTCAGTCCTAACTCCTAAGTCCTATTTTTATTCGGCTGGAATGACATTAATCCGTCCGCGACAAACTAACTGACCCAGAATCACAGTTAATTCCTGAATATCTACTTCTGAGCCTAAATCTATCTTGAATTCATCCAAATTACCTCGGAGCAGTTCCTTTTGCGTCTCGATACAGGGGGACTCTAGAAGCAGTTCGTGAGGGCTAGCTAACTTTAGACCTGTCCGCAGCACTAGAGGTGTGGCTTTACCCGATGGGTCTGTTAAAGTGCCGCTGAGTTTCAAACATTCCGGATCGATGGTAATCTGTTGCCAACTGATTTGCTGGTCTTTTAAGATGTCAGCTGGGTGCGTTGGAACTGCTTGGAGTAGTGTCCCCAGTAAATCAGTTAAAGCAGTGGCGAATAAGGGTGCTTGGAGAGATGCCTTAAGGTCTGTCTCCTCTAGTATTAGCTCACCGGAAACGGGGATGGGTTCGAGAAGGCGTAAAGGTTTACCTCTAAGAACTTGACCCAGGTTGATGCGAATGTTTTCTCCGGTTAACTGAATGCGTGACAGATGCAGTCCTTGATACACTGCATGGTTGGCGGCAATAAAAACTTGAGGGATATAACCTGTAAGGATTTGGCGATCGCCTCCGGAAATTTTAAACTGGAGGTTTTCAACTTGCGAAACTTGCGATCGCAACCACAGCCGCAACGCTGGTGATAATGTTGTGCTGATAATCCTGCTCCCTTGCTTAGATGTCAATGGCTTTCTTCCTGTAATATTTGTACATAGTCTAATTAGAGGTCAATTTTGGGTTTTAGACTGGCGATTCCTTCAAAATCCTAAATCTAAGATCAAAAATCCCTAATAGTCTAGCCGAGGCACTGCCTCAACAAGCTAAGCCCTAACCTTTATTCATTCGTCGCTCGATTTCGCCTATGGCCGAAAGGCTACAAAAAATTCTTTCCCAATGGGGTATTGCCTCCCGCCGCCAAGCTGAAAAAATGATTGAAGCAGGGCGCGTGCGGGTCAATGGTACTGTTGTGCATCTGGGGCAAACAGCAAATCCAGAACAAGACCGGATTGAAGTTGATGGCAAACTTGTACTCCCAGCTCATCGTCCTCAAATGCTCTATATCTTGCTTTACAAACCTGCTGGGGTAGTTTCTACGTGCCGCGATCCTCAAAAGCGCCGCACGATTCTTGATTTACTGCCTCCTGCACTCCGAGAAGGTCAGGGATTGCATCCAGTTGGACGTCTAGATGCCGAATCCACCGGCGCGTTATTGGTCACAAATGACGGTGAAATGACGCTACGCTTGACCCATCCGCGATATCATCTTCCTAAAACTTACCAAGTTTGGATTCAGGGTCATCCCCCAGAAGAGGTACTAAAATCCTGGCGTCAGGGTATTCTACTGTCAGGGAAAAAGACATTGCCTGCTCAAGTTCGCGTTTTGGATGTGCGGGGTTCTCAAACCTGCTTGGAAGTGATTCTTACAGAAGGGAGAAACCGACAAATTCGACGCATTGCCGAGCAACTGGGCTATCCCGTCATTCATCTACACCGTGCCGCGATTGGTCCCATTTGTTTAAAACGAACAGGGGAGCCTATGTTCCCTGGTACTTATCGTTTTCTTGAAGATTTTGAAATCAGTTTTCTACAAAACCAAGTCAATCTAACATCAATAGAAGTGCCAGCAGACATCAAGGAGCGCCGTGTATGAAGGAGAATCCACTTCATCTTCAACAGCAACAAATTGAGAAGCTAAAAGAACTGGGGTCTCGCCTCCGCCAGGTGCGTGAGGAACAATCTCTGTCCCTAGAGGAAGTTGGCGACAAAACCAGGATTCAAGTTCGTCTGCTCAAGGCAATTGAGGAAGGTAGGCGCGAAATCTTGCCTGAACCCGTCTATATTCAAGGGTTTATCAAGCGGTATGCTGATGCACTGGGATTAGATGGGGTAGAGTATTCTGACACTTTTCCCAGTGGGCCGATTTTCCAGCTCATTAAGCCGACCTGGCGGTATTATTTGCCATCAGCTCAGCTGCGACCGATTCACCTTTACTTGATCTATGTGTTTCTGGTGATTGGTGCAGTGAACGGTCTGTCTTACGTGGTGAATCGTCCGGCTTTAGAAGTAGGAAAGGGCGGGACTCAAGAGCGATCGCCTAGAGAGTCTCTCGCCAAAGCTAATGCAGCCAATACAGACTTGCAAGAAAAACTAGGGCCGTTTACCCCAGCAGTATTCAGCAGCAATACCAGTCAAACGGGTAAGCCGGTACGGGTTGGCGTAACCGTCAAAACCCCATCATGGATTCGGGTAGTGGTGGATGGCAAGACGCAGTTTGAGGGAACGCTCCCCCAAGGCACTCAGCGCATCTGGGTTGCAGAGGAGACACTGATTGTAAAAGCTGGTAATGCGGGTGGTATCCTAGTCGCTTTTAATGATGAAAAGGCAAAGAAACTGGGTGCCCCCGGTAAAGTTCGAGAAGTAACCTTTGCCGCTAATCCTCCTGGGTCTTAATGAGTGCTGAGAACTGTGAGGGTCGAGACGCGATCGCGTTTTTCTTCAAAGACACGCGATATACACCAGTGACGCAAGCGATCGCCCAAGTCCTCACCCCTCAGTCCTCAACACTCAACCCCGCTCCCTCAGTCCTCAGTCCTCAGTCCTCACTGCTCACCCCTCACCCCTCAGTCCTGATTCTTAATTGGGGCGCGACCGAAAGTTTCAGTTAGAGTTTTGAGACGATAGCCGATCTCTTGGTTCACGGCTTCAGGTCGATACCGCCACTCCCAATTTCCCTCTGCTTTGCCGGGAAAATTCATTCGGGCATCGCCCCCCAATCCCAAAAGATCCTGAAAAGGAATAATTGCCTGATTTGCCACCGAAGCCATCGCCAGCCGGATCGCATCCCAGTGGATGCCGTCGGAACTGATGCAACCCACATAACGCAGGAGATTCTCCCTTTCATAGTCTGAAAGTTGATAGAACCAGCCTACCGTGGTGTCATTATCATGGGTGCCGGTGTAAACCACACAGTTGCGCGGATAGTTAAAAGGCAAAAAGCCGTTGCCAGAATCCGAACCAAAGGCAAACTGTAAAATCTTCATCCCCGGAAATTCAAACTTATCTCGCAGCGCCTCTACCTCTGGGGTAATCACGCCCAAATCCTCTGCCAGGATAGGAAGCTTGCCTAATTTGTCGTTCAGTAGCTTAAAGAAAGCTTCTCCAGGAGCCTCAATCCACTCCCCATTCATAGCAGTCGTTTCGCCCTGCTTAACTGCCCAGTAGGCTTGGAAACCTCGGAAGTGGTCAATCCGAATAATGTCAATGTAATCTAACAAAGATTCAAAGCGCTGTATCCACCACTTAAAGTTTTGCTGCTGCAACTTTTCCCAGTTATAGACTGGATTGCCCCACAACTGGCCTGTGGCGCTGAAGTAGTCCGGTGGAACTCCAGCCATCAGCGCCGGTTCCCCCGTCTGTTCGTCCAAGCAAAAGATATCTGGATGCGACCAGACATCGGCACTATCGTGAGCCACATAAATTGGAATATCGCCAATAATCTCAATACTGCCCAAGTTGGCATAGCTTTTCAGTTGAGTCCATTGCCGGAAAAACTCAAACTGCAAGTATTTGTGGTAATAAATCTCATCATTCAGCCGCTGCCGCCACTGTTCTAAGGCTTCCGGTTGGCGTTTAGCAATTTCCGGTTCCCAGTTATACCAACTAGCGTGTCCCTGAGCTTCCCGGATCGCCATAAATAAGGCATAGTCATCAAGCCAATGAGCCGCCTTGCAAAAACTTGCAAATTCCTTTTGCTGTAAGGTTGATGCCTGGTTTTTAAAGTTTTCGCAGGCTTTAGCGAGCAAAGGCATTTTGGTCTGGATCGCCCGCTCAAAATCCACCCTGTCTAGGGAAAATTCTGGCAATCCAGAAAAATCATCCTCGGTAAGTAACCCCTCGTCGCGCAGCTTCTCAGGACTAATCAGTAAGGGATTTCCCGCCAATGCTGAATAGCACATATAGGGAGAATTGCCATAGCCGGTTGGTCCTAATGGCAAAACCTGCCAAAATTGCTGGGAACTCTCCACCAAAAAATCAATAAAGCGATAAGCTTCTAAACCGAGATCGCCGATGCCAAACCGGCTAGGAAAACAAGTGGGGTGTAGCAAAATGCCACTAGATCTAGGAAACGGCATAAATAACCTGATGGAGAGGATGCAAACGATTTGACATTATCACGGTACGCAGAAGTTTGACACTCACTCCTAGGGCGGGTTGCATTCGGTAATTCAACCGTCATAAATGACAGCGATCGCGGCAGAATAAATTCAGCCTTTTTTCCCTCGATCCCGCTCATTGGGGGGCAATATATTCAGAATGACTTACCGAAACCCTGCTCCGACTGTCGATATCATTATTGAACTGATCGATCGACCGCATCGACCGATTGTATTAATTGAACGCCAAAATCCACCTTATGGTTGGGCAATTCCGGGTGGGTTTATTGATTACGGGGAGAAAGCAGAAGCGGCGGCGCGGCGTGAAGCGCAGGAAGAAATTAGCTTACAGGTGGAGTTAATTGAACAATTCCAGGTGTATTCCGATCCCAGCCGCGATCCGCGAAGTCACACGATGAGCGTTGTGTTTATCGCAACGGCAACGGGCGAACCTCAAGCTGCTGATGATGCCAAGGCGGTTGGTATTTTTGAATCTTGGCGAATTCCCACGGATTTATGCTTCGATCACGGCAAAATCCTGCATGATTATTGGCGCTATCGGCATTACGGGATACGCCCTCAATTATCTTGAGGCGGTCTATAGCCAATGGGTAATGGCTTTTTAGCTCAGGTTAAACTTAAATACAAAAGGGAAAAGCCATAAACTGCCGCTACTCGCTATGATGCAACTTCAGAGAAATCGCACGTTTGCCGCTACTCTGCTTCACCGGCGGCAACGACTTGCCGAGTTAATTGATTTTCCAGTTATTCTCTGGTCTGGGCGTAGTAGTTCCCGAAATTATCCAGCCAATACTTTCCCATTTCGCGCCAGCAGTCATTTCCTCTATTTTGCGGGGGTACCTCTGGAAAATACGGCGATCCGACTCGAAGCTGGGAAATTAGAATTGTTTATGGATGATGAGTCTCCTGCCAGTGCCCTCTGGCATGGAGAAATGCCGAAACGTGAGGAAATTGCCCAGGCGATTGGCGCGGATGCGGCATTTTCGATGGCAGAATTGGCGTTACGCTCAGCCGATGCTGCGACTATCTCCGTGCAGGATGCCGCGACTGGACAGCAACAAGCTCAGATAATGCAACGAGCGATCGCATCCGCAAATGCATCTCAGGGAATTGATGGGGAGTTAGCACGAGCCATTATATTTTTGCGACTCAGCCACGATGCAGGTGCTTTGGCAGAATTACGACAAGCTGCATCTGTCACCGTGGACGCTCACTTAGCGGGAATGGCTGCCACATCCAGCGCCAAGTTGGAGGCAGGAGTGCGTGCGGCAATGGAGAGTGTCATCATCTCACAGAATATGAGCTGCGCTTACCCCAGTATCGTCACGGTTCACGGGGAGGTTCTCCACAATCAGCAGTATTGGCACCCCCTGCAATCGGGAAACTTGCTGCTGGCGGATGTGGGCGCTGAAACATCAATGGGCTGGGCAGCAGATGTCACGCGCACTTGGCCTGTATCGGGTAGGTTCTCTTCTACCCAAAGAGAAATCTATAATTTGGTTTTGGCGGCTCACGATGCTTGTATTGCCAAAATCCGCCCGGATGTGGAGTATCGGGAGATTCATCTACTGGCAGCGACTGCGATCGCCCAAGGGTTGGTGGATTTAGGCATTCTGCGAGGTAGTGCTGAAGATTTGGTAGAAATGGATGCTCATGCCCTATTTTTCCCTCACGGAATCGGTCATTTGGTGGGTTTGGATGTCCACGATATGGAAGATTTGGGCGATTTGGCGGGGTATGAAGAGGGGAGAATTCGGAGCGATCGCTTTGGTTTAGCTTACCTGCGGCTCGATCGCCCCTTACGCGCTGGAATGTTAGTCACCATTGAACCAGGATTTTATCAAGTTCCGACAATTTTAAATAACCCCAATTTTCGAGCAAAATATCAGGATGTGGTGAATTGGGATCGCCTCTCTCAGTTTCAGGATGTGCGCGGGATTCGCATAGAAGATGATGTTCTAGTCACCCAATCAGGCAGCGAAGTTCTTACAGCAGCATTGCCAACCGATGCCGATGTAATTGAGTCTTTGGTTAAGAAGGAATCCCGCGTTTTCTTCGGAACCGGGCAACCAATGACTGGAAAAGCACCCGCCGGTATTCCCACTTTTATTAAGCGTTGTCGCGCAATTTTTGAACAAGTTAGTCCCCAATTGATGAAGGATTATCCTGACTGGTTTATCGCGATTGAGGCAGATAGCGGTGAGTATTTTCTGGATGTAGATCACAAGGTTGCCAAACAAAAGGCGCTTGAGAAATACCCGGATGGGTTAATTTCTACTTTACAACTGCTTAAATAAGTTCGTGCCGGTAAGAAATCCTTTAGGGAAAGGGTAAATAAAATTTTACCTTTTCCCCATTTGTTTTTTTCTTAAAAGATTGATTGGCTTGATTTTGGACGTCTTGTAGCGATTCTTATGCTTAAATTAGCGATTAGCTAAATGAATGATGCTGGTATTCTATGCAATGATTCAAAACTTTAAAAAAAATTTTTTTGAAGAATGTATTGCAAACAACTACTAGCTATGCGTTGAAAAGGTATTCTTAAATAATGAAAATATATTTCAAAAAAATATTACTAGTCAGTTCTTCTTATCAAATTCAGTTTACCAAAAAAAATCAATAAAGTCCATAATATTCAAAAAAAACTTTTTTGAATAGGTGAATTTTTAACCCACCCATTCAAACCGAAAAGTTCATTGATAAGAGCTATCGAGCCTTTAATTTCCGTTCTTTCAGTTTCAGTAAGATATCGGCATGAACCTCACGAGTCAGAGGATAAAAGTATGCCAGGATTAATCCACAAATTAGGGCAATTGTTGGTAGAGGTCCGATGGCGATGCGAATCGCTAAAAGTGCAGAATCCGGTTGAATCGGGGCTAAGTTCTCTGGGGTAGACCGAATGTATTGATTCCACTCCAGGCTTTTCAAGACTAAAGCCACGGCAACAGCTAAACTGACTTTTTGCAAGAACACCATGAAGCTGTAAAAAATCCCTTCCCGCCGCTGTCCGGTTTTTAGTTCATCTAATTCAATCACATCTGGCAGCATCGACCACGGGATCAAATAAGCTGTAGAAACGCCAAAACCTGCCATCACTCCTAACACGTACATGAAAGCAATTTGACCGGGCTGTAAGAAAAACAATCCCGCCTGGGCAATAATCCACACGCTCATTCCCATAAAATATACGGCTTTTTTACCGTATCGCTGGCTAAGCTTACTCCAGATAAACAGCATTAACAATGCTGTTCCCTGCACCGCTAGAATGACTTGGGCAACGACTGCATCGCTTAAGCGCATCCAACTGAGAACAAAATAAGGAATGATAGCTGCTGTGACCTGGACAGCTAACCAGGAACATAGATAAATTCCAACAACATATAAAAAAGGGCGATTGCTCAAAACAATCCGCACTTGTTGCAAAATTGGGAGGGAAACAGGTTGCTCAAAGGTGGGATTTTGTGCCGCCCTTGCCAAAATGCGATCGCGTGTCCCCCAAATACACCAATAAATCGGTAAGACCGACAAGATTGCACAAACGACGCCCATCACCAAATATTGCTGGATGCGGTCATTAGGAATCAAAGCGGCGATGATTCCGAACACAATCACAGATACGATACTTCCCCCAATCGAGAAAGCAAACCGATAGCTGTTGAGATTCGTGCGTTCGTTGTAGTCCTGAGTCAGTTCTGGAGTTAGGGCGGTGTAGGGTAAATTAACAGCGGTGTAAAACGAATTAAACAAAATCGAAATGACTATGTAATACCAGAACAATCCCCATTGATTTGCAGAGTCATTGGCGCTAAATCGAGGAACTAGCCACTGCAAAAAGAACGTGATTCCAAACGGAATCGCCCCATATAACATCCAGGGAAGCCGACGCCCCCAGCGTGGCGAGTTTGTTCTGTCGCTAAGCACCCCGACAACCGGATCGTTCACCGCATCCCAAACCTTGCCAATCAGGAGAATCCAAGTCGCTAGTCCAGCGGCGATTCCGGCGACATCGGTCAGAAAATAGGCGGTATAAAACACCCCAATATTTGCGGTGATCGCAGCACCTACATCACCGGCACCATAAGCCAGTTTCGTACTTAACTTTAGCTTTTCGCTGTCGGGTGTCGCGGGGGAATGCTCAGAAGAGGAATCACTCATGGCAGTTGGCTGATGGCAGGGGGATTGAAAATTTCAAAAAAGTATCGCATCTGTCTCCCAAGAGCGGGAATTTTATAGCATTTGTTCTATAGCATTTGTACTGTTCTCTAAACCTGTTCAATTGTGCCTGTTATGCCAGAGCTTTACGTGTCATGGTCAGAGTACCACCAAAAAATCGAACAGTTGGCGGCAATCATATATCAATCCGGCTGGGAGTTTAACCAGATTGTCTGCCTTGCCAGGGGCGGTCTACGGGTGGGTGATATTTTATCGCGAATTTACCACAAACCGTTGGCAATTTTAGCTGCCACTTCTTACGGCGGCACAGGCGATCGCTTTCGAGGTTCGCTTGCCTTCGCCCGCGACCTCACGATGACTTCCCCGCATCTGGGTAGCCGCATTCTCCTGGTGGATGACTTAGTGGATTCTGGCATCACCCTCCGGGAAGCCATCCCTTGGCTGAAACATCATTATGCTGCTGATGTCGAGCAGATTTGTACTGCTGTCATCTGGTACAAAGCTTGCTCTATTATCGCGCCTGACTACTATGTGGACTATCTCCCAGAAAACCCCTGGATTCACCAACCCTTTGAAAAATACGAACAGGTCGATCCCTCAGAGTTAGCGAAAAGCTATGCTGCTGTTTCAGCGACCAAATAACACCAACCAAACCGGCAGAGTCAATAGGAGTCCTATCGTCCCGACAACCAGCGCCGTCACGGTTAAATTTCGGTCGAGATTGTAGGTTTCCGCCAAAATGAGGGTGGCAAACGCTGGAGGCATTGCCATCTGTAAAACAATGACTAGATGGGGTGCCCCACTCACACCCAGCAGCCCAACCCCAACGCCCAGTACCAGCGGAACTAGCAGCATTTTAATCCCCAAGCTCACAGATGCCGAAGGGAGGCTACCCCAGGAAGAAAGCTGGCTGAGGCGCATACCGATTAGCACCAAAGCCAGTGCCACTCCACTCCAAGCAATCATTTGCAGCAATTGTTCAGCGGGTTCGGGCAGTGGGAAGTTGCGAAAACCCAGTCCAAAGCCAAAACTCCACAGCGCTGGATTGATCAGCACTGCCTGTAGGGACGGGAAGACGCCCTTTTCTGCCCCAACCCCAAAACGAGCCGCCAAGACAACGCCCAAGCCGTAGGCTCCCAGCGTGGTGCCCATCAGGTCATAAAATAGCGCCCACCCAAAGTACTGCTGCCCGACGAGAGCGAGGGTGACGGGATAACCCAAGTAGCCGGTGTTCCCGACCATTGAGGCTAATAGAAAACTTCCTTGAGTAGATTTACTCCAAGCTTTTTTAGGGAATTGCGAGGCTTGCCTTCCTATCCAAAACCAGGCCAATCCGGCTCCCACCAAAATTGCCACCCAAGCGGCGACGGGTGCAATCCAAATTGGCCCAGATAAGTCAGCGTGACGCAGAAACGCCACAATGCCAAGCGGGACTCCAATCCAAAAGAGAAACTTCCCTAAATAGGTGGGAACTACTTTGGGCAGTTGGCGACCCAAAACCCATCCCAGCAAAATGCCACCACCTAGCCGGAAATAGAGTTCCAGCAGTTGAATTCCTATATTAGGCATCGTCTCATGGGTTGTCAGCAGAAGGTTTAGACTGACACCTGTACGATATGTCAGCCTCTATTCATGTTAAGCATCAGGGTTGATGACGAGGCATCTGGGAATACACGGCGGCTGTTGATATTCGCTCAGTCTAAAATACTTGTAAAGTTAGGTGTTGAGTCTCAGTGCCGTTGTTGGATATCTAAGAATTGATAACTAACCACAAAAACAACAGGAGTGGCTCTTTTGGAAAACGCGGGTATGCCTGAAAAACCACCCAAGTCGGCACTGCCGATAGACGATATTCCGGAGGCGTTGCGGGATACGCCGTACCTCGGACGACGCCAGCGACAGTGGCAGCCGATTCTCCTGTTTGGCGGTTTGTTGGGATTGGGAGCGATCGCGCTGATTATCGGTATCTTAGTCCCCCGTCCTGTATCCGAATCGGATGCATCAACGCCTGTCCAAAATCAGATTCCAGGCATTCAAACGCCTTCCGCTACACCAGAAGCCAATACCCTCTTTGGACACTTTCCTTACCAAGAGGCACCCCAATCCGAACTTGAGGCGATTACAGCGGATGGTCGCTTGAAAATGCGTAAAACTGCCGCCAGACAATATATAGCGATGGTAGCAGCGGCGCGAGCTTCCGGCGTTATCATCGTGCCAATTTCAGGATTTCGCTCGATTACCGAGCAGCAGCATTTATATTTTGACACCAAGGCGCAGCGGGGGCAGTCAGCTGCCGAACGGGCAAAAGTGAGTGCGCCTCCCGGTCACAGCGAACATCATACTGGGTACGCGATAGATGTGGGTGATGGAAGAGTCCCCGCAACGAATCTCAGTCCTAACTTTGAGAAGACTGCGGCTTTTAAGTGGCTTCAGAAGAACGCTCCTTACTATAGCTTTGAGATATCGTTTCCCCGCAACAATCCCCAAGGCGTTAGTTATGAACCGTGGCACTGGCGCTATGTGGGCGATCGCGATAGTCTGGAAACATTTTATAAAGCCAAACAATTCGGAGGTGGGGCGCAGCCATCGGGCGATCGCTCTGTCGTGTCGCCGACCAATCCCAACCCCAATACTTCACCCTAGCCAGTAATTAAAAATTAAAAATGCAAAATTTAAAGCACCAGTTTTAATTTTTAATTCATCTACCTTAGACTTCAATATCATGCAACAAACTGCCCTAAATCTAATTGCCATTGGCGTCTTTGCAATGACGCTTTCTAGCTTGTTGGGGCCAATGTTGAACATATCACCGACAATCCCCGCGATCGCAACGATTAGCATTCTGGGACTGGCAACCCTAGACACCCTCAGCTTCCAAGGCAAAGGGATCGCAATCCTTTTGGAGTTGTTTGCAGGTGCTGACTCCAAATACCGCGATCGCGTATTGCGGCATGAAGCCGGTCATTTCCTCGTCGCCTACTTACTCGAAATTCCCATCACTGGCTACACGCTCAGCGCCTGGGAAACCGTTAGACAAGGAAATCCTGGGCAAGGTGGGGTGATATTTGATACCCAAAAATTGCAGCAAGAAATGACAACCCCTTGGGAGATGCAAGTCATCCTGGATCGATTCTGCACCGTCTGGATGGCAGGCATCGCCGCCGAGATTTTGGCATACGGTAGCGCCGAGGGAGGCGCAGAAGACCGGCAAAAAATTAGAGAGGCGCTGACACAGTTAGGACGGCAGGAAAGCGGCGCTCAACAGAAAGAGCGTGCCAGTGCGCTGCAAGCACGTACTCTGATTGAGGAAAACTATCCCGCCTACGAAGCCCTGGTAGCGACGATGGAAGAACGTGCTTCAGTTGAGGAGTGCTATCAGGTGCTTCAGCAACATACTGTTAGAAGTTAGTCGTTCCTAATTAGTAGTCATTAATCAATTACCAATTTATAGAATTAATGGGAAGTTTTTGGCTCTGTATCCTAGACTTGACCTACTTTTTTTGATATACTAACTTTGATAAGGAAGAAATAAGCTTTAATAAAAGTTTTATGCGAATTTCTATTATTTAAGTATACTCTTTTCAGCCCAAATAAGTAGTAATTTCCAATACACTTCTCGTTGTTTTTAACAGGTAAAAATTGAGGGGGAGAATTTCTACCTTTTCCGCAATTCGCAATTATTCACTAACAACTCGATTGCGACCATCAGATTTGGCTTGCAGAAGGTTTTGGTCAGCACGTTGTAGCAAGTTTACTCCTTTAATATCGTCCGTCGCATTCAGGGTGCCTGTCCCCAAACTGATCGTAATTGTGAGTGACAGAGTGGGATTAATTCTGAAGGGTTGTTCGCAGATCAGGCGACACAGACGGTGGGCTACCACTGGAGCCTCTTGAACATCTGTGTGGCTGAGAATTACAACAAATTCCTCACCTCCGTAGCGGAAGAGAGTGTCTTGAAATCGCAGGTTGTGTTGCAGACGAGCGGAGAGTAGTTGCAGGACGCGATCGCCGATCAGATGCCCGTAGGTGTCATTAATAGACTTGAAATAGTCTACATCCAACATTACTAAACTCAGCGGAATTGAGCGACTCCGAGCATTTTGAATCTGTCGGGGCAATTCCCATTCCAAGGCGCGACGATTATTCAGTTCCGTCAGCGGGTCAGATAGTGCCATTGTTGACAATAAATCATTGGTTCGCATCAATTGACGATAGTTTTGCACCTTGCGTAATCCCATCTGAATTTGCGCTGCCAGTAAGCGGTCCTGCAACCCGATCTCCTCTTGTGCAAGGGCAGCACTCCTTCTTCTGACTGGGGCAATTTGCAAGTAAGCATCTGCTCCTTTTTCCAAAGCTTCTGCCATGAGTGCCCACTTCCGGTGTCGATCGGAAAGTGTTTGTTCGCGGGCAAGTTCCGGTCGGTCTTCTATCAAGATGCAGTAAATCCCCGCTAATTGGTTGTGTTGTTTGAGCTGATAACAGAATTCCAAACTGCCCTCCAGACTTGCCTGCAAAATTAAGATATGGGGCAGTTTCTTTTCCAGCAGCGGCATGACTTCATCTAGCTGGGAGGCAGCTTCAACTGCGCCACCGACTAAAGCAGCGATTCGCGTCAAAAATGTTGCCAGAAATGCATCAGTTCCAACAACTAGAACAAAAGCATCCATTAGCGTAGGTATTCCGGAAGAATCAAGGCTCTTTCCCTGTTGACGAAACGTGAGAATTTCTACCACTAGAGTTTTTATGGAGCAACGAAGGAGACGAATGGATAGATGACCCTAGACTGGATGAGCGTGTAGATTGTAGGGCAGAAGAAGCGATCGCTCTAGCGGATGCCGCTATACGAGGCTTCTGGCTGCTATGCCATTGAACCGGGTAGCACTACCAAACTCTAACCCGATCGTTGGCACCGACACACTCTGTTACATTCTCAGTTTGCTACAAGTATTAGAGATGGGTATTCCGTTGGCGGTAGAGAATTTTACAAAATCTTCATAAAACTGCCACACTACCCAAATGCTTGAACAACCTGCGAGCAGATTCTTCTTTATGCTGGCAGATAATTGGTATTTGTTACCACTCTTGAGAAAGGAAGCGTAAAGCGCGCGATCGCATCCCCATTTGTCAAGAACAGAGCGATTCTCCTTTGGAGACGCTACGCGATCGCGCCTTTTTGCAGCCGATTCATCTCTTGTCTGTTGATTCACTACGAAGTCAGTAACCAGACAAAAGCCAGTTAGGTGATTACCCAACTGGCTCAAAATTAACCCTAATAATGCAGAGTATGGTTATTGATAACCTTCAATCGTGTGACCTGCCGCCACGATCGCTTGTTTGATTGTTTCTTCAGAAGCTTGAGCTTCCACTGTCACCGTCTTGGCTTTTACATCCACGTCCACCTTGGCGTCGGGTTCCATCGTATGGATCGTGTCGGTAATTGTTTCTGCACAGCCATTACAGGCGATAGTGGGAACTTTTAGTTGGAGTGCCATAAATTCAATTCAAGTCAATTAAGTTTGCAAGGATGCGATTCGAGAAGCCTTTATTTTACCGTTGTCACAGTGCTGGATAAATCAGCCTGCTGAGCGATAATGCAGATTTCGCATTCGGGCGCGATCGCGTTAGTCTAGCGCTGACTTGTCAGTTCGCATCCTCGATAAAAAGTCCCCTAAAAACATTTTTGGGCTTAGTCGAGTGCGACTAAGCCCGTTAGATCGAAAGGATTGGTTTTCTCAAAAAATGAACTTCAACAACTAGGGTGGACAAGTTTGGCAGCTTCACCTTTATCTTTAGTTTTCCAGCATAGTCCAGTCTTCCCAGACTTTGGTTTGGCTTTGCACCAGCTTGGCTTTTTGCCCCTCCAGTGCTTTTTACCACTACAGTCTATGCTTGGTTGGTTCTTGCTGCACTTGGGTAACAGACCGGGGACACCGCGTCTATGTTTCCCATTCCGTTTTTCATTTGCCTCCTTGTTTTTCTAAACTTCCTGGTGTCCACTATTAAATTAGCACCCCATTTCCAGACAAAATCCCTGATTTTACCAAACTTGACAAGTCTTTAAATACAGCAAATAAGCGTTAGTAAAGAGAAACAATTCCCCTGCCTTGCAATGCCTGAACGAGAAGGGCTACAACAAGGCATAAACAAATGTAAAAATAGATAAAGTTGACCGATACCAAGCCCTTGTAAATTCCCATGTCTTCTTCCTCCCAGTTCCTTAGCGGTAGCGAAATTCGGCAAAAATTCCTCGACTTCTATGCCCAGCGAGGACATCAAATTTTGCCGAGTGCTTCCTTAGTGCCAGAAGATCCCACCGTACTGCTAACGATCGCCGGGATGCTGCCTTTTAAGCCGATATTTCTAGGACAGCGATCGCCTGAGTTCAAGCGTGCCACGACTTCTCAAAAGTGCATCCGCACCAATGATATTGAGAATGTCGGACGGACTGCCCGACACCACACCTTTTTTGAGATGTTGGGTAATTTCAGTTTTGGGGATTATTTCAAAGAACAAGCGATCGCGTGGGGTTGGGAACTGTCAACACAAGTTTTTGGTTTACCCCCAGAACGCCTTGTCGTCAGTGTCTTCCGGGAAGATGAGGAAGCTTATACGATTTGGCGGGATAAAATTGGCGTTCCCGAAGCCAGAATCCAACGCATGGGAGAAGCAGATAATTTCTGGGTATCTGGTCCCACTGGTCCTTGCGGTCCTTGTTCGGAAATTTACTATGATTTCCACCCAGAACGCGGTGATGACAAGATTGATTTAGAAGATGACACCCGGTTCATCGAGTTCTACAACCTGGTGTTCATGCAATACAACCGGGATGCAGAAGGCAACCTAACGCCGCTGCAAAATAAGAACATCGACACGGGGATGGGACTGGAACGGATGGCGCAAATCCTCCAGCAGGTACCCAACAATTACGAAACTGACCTGATTTTCCCGATCGTCAAAACTGCATCTGAAATCGCCGGAATTGATTACGCTAGCAGCGACGAGAAGACGAAAGTTTCCCTGAAGGTAATTGGGGATCACGTCCGTTCCGTCGTCCACATGATTGCCGATGAAATTCGCGCATCCAATATTGGGCGGGGCTATGTACTGCGGCGCTTGATTCGGCGCGTGGTGCGTCACGGACGACTGATTGGCATTCAAGGGGAATTTACGCCGCAAGTGGCGGAGACTGCGATCGCGCTTTCCGAGTCCGCTTATCCGATTGTCCGTGTGCGAGAAGCACAAATCAAAGCGGAACTGCAACGAGAAGAATCTCGCTTCCTCAAGACACTGGAACGAGGCGAGAAACTGTTGGACGAAATTATTCAGCGGGTGAAGCAGGAAGGTAAAACTCAGATTGACGGGCGAGACGCCTTTACTCTCTATGACACCTACGGCTTCCCTGTAGAACTCACTCAGGAAGTTGCAGAGGAAGAAGGACTAACGGTAGACGAGTCAGGCTTCAATGCGGCAATGGAGGAACAGCAAACGCGATCGCAATCCGCTCACGAAACCATCGATCTCACCGTCCAAGGTTCCCTAGATAAGCTAGCCGAACACATTCATAGCACCGAGTTTCTGGGTTATACCCAACCTTCCAGCCAATCGCAAGTAGAAGTGATTCTTGTAGAAGGCAAATCTGTCGAAGCGGCGGAAGCGGGAACACAAGTGCAGATTGTCCTGAATAAGACGCCATTCTACGCAGAATCGGGCGGACAAATTGGCGATCGCGGTTATATCTCCGGCGATTCCGTTTTGGTGCGAGTTGAAGACGTTAAGAAGGAATCCGATTTCTTCGTCCATTTCGGTCGCATCGAACGCGGTACGCTGCGGGTAGAAGATGCTGTAACTGCCCAAATTGACTTGTCTTGTCGCCGTCGCGTGCAAGCGCATCATACAGCAACGCACCTGCTGCAAGCGGCATTGAGGAAATTTGTCGATGAATCGATTACTCAGGCGGGTTCTTTGGTCGCCTTCGATCGGCTGCGATTTGACTTCAACTGTCCTCGTCCCGTGACATCCGAACAAATACAACAAATCGAAGAGCAAATCAATACTTGGATCGCGGAAGCACATCCCGCCGAAACCGAAATCCTGCCAATCGCGGAAGCCAAAGCGAAAGGCGCGATCGCGATGTTTGGCGAAAAATACGGCGATGAAGTGCGGGTACTAGATGTCCCAGGCGTTTCGATGGAATTGTGCGGCGGTACTCACGTTCACAATACTGCTGAAATCGGGCTATTTAAGATAGTCTCCGAGGCGGGTGTTGCTTCCGGGGTGCGGCGGATCGAAGCAGTGGCAGGACCAGCGGTTCTGGAATACTTGAATGTCCGGGAGAAAGTAGTTAAAGATTTGAGCGATCGCTTTAAAGTCAAACCCGAAGAACTTCCCGACAGAATTACTAACATCCAGAACGAATTAAAAGCATCCCAAAAGCAGCTAGAAACATTAAAGGCAGAACTCGCCTTCGCGAAATCTGACCAGTTACTCAGCACTGCTGAAACAGTGGGCGATTTCAAAATTTTAGTTGCCGAATTGGGCGATGTTGACGCCGAATCCCTAAAAAATGCGGCTGAAAGATTACTGCAAAAATTGGGGAATGGTGCCGTATTCTTGGCATCAATTCCCGAAGCAGATAAAGTAAGTTTGGTTGCACATTTTAGCCCGGAAGTCAACAAAAAAGGGTTGCAAGCTGGGAAATTCATTGGCGCGATCGCTAAAATCTGCGGCGGCGGCGGCGGCGGGCGTCCCAACTTAGCGCAAGCTGGCGGACGCGATCCCAGCAAGCTGAAAGAAGCCTTAGAAAGTGCTAGAACTCAGTTAAAGTCTGGTTTAGGCGAATAGAAGGAAGCGATCGCGTCTTTGTTAGATGACAGTAGATGCGATCGCTTCCTTTGATTAGACCTCAGTCTTACCACTACCACCCGACAAATCAACAATTTACCTGATTGCAAAATCCACTTAGGTGGCTTCAGTCTCGACTACCAGGACAAGAACGGACAGCTACGCACCATACCCCTCTACTCACAGCTAAAGCCCACAATCTGATTCTGGACACAACCCTATCTATAGGCGTTCTAGGACTGCTGTCGTACTTGGCGCTATAGGGCTTTTGTGTCTATTTAGTCATCCAGTCACCTTTGCGTTGCATCGAGGCGGTAGCACAGAAACACTTTGAGGGCAGAATGTGGGGGTCAAACTCAGTTGCACTCAGCCTTGAGCCAGTCTTAGCTTACAAATTTCCTCTGGTTTAAGTTACTTTTAGGTGTAGCGTGTCAGTAACAGCATCGCTGACCGCTCATTCAGGGGCATGAAACTACGCGAGAAAACACTGCTGACGATTGGCGTTACCGTCGTAAGTTTGATAGGGGTTTTGTATGTCACCTCGTCAACCATCCTGCTGAGAGGCTTTGCCAAATTGTACGAACGGGAGGCTTACCGGAACGTTCAACGAGTTCAGGATGCCTTCTCTAACTACCTGAGTGAGTTCAGCGTTCTAAACGACCAATGGGCGATGTGGGATGACACCTATAACTTCATCAAGGATGGCAACCGCCGCTATATCGATCGCAATCTGAATGATATTTCCTTGCGATCGCTCAGATCCGACTTAATCCTATTTATCAATTCCTCTGGTCAGCTGGTTTTTAGTCAAAGCTTCAACCTGAAGCAGCGCAAAGCAATCCCCACTCCGAAGGAAATCCAGGCATACTTAGCGGCTAACACAAGCCTGCTAAAGAACTCTGAACGACTTGACCACTATGTTGGCATCGTTCTGTTGCCCCAAGGGCCAATGGCGATCACCGCAGGGCCAATTCTCAATAGCCAGGGTGAAGGGCCTAGCCGGGGAACGCTGATCTTAGGGCGTTACCTGAATACTGAAAAAGTCAAGGCTTTGAGCGAGTTGACCCATTTACCTATCACTGCGTACTTGGCAAACGATCCGCAACTACCTGACGACTTCAAATCGGTGCTTCCGGCTTTGTCAAAAATGTCCGATAGTTCTTCTTCGATTTTGGTGCGATCGCTCAGCAATAGCGGGATGGTGGGATATACCCTACTGCGGGACATTGACGGCAAACCCGTAATGCTGGTGCGAGTTGATATGCCCAAAGAATTTTATCAACAAAGCCAACTTCTTCTGACTTATCTGGTAGTGTCGCTGGGTATATCTACTTTGGTCGTGGGGATCGCGTTTACCGGGGCAACTTTATTTCTGTTAGAAAAATTGCTTCTGTCTCGGCTAGCTTATCTCAGTACGGAGGTTCGGAGCATTGGTACTAAAGGCGATCTGTCAATGCGCGTCTTAATTGCTGGCAGAGATGAATTGTCGCTCCTGGCTCGGACAATTAACTGGATGTTAGAAACTTTAGAGTCATCGTTAAAAGAACTAAAAGCGGAGCAGAAGAAGGCGGAGAGACTGCTACACAACATTTTGCCCCAGGCGATCGCTGACCGTTTACAAAAAGAACAACATACTATCATTGCTGATAACTTTGCCGAAGTCACAGTTCTATTTGCAGATATCGTTGGTTTTACCCAGATGGCTGCTCATACATCCCCTGTAGAACTGGTCAACTTGCTCAATCAAATATTCTCAGCTTTTGACCAACTCGCAGAACAACATGGGTTGGAAAAAATTAAGACAATTGGGGATGCCTATATGGTGGTTGGTGGTTTACCTATCCTTCGCACGGATCATGCAGAAGCTATTGCCGAAATGGCGTTAGATATGCAAAAGGCAATTGACCGATTCAATGCAGTGAATGGCGAAGAGTTCAACATCCGAATTGGCATTAACACTGGCCCGGTTGTTGCTGGAGTCATTGGTTTGAAAAAGTTTATCTATGATTTATGGGGAGATACGGTTAATACTGCCAGTCGCATGGAATCCCACGGAGTAACTGGTTCTATTCAAGTTACCGCCGCTACTTACCAGCTTTTACAGGACAAATATCAATGGGAAGAGCGGGGTGCAATCCAGGTGAAAGGAAAGGGAGAAATGATGACTTATCTACTCATCGGCAGAAAAACAGAAAAACTGCTAGTGTGAGCTAGAAGTTTATAGATATCGCTGTTTAGAAAGGCAAAACTTTATGGGTCGCTTAAATCCTTACACGTTACAGATGCAGATTACCCGGATGTTCCAAGACGGGCAATCTATCTTCGCCCCAGTGAAGGTGCAGGATTGGCTGCGAGAGCGCAATCACGATCCAGCCGAATATGATATTCTCTTCCATCAGCAACCCGCGCCGCCGGGAGCCAAAGAAGCGATCGCTATTCAGATTGAGTTGCGCCGCAAAGATGGACAGCCGGTCGATCCGTGGCTCCAACAAGAAGTCAACCGCCACGCTTAACGCTGTTTAATGCACTAACTTGTCAGCCAAATTTGTCAGCCAAAATGGATGGGTTGTAGAGACGCGGTTAAGCGCGTCTCTACTTGACCGCCTACCACCCTAAAAAATCTGTTTTAATGGACGTATTTGAAGAAGAATCTTCTTTAGTTCCATAAACAAATCGCAGTATAGTTGTGTAATTTGTTATTAAATATAACCAGTTAAATTTATTGAAATTATTTTAATTGAAAGCAAACAGATTTTCTAAACTTACGCTGAGGGGTGACACGCGCCTCAGGGAGCAATGGGTATGAAATCAAATCAGCGTTGGGTTCTAGGTTTTATTCTTTATTTCGTAATTTTACTGACAATTTTTGTTTCTGCTTATTTAGGAATTGTGCCAGTCAAAATTTCTGCCATTCCTTTTTATGACACAATTGGACATTTCATTTTATTAGGGTTTGCCAGTTACTTAGGTCAGAAAGCTTTAGGGAACCGGGTGATTAATATTTGGTCTCGTTCCATAAGCCTACCACTATCACCAATTCTGATTAGTATCTTTGCCTTATTTGATGAGAGTCTGCAAGCCCTCTCACCGCTTCGTTCCTCCACCTTGTCCGATCTCGCTGCCAACCTAATCGGAATTTGGTTTTTTTACTGGCTAGCATCGTTAAAGTAGAGCCTGGGAATCGTTTTTTGGAGTTGGTTACATCCTGAGCATTTGGATTTACTAGAGATTGATGGCGTCGCCGATGCTGCGATGATTCGGCGGCTTTCTCAACGCTTGGTACGTGACGACTGGGCAGAAGTTATTGACATGAGCATGGGAGAACAGAGATTACTTCCCTTGTCACCGATCTCTATCTCAAGAAGTATTCACTTAAAGTAATTCAGTTTATGTGTATCTACAGACTTAATTCCAAGGGTTAATGACAGGCAATTCCTGTGGATTTACCCTTAATTTAGATGGCTTTAGACGATACAAATATAGTTCTACACAGTCCAAGTTTTTACAAAACAATCATTAGAAAGCTTACTATTCTCTTCTGGAGCTTTCAAGCGAATCAGTGTAGCAAAAAAGTAAGTCTAAAGAGAAGACATTGGAATAAAATCAACTAAAAAATTCTGAAAATCAAGGTTCACGCGGAGGTTTAATATGTCTTATCGCTACAACCAAAATAAAGCTCCCTTTGTGAGAATCGTCTACTCAAAGGTTAATGTAAACGGAAAAACTGAACTGGTGCCGCTGGAGTTATACGCAGATGGCTCTCTTAAGAGAGCTATCTGAAGAGAAAATACGATCTGCAAATATAAAAAAATTCTGTTTCCCGATTCTGTACCAAAGTTCGGGAATACTCTACAATACAGCGAATAAGTTAGCGTTCATAGTCTTGAAACGACAGAGCTGCTATGGCTGGTGTAAAGCCTTACCAAAATTCGATGCTATTGGAGAAACCCGAACATTTTCCCGTCCTGGGAGTGCCCGTTCATCTGTTAGAAGACTATTCTAAGTGGCTAATCTCGCGCCTGCATGAGAAGGTAGGCGGTCATGTCGTTACGCTAAATGCGGAAATGGCGATTCAGGCAGAAGACAACCCCAGCCTTGCGGGGATCATCCAGCAGGCTGAACTGGTGATTCCGGATGGAGCTGGGGTTGTCCTTTATTTGCGGTTAAAGGGTAGACGCCTGAGACGCTGTCCGGGAATTGAGTTGGCAGAGTCACTTTTACAGGAAGCTGGGCAAATGGGGAAGCTTTGCCCGATTTTTTTCTATGGTGGGGCACCGGGAGTCGCGCAAGCAGCAGCTGCGGTTTGGGAGGAACGAGTGCCGGGAATTGCGATCGCTGGGAGTCAACACGGCTACCTCTTACCCGAAGCAGAACCAGAATTTAAGACAACCCTGCAAACTCTTCAACCCCGTCTGATATTCGTGGGTTTAGGCGTTCCCCGTCAGGAATTATGGATTGCCCAAAACCGACACCTGTGTCCCGAATCGATTTGGATTGGTGTCGGCGGTAGCTTTGATATTTGGGCTGGAATTAAATCCAGGGCACCCGCTTGGTTGCGGGATAATCATCTGGAATGGCTTTATCGCTTGTATCAAGAACCCTGGCGCTGGCGAAGAATGATGGCTTTACCGCAATTTGCCTTGCGAGCTGTGGTAAAAAGTTATGAGTTTTGAATTGTTAATTGTTCATTGAAGTTGCCATGAACGATGAGCGATTAGCTATTAGCCCTTAGCATTACGCACTGATAACTTTTATATGACCACAGCTTCTGCTCATCCCAGCATTGGCAAAGATCGCCGGAGTGACGCACGGGACGCCAATTACTCAGCCTCCTCAGCAGTCATGGTGAAATTGCGGGAAGTGACAAAAATTTATTCCAATGGCAGCCGTGGGTTATTGGATGTGAATTTGGAAGTTAAGCGAGGGGATTTCTTGTTTGTTACCGGGCCTTCTGGTTCTGGTAAATCAACACTCTTAAAGCTGTTGTATGGGGAAGAACGCCCCACGGATGGCGAGGTCATGGTCGATAACTGCAACGTGGCGCAGTTGCGGGGTCATCGCCTGTCTTTGCTGCGGCGGCGCATCGGCGTTGTTTTTCAAGACTACAAACTCATCCCCCGCCGGACAGTAACGGAAAATATTGCTTTTGTACTGTGGGCGCAAGGCTTCACGCGCAAGGAAATTGAGCGCCGCCTTCCTCCAACGCTGAAATTAGTCGGGTTGCAGCATAAAGCGGATTGTTTTCCTGAAGAACTCTCTGGTGGAGAGCAACAGCGCGTCAGTCTTGCTCGCGCCATTGTCGGAACGCCGCCGCTGTTACTGGCAGATGAACCCACTGGAAATCTCGATGCGGATAACTCGGCATCGGTGCTGAGAATTCTCCAGAAACTCAACGCCTTCGGTGCGACTGTGATGGTGACAACGCACGACGAACGCTTGTTGCGGATGGCGAATCGACCTGTGGTGCAAATCCGTGAGGGGCAAGTCAAAATCAGAAATTAACCAGAAATGAATAATTCTTCTGTTTAATTTTTTACTGGGCGCTTCTTACCAAAATCACGGTGCTTTTCACGCCACGCGCGATCGCTTCGGGGATATTTCCCTTCATCACCTGCTGTAATAGCCCTTCCCGACTAGCACCCAATATCACCACATCGCAGGCGTCAGCTTGCGCTAGATCGATCACGGCATCCGAGACAGAACTGGAACGAAGGGGAATCGCCGTCACGCTTGCACTCAGTTGGCGGCTGAGGAACAAGGCTGATTTTTCTAACATGGCGGTGTCCGGCAAGAGGGTGGAAGGATGGAAAACTTGGGCTAGCTCAATTGCGGGTGTCTTACTCAGACACATCAAAGCGGGTAGGAGTTGCAAAGCTTGCTGGGCGTTAGGACCACCAGCAATCGGAACCAGCCAGCGATTGAAGCAGAGGGACACGGTGGGTGAGTGTGCCCCGATGCGATGCCGGGGTGCCAGGATTCGGGGGGGCCGGGGAGAATTGGCAGCGATATGCGCCCTGATGCCTCTGCTTCTCGGCTCTTCTACACCTGGAGTCTCTTCGCCCATTTTCACCAGCACCACCTCGCAGGGAGCCTGCCGGATGATCGTGTCTACCACATCGCCAAAAACTCGACCGGGCGTGATGCTGGTGCCTTTCCAGCCCATCAGCAGCAAATTAATGTGACGCTCGTTAATGGTTTCCAGAATGGCTGGAGCAACATCATGAGACACGCGGATCTGAGTGTGGACGGGAATTTGCCAATCTTGCCCCAGTTTTTCGGCATGACGGAGCAGCCGACGACTTTTGGTAGTGCTGACGGGCGTTTGAGCAGGGGCACTGTTGCGGGGAACCGAGATAACCTGAAGACATTCGATTTCGTAGTTGCGATCGCGGGCAATTGCCGCTGCCATCTGCAACAATGCAGGTGCAGTTTGCGGGTTGGCGATGGTAACGAGCATTCGTCCGCTTCCCACTGCCGGAGAACGAGTTTGATAAACACAGTAAGAAGGCTCCGGACGCGGGCCAATATTCACCGATTGACCGTTCAGCTTATCTGCTTGCGCCCGAATAATATCAGCACGGGTAATAATCCCAATCAGCTTGCGCCCTTCCGTCACTGGCAACCGACTGAGTTGATAGCGATTGAGTAAATAGAGAACATCACCCAAGGAGTCGGTAGGGTTTACCGCCATCGGCTTCGGCGTCATGATTTTGCTCAAAGGGGCATTCCCTGGTAATCCCCGTTGGGCAATTCCAGCAAGGTCAGTTTGGGTAATAATCCCAACCAGTTTCTCCTTATACACAACCGGAAAGCCGCGATGATGGGAGCGAGAGAAGGCTTGCACGGCTTCATCAAGGGTCATATTGCTGGTTAAGGTTTCGACTCGGCGCTGCATCACGTCTGCCGCCTTCAGCATCGATAAGAGTCCATCGGTAGTTGGCTTTTTCTCTAGTTCAATCCCATTCCACTTCAGCAGGCGATCGTAGAGCGACCCCCTGACTATCTTTTCCGACACCAGGTAAGCAACAACAGACCCAATCATCAGCGGCAGAACAAGATTGAAGTCCATTGTCATTTCAAAAACGATGACAATAGCGGTGATGGGCGCTTTGGAGACGGCACTAAAAAATGCCCCCATGCCAGCCAGGGCGTAGGTGGTCGGTGAACCCACTGCCAAGGTTACCTCCTGCACGAACCCGACCAGATAGCCAAGCCCAGACCCCAGAATCAGGGAAGGCGCGAATAACCCGCCAGGGGCACCAGAACCACAGGCGACAAGCGTCAGTATATACTGAGCCACAAAAGCGATCGCTGCCATTTCCCAGCTCACTCCACCTGCCAGCAGGGACTCTCGCAGCCCGGTGTTGTCTCGAAATGTTGAGGGGAGAAGGGCGGTCACGATACCAGAAATTAATCCAGCCAGCCCAATTCGCAGCGGTAGAGAAAGTTTGAGGCGGCGATAGAAGGCGAGGGAAGTAAAAATTCCTTTCCCAAACATTGCCCCCAGCACCCCAGCCAAGGCTCCTAACAACAGGTAAAAAGGAATCTCTTGGGCAAAAAAGCTAGTCTGAGATTGGCTAATATCGAGGTTGAGGTCAAGGCTACGACCGCCCAGCAGCCGCGACACAACCGCACCGATAAAGGATGCGAGAATGGCTGTGCCCAAGGTGAGGTCGGATAAATCTTGGAGGAGTTCTTCGACAATAAACAGCACACCGGCAATCGGTGCATTGAAACCAGCCGCTAACCCAGCACCCGCACCAGCGGCAATCATCTGGCGGCGATGGTCGGGCGAAGTAGGAACCCAGTGGCTGAATTGAGCAGCAACGGCTGCACCGATATGCACGGTTGGCCCTTGACGCCCCAAGGTGAGTCCGGAACCCAGAGCAATAATGCTGCTGGCTAACTTCACGAGGGCAACTCGTAAATTCAGGGCGATGGGGAATTGAGAAAGGGCAGCTTTAACAAAAGGAATGCCGCTCCCCGCTGCTTCTGGTGCCAGACGTTCGACTAGGAAGCCGGAGAGGAGTCCAAAGGATAAACCAATGGCGGGTAATGCGAACCATGCAGGGAGAAAGTGGGAAGCATGAACTCGCCATGCACCCAAGGTCCCGACGCCGACTTTGAACAGAACTGCGGCGAGTCCCGATACTAACCCAATTAGACAAGCTTCAGCGATCGCTAAACGCCGTCTGGGTTGTAAGAAAGCTTTGACCTTGGATTTGGGAAATTTGAGTCTTGAGTGTAAAGACAAAACTTGAGAACTTAACACTCTCAAATAATTCATAAGTCATTCAACATTTTGCCCTCAACTCATTTCATGGCTAATGGCTAATGGCTAACGGCTAACGGGCAATTAGCCAGTCTTCGATTCGGATTAACTCAGCATTTTGCCGGTGACAGACAGCCCTTCCACAATCAGAGATGGGGTATAGACCGAACCATTCCACTCGGCGTCGCCTCCCAATGCCACTAGCTGCTTGAGGGCTGCGTATACGTTACCTGCCACCATCGTATCTTTTACCCTGCCGACCACCTGACCGTTCTTGATCCGGTAGCCCAGGTCAACGTTAATCGAGAAGTCCCCCGAAATCCCAGAACCGCCTCCCAGCATCTGATCTACTACCAGCCCATCACCCATCTGCTGCATTAAGCTCAGCAGATCCCCAGTTCCCGGATGAATCAGCAAATTAAATAGCCCCGGTGTCGGGTAACTACCTAAACCGGGACGAAACCCGTTTCCAGTAGTCCCGCTACCCAGCTGGCGTCCGGTCGTGCGGTCGGTATAAAACAGCTGCAAAATGCCGTCTTTGATAAATTCCAGATTCCGCGTGACCGTGCCTTCATCATCAAAAGGACAGCTAAACGGCCCAGATTCTGGGTTTTGGGTAATGGTGAGGGCTTTTGAAGTCACGGGTTCGCCCAAGCGATCGCTCCACGGCGAAGCCCCCTCAAGGGTTCGTTTCCCATTCAGTGCAGCTGAGAGGGTTCCCCAAAGCATATCCGCTGCTTTGGCGGTAAATAACACGGGCACGCGACCGATGGGGGGTGAAATGTTTTCTTTCGCCCACGCTAACCGCTGCAAAATTTGGTTTGCCAAGGCGACCGGATCGAGGCTATCCCGCTGGGTTTGTCCATCGCCAACGCTCAAGAAATCATCCCCCCGTACCCATTCGGCTGCCAGATAACAGCTGAGGGTCGTATCGGTATAGCGACAATCCAATCCTTTGGTGTTGACAAGGCGCGTCGTTTCTGCTTCGCATTCCCATTGAGCGGTGCAGAGGACTTCTGGGTAGGCATCTCGGACGAGGGCGATCGCTTCTTTGCCCATTAATATCAGCTCCTCGACGGGCATAAACTCGCCCAAGTCGGGATACTTAGATGCCCGTCCCTCAGTCAATTCCACGGTTTCCACTCCGTTGAGTGCCGACAAAGCGATCGCTCGATCTACCAGTGCTTGCGGTTCCACAGGGCCATAAGCAACGGCTAAACCCGGACGCCCTTCTCGCCACAGCCGCAACGCCGTCCCTTCTGATTGGGCACTTTCCAGTTGTTTGAGCCGGTTGGCTTCAAAAAAAACTGGGCGAGAAAGCGATCGCGCTTGATAAACCTCCGCTTCCTCGGCTCCAGAACGAGTGGCTAACTCCAATAACTGCTCTGCTAGCGTCTCTTGTGGTAAATCGTTAAAACCCATATTCTGACCGTGGAATTTATTGATGGAACCGCCAAGACGCCCTCATAAAGTCAAAGTCAAAAGTGCAAAATTCTGTCGCTCAGTCTCAACATCCGCGCTTTTACTCCGACTTTTATGCTTGTCTGAGAGCCTTTTTTTATGTCTTTGTCTTCTATTCTCCCAGTCTGGTTGCGAAACCGAAAGATTTACTTTGGAATCAATTTAACTTAGAGGCAATTCTTGCATTAGCCAAAAACCCGCAAAGGATTCTGATTGCGGATCGGACTGAATCGCTAAAAAATGCAACATCCCAGCTTTTCGCTTGGCGTCCTCAAAGTTTTCGGCTTCCGTCAAAGTTTTTGAATCTTTGATACTTGCCAAAATCCAGCTATTACTCTCACCCGTCTCTAAAAGCAATCTAGGCGGTGTGTTCCGATTAAATTTCAGGAACGCCGGTTCAATTCCCGACATCCAGCCAGCCATCGGTACTGCTCTGGGAGAGAAAATCACCACCCCTGGAATCTGCGTCTCCGGTGGCAAAGGCGCGAAATCTCCTAATCCAATAAGTGGAAAAGCTTCTCGAAAGCCGATGTCCCACTCGTGCATTTCCTCAAAGGCTTCCGCTGACAAGGTTACAAATGCCCACTTTTGCCCAACCAGCGCATCCGGTAAAGGTTGGGGCGGCTGGGGTTGGTATTGGACAGAGGGATTCGGGGCAACTCCTTGGTAGCCTGGTTGCTGGGGATAAACGTCCTGCATCCGCTCTTGCAGCCACCGATACAGTGTAAAAGTTCGACGGCTCAGCTGAGCGGAAATGCCCAACTCATCGCAGGCTTTCACAATCATTTTGGTCATCGGGCGGCGGAAGAAGCGGATTTTTTGAGGAGGTTCAGCTGCTCTAGCGATCGCTTCTTCCAACGTCGTTCGCAGCCAGATCGAATTTACCGTGCTATTGGGGCAAAACTCGGCGTAACGAAACAGGGACTCAGGTTTGGTGCGGATATCCAACGGACTTTCGCACACCAATAATTCCCAAATCTTTTTCTGTTGTTCGTCCAAAATTGGACGCGAATAAAAATCTAATTCCCAAACTGTTCCCATGCCGCGCCGTTAAAATCTGGTCACTTCCTTCATAATACGTTTGAAGCATCCTTTTACTCATGATTTACATCGACGGTTCCTACGGAGAAGGCGGCGGACAGGTTTTACGGACTTCCCTCAGCCTGGCGGCGATCGCAGGTCATCCGATCCGAATCGGGCGGGTTCGGGCGGGACGCAAAAAGCCCGGACTCGCTGCCCAACACTTAACGGCTGTGCGTGCCGCTGCTGCCATCTGCGGAGCGAAAGTGCAGGGGGATACGTTAGGTTCAACGGCTTTAGAGTTTATTCCGGGTGATTCAATCCAACCGGGAAAATACACGTTTGATGTCACCGAAGCACAAGAAGGCGGTTCGGCGGGTGCTGTCACTTTGGTTTTGCAGACAATTTTGCTGCCTTTAGCGATCGCGCAGGGAGAATCGCAGGTGACGCTGCGCGGCGGCACCCATGTCGCCTATAGTCCCGCTTATACCTACATCGAGCAAGTCTACTTGCCTCTGTTACGTCAGATGGGAGTGGAAGCTGAGGTGAGGATACGCAGTTGGGGGTGGTATCCCCAAGGCCAAGGAGAAGTGGAACTTCGCGTTAGCGGTAGGGGCGTTAGGGGTAAGAACAGGGAAATCCAACCATTGCGAGGGATTAGCCTTCTGGAACCTGGAGAATTTCAGCAGGTGCGGGGGATTGCTGTGGTGACACAACTTCCTTCCCACATTCCCCAACGGATGGCTAGCCGCGCCGAGAATGTGTTGCATCAGGCAGATCTCAAAGCCACTGTCCAACCCTTACGGGAAAGGGGTATCGCACCGGGGGCGGGGATTTTCCTCACCGCTGAGTACGAGAATAGCAAGGCTTTCTTTGGTGCTTTGGGACGTCTGGGACTGCCAGCCGATAAAGTTGCCGATATGGCTTGTCAGGAGTTGCTGGATTTTCATAACACTGGCGCACCCGTCGATGTACACCTGGGGGATCAGTTGCTATTGCCAGCGGCTTTAGCTGACTCGACGAGTCAATACCGAGTGGCGGAGATTAGCACCCACCTAACGACCAATGCGTGGGTGATTGAGCAGTTTGGGTTGGCATCAATAACGATTGATGAAGTCGATCGTCGGGTGACGGTAACACCCAACCCCGATAGATGAGTAGGGATAGTTAGCGATCGCTTCTAAATTTCCAGTTAATTTAAACACGACAACGGCTCCCATACTGCTAATATTGCCCTCATCGCCGCAGACTTTGATGTTCACTGCTGCAACAAAATGGACTAATGGCTGACCTACCTCCTTCATTGCCACCAGGGTGTGTTCTCCGACCAGCCCGTGCGGAAGAAAAATGGTTAATTCAGCAATTATTATTAGAATTTACAAAATCTGAGGCTTTAAAATTTGATCTGAGAGTTTTATCTTTCAATTTCCTAATTTTGATTGCCTTGACTTTTTTCATGCTAGCAATCATACAAATTATCAAAATTCTTGCTTCTAATTTCTTGCTCGGAATTCTTTTGTTTCTTATCCTTGCACTTCTTTTTATTGTTACTCTTTGTTTAGCAGCTTCCTTTATTCTATTTTTCTTCTCAATTTTTACCTATGCTTTTGTCAATTGGTCGCGGTTCTGGGTCATTGAATGTAATGGAAGCTTAGTAGCTTGCGGTGAAATAAACGGTTACAGTACGCACTCTATGCTGTATTACTTATTTGTGAAACCTGTTTGGCGCAGCCAGCACCTGGGTTCCTATCTAGTGAAGCGTCTTGTTCAAGAAGCGACCCACCCCCTCTATTTAGTCTGTAAGCCTAAATTAGTACGATTTTATTCGCAACTTGGCTTTACGATTGTTCCTTGGCAAGAAATCTCACAGCCTCTCAAATCAAGTTTTCACATTTTCCAACTAGATACCCTAATTAGTGGAAATGTTTGGACAGTTATGCGGTATCAAAGTTAGAAAAATCAGGGATTTTACAAAAATCCCTGATTTTTGCGATTGAATTCTTAAGGAACATCAATCGGAATCAAGGCATTTTCAGGCACATAGCTACTAAACCGTTCGCCATCCGCTAAGATAGCTACCATCCGCAGCGGAAAATCTGGACCGATTTGCAAATCTGCCCAAGGAACTGCCACTTCCAAACACTTATTTAAACCCACTTGAGCGCGGCTAAACCGAGGATGCCACTTGAGATGTTCCCCAGCCTCCTCAAACTCAATCGTGTGAGTCAGTAAGTTAATCCCTAAATGGTGGTGGAACAGATAGTTCAGTGGCGCTTCGTCAGGTAAATTTTCCAGCGGAATGGGGCTATTGTGCATTGTTTGGTTGGGATAGAACCACAGCAAATGCAACTCAGGCGGACAGCCTTTACCCGGTTGAATGCCGGTCTGGAAGTCCAGCCGTAGATAGAAGTTAAGGTGATCCACGCCGTACCAAAGACGCTGAATGGCACTGCTCTTGTGCATCGTACCCCGCGATCCGCCCACATCAATCCGACCAGCGCGATCCCAATCCTGTTCGTCACCCAGTCCATCGATGGTGGGATGAATAAAGCCTTGGGGTCGATGGTCTCCCCGCGCTTCGTGAGCTTCTACGGGTTGGCGCAAGTTCGACGGGATCGGCTCATTTAAAGCTTGGTAAATCGCACACAGGTGTTCCCGGAACAGCTGGTCGAACATGGCATCTTGGTTTGAGGAATGACCTTCGCCAAACCACCAGAACCAATCGGAACCTTCTGCGGCGTACAAAGCTTCCCAAACTTCTGGATTGTTTTCCTCGGTTGCTTCTGGATGGCTAGCCAAGACTTTCCGCGCATCTTCTAAGAGATCCCAGGCGCGATTTTTGGCGGGATCGCCAATCCAAGTTGTAAAGCTGCCATCGACCCAAGAGCCGCTGTGCAGCTGCTCGGCGGGGATGGTTGCCTTGGGAGGGAACTGGTCTAGAAATTCCGAAACCGTGACCAATTTCAGCTCTGAGTGGTCGCTCAGCGTTTGATAAAGAGCTTCTAAGAAGGGCTTACCATCCAGATGGTAGTGTTCCCAACAGTTTTCGCCATCAAGGGCAATGTTGACCAGCCACGGTTGTTCTAGGGCTGTACCGCCTCCTTTCTGGCGGTGTTTCAGGGTGCGAGCGATCGCTTCCAAATGCCCGACTAAGTCGGTGGCGGCGCGGCGCGGTTCCATCGCTCCATAAGTAAAGCCAATTAAATCTGATAATCGGTGATCCCGAAACACGATCGCTAAGTCGCCGAACTCGGTTTGCAGCCGATAAGGTTGATACAGTAATTCGGGTTCGTAGACATTCCCCGCGCCGTCGCGATGGAAAAATTGCTTCTTAGACCAACCTAAGACGGCTTCATCGGAGCAGATCCACTTATATCCCTGCTTGGCGATATAAGGCAAAATTTCGGGGCTAACCGATTGTTCTGACGGCCACAAACCACGCGGTTCTTGCCCAAACCGATCTTTATACATATCCCAAGCTTTTTGGAGATGTCTGGGGATATCTTCAGCCCACTGGAAGCGCTGCTTCGGCAAGGTCATGTTGGGCACCGCCACCCGACCGGAGTTGGTATCGTTCAGTAAGGGCAAAATTGGGTGCGTGTAGGGCGTTGTCGATACTTCCAGTTGCCCTGCTTCTTGCATCTGCCGGTGCTGCGGAATGATGCGACTCAAGATTTCTCGTTGTTTAGAGAAAATTCGCTGGCGATCGCTTAAAGTAAAGTTTCTTCCCTGCTTCAACCAGCCCTCAATCTCTGGATCGTCCCAAAACAAAGGATCGATCCACGCCAGATTATGCCAAGCGAGCAAATCGCTGTAATCTTGCGGATTCCAATTTGTCCAACACCATTCTTCCCCCTTTTCTTGACGTTGCCCGTACAGTTCTCCGTAGCGAGGATGAGGGTCAATTAAAGTATGGTGATTGGCATCAAAAAAATGCTCAATAATAAATCTTTTTTGTTCATCACTCAGTTGCTGTTCCGGCGTCAAAGCTGCTGCTAAGTACGGGTCCATCGCCGTGCCAGCAACATAATCCTCTAACTGCAAAATCAAAGATGGCACGAGATTAACCGTTTGATGCAGCTTCGGATAACGAGCCAGCAGCAGCACTAAATCTAGGTAATCTTTCGTCCCATGCAGCCGCACCCACGGTAAACGATACTGATTGACTGCGCGGCTTTTGTACAGAGGTTGATGTTGATGCCAGATGAAAGAGATATAGAGAGGATGGGGCATAGGGAAAGTAAATAGTAGAAACTAAAAAGGCAAAAGAAATATCTGTTCTATTTCTTTTGCCTTTGGCTTTGAAAAGACTGGTTCAATTAAACTAAAAAGGCAAAAGAAATCAGAAAAAATCTTTTGCCTTTTACCTTTTGCCTTTAAAGGACTTGCTCAACTTCGGCAATTTCGGGGATAAATTCACGCAAGCGGCGCTCAATTCCCATTCTCAGCGTCATTGCTGAACTAGGGCAAGATCCGCAGGCTCCTTGGAGGCGTAGCTTCACGACTGGACCGTCGATGTCTACCAGCTCAACGTTACCACCATCGGACATTAGGTAAGGGCGCAGTTCATCCAAAACTTGTTCGACGTTTTCTGAAGTCAGTGCCAGTGTTTGTGACATGGTTAGTTTACCTTATCGAATCTTTCTTTCTATTGCTGCTATGTTGATCCTAGTTCACGCAGAGATAAAAACTCATCGCGAAAATGGAGAACACTGGGGACAGCCGAGAGGGTATCGTAACGCGGACCGCCTATACCGCTGCTGGTTCCAGTAACTTGACGTTCGCGTAGTTGAACTCGGTGGTCGTTTTTTGACCTTGCTCATTCGCGTGAATTACCTGCTTGGTCATCACGTAGTAATCGCCGACTTTCTCGAAGGTATCCTCAAATTGCATTTCTCTGAGCAATTCACCTGTCTGAGGATTCCGGAAGACAACATCGTAGCGACTGGCGGCGTAGCCTTCTCCGGTGTCTAAACTTTCAGCGGTATCGATGACAAATGCCATTCGACCCATTACCCGACTCACCTGGCAAATTTCAGTGCCTCGGATTTTGTAGTTAGATCCCATCGCATCGCCTTTAACCAGAATTTCCGTAGCGCCGCTGGCGTCCGTTTCCCCCAGGTTAAATTCGTTCTTGCCGTGAGCTTTGTCAAAAGACCCCCGCTTGCGGTGGGTGACAATATCCCTGAGCTGAGTATAGATGCTCTCTTGCACCGTTTCGTCTTCGATGCCGGTAACTTCAACAGTCATGTCGCTGTTGATGCGAATTTTGCCTTTGTAGACTTCATCACCTTGCTTGAGTTCTACATCAGCACTATATCCTGGGAAATTAGTATCCCAGGTGTAGCGGTTTTCGTAGGCAGCCCGAAACAAGTCACGAGCATTTGCTTGCTCAGTCATAGACTCTTACTTTAATCAACTTCTTTCCTAGTGTAAAAATGTTTGCAGAGTAGTGACACGCTTTGGCGACACAATTCGCTGAAAACTGGGGTTAGCAGAAAAATCCGATAGCGTCGCTGTACCCACCTAGATTAATAGCCCTATTGAACCCGTCTGTGGCGTAGTCATCATCACTGAAGCTTGATACAGGGGTACAGTGACCATGACTGTTGAGCCGAGTCCTTCGCCGTAACGATGAACATGAATATTGCCAGCCATTGCTTCAAGCAGTTTTTGAGAGATTGTTAGTCCGAGTCTCGTCCCCGCATCGGGAGTTGTGTGAGATCCATTCACTTTACCGAACAATTGAAACTAAGGCACCGGCTTATGTCCAATTCTTTTCCCAAACTTTCAACCGTTTGCTGAAAATCGCTTTTAGATTGAGTGTGCGATCGCTCCTGTTAGCAATTTGGTTCAAAGTTTTGGTACGGTTCGGAAATTGGCTCAGTCATAGAATCCTGTTGACCTCGCAGGCGATGTTGGCGTGCTTGCTTTCTCAAAATTTCATCGTAGAGCCTGAAACTACCAGCAAGCAGCTTGTTTGTGCTTTCAACTGGTAGAGCCAACTCAACCCAATTTCATCAATCCCCGAAAGTGGCACCTACATTAACAATCCATCGAACCTGTCTGTTGTGTTGAAATCATTACCGGCTCTTGATACAGAGGCACGGTGAACGTAACTGTTGAACCCAGACCTTCGCCCATACTGTAGAAGTTTACGACCCCACCCATTGCTTCTACCAGCCTTTGAGATATTGCCAATCCCAATCCGGTACCACCGTACTGTCTAGTGCGAGAGCCATCCACCTGGCTAAATGATTGAAATAGTTTGTCTTGCTTGTCAAGGGAGACACCAATCCCCGTATCGGCGACTTGGACTTTCACGACGCCTGGACATTCCTGTCCTCCAAACTTAAGTTTCTTTTTACTGACCTCGGCACTGACCGTGACGCCGCCTTCATGGGTAAATTTGATTGCATTCCCTATCAGGTTTAACATCACCTGGAGCAGCCGCTGGTAGTTGCCATACAGGATAATTTCATCGTAGGTAGATGGCATTTGAATGCATAAGCTCAGGTTTTTCTGCTGCGCCTGATTCTGGGTAAATTCCTCGACATCCCCGAATAGTTCTTCCAGCTTCACCTGTCCCAGTTCCAGCTCCATTTTGCCTGCTTCAATTTTGGCGACATCGAGAATGTCATTGATCAGGTTGAGGAGATGTAAAGCTGAACGGTAAGCATCTTGGATAAAATCCAGTTGCTCTTCTGGCTCGTCTACCGTCCCATCTAGGATCAGCTTCAGGGAGCCAATCATGCCGTTTAGCGGTGTCCGAAGTTCGTGGGAAGTATTTGCCAGAAACTCTGATTTAAGGCGAGAAGCTTCTTCTGCTTGTTCGCGGGCTTCTTCTAATTCTTTATACAGGGTGGCGTGAGCGATCGCGGTTCCCACCTGATCTGCCAGTTCTCTAACTAACTCAACTTCGGCATCGTTCCATCGCCGAGTGCGATCGCACTGTTGCAAAGCGATGACGCCATTTGGCTGGTTTTGATAGCAGGTAGAAACGACTAATACCGATTGTTGCCCAAACGCATTCACCCCAGCCTGTTCTACCACAACTGGCTCGCCTTGTGTCTCCAGTGCTTGCCTTAGATAGGGTTGCTCGGCAAGCTGTAACTGTTGTCCCAGCATCGACCGAAACGTCTCCTGGCAATACTCCGCCACCACCTGCACTTTGGGCTTAGAACTTTCGTAGTTGCAGATGATGCAGCGACTAACGTTAAGCGCTTCTCCTAGCCCTCTAACCGTTTGCTGCCAAATGGTATCTAGATCGAGCGTGCGACGGATATTCCTAGCAATCTGACTCAGCAGTTTTTGGTACTGATCTGGACTTGACACAGTTGACTCGAAAGTTGGCAGTGAGACATTAACAGGAGCCGCCATCAGAGTATACCTGTAAACTGCAAAAGGAGAAGAAGCTAATGATTACCAGCCGTTTTCTGTGATAGATACAACCTCAAAAGACTTGCCCTGCGGCTAAAGTCTACATCTAGAGTGTTCTTTATTTTGCATTAATCGTTCCATTCCCCTCTTGGAGGCACGGGCGGATTCCTCTCTAGGTTCCGAGTCAGTTCATCATCTCGATCTCGTTCACCTCTAAGCCACTGCCGAATTGCCGTCTCAATGACCTTACTCGGATCGTTGGTCAGGTGCTTAATTTGTGCTAACAGTTCAGAATCAAGGTGGATAGAAATTTCCACCTTTTCGGCTGAACCCTGAGAATATCTGGCCCGATCGTTCATATCAGTGCAGTGATGACATTTCCAAGCAAAACCAACGCGGAAGAGGATGCGCCGTCTTTCCATGCTAACTGCTGATGCAAGCAACGCAGTCAGTAGAATGCCGCTCCTATCCTAATGGGCAACAAAATTTTGCAATTCCGATCCCTAGTATGCATTCTGACATTCTCTGGGCGCTAACTGCTAGTTGGCAATAGCGCTCTATTTTCTGGTGAGGGCGGCTGCTCCTGAAGCATTGCCACTTTTCGGTAGAGAAGTCGTTCTCTCATCAGAAAATTACCCTTTTTTTAAAGGTTTTTCATCAGAGCAGTTTTTGCATGGATTTAATTCCAATGTGCCCTAATCTACTTGAATACACAAGATTTCTTTTTAAGTCTTTAGATTCACAATACCTTTTGCTGTGTTCTCATCACCCTCCCGTGCCAAATTAAATGGTTATCGCTTCGCTTGACTGACTGTTTGACAGTTACTCAGTCCTCCTTCCTCAACCCTCAGTCCTCCTTCCTCAACTCTCAGTCCTCTGTCCTCCCTACTCAACCCTCAGTCCTCAGTCCTGCATCTATTTTTATCGCTGTCTCTGATTTAGGTAAACCGCGCAGATTTTCTACTGTATAGTCATCGAAGGCGGTAACTGTCCTACTCAAAGTTAAAGAATTGTTTCACGTTGACAGTTAGGACATATCTGCGGCTGTCCTAACTGCCTGGGCATCGGAAACATTACAATATTTGAAGTCCGCTAAACTTTTCAATTGCCGTTCGTGCCTTTTTGTTTGGCTATGACTGACGTACCTGTTTCTCGCATTCGTAATTTCTCGATCATTGCCCACATTGACCACGGAAAATCCACTCTGGCGGATCGCCTCTTGCAGTTTACGGGCACGGTGCAAGATCGGCAGATGAAGGAACAGTTCCTGGACAATATGGATTTAGAACGGGAGCGCGGCATTACGATTAAGCTGCAAGCTGCCCGAATGAACTATACCGCCAAGGATGGTCAACAGTACGTTCTAAATCTAATTGATACACCTGGTCACGTAGATTTTTCCTACGAGGTGTCGCGTTCTCTGGCTGCTTGCGAAGGCGCACTCTTGGTAGTGGATGCCTCTCAAGGGGTGGAAGCGCAAACGCTTGCCAATGTTTATCTTGCCCTTGAGAATAATCTGGAAATTATTCCAGTATTAAATAAAATCGATCTCCCTGGAGCTGAGCCAGATCGGGTAAAGGGAGAAATTGAAGAAATTATCGGACTGGATTGTAGCGGTGCAATTCTCGCTTCTGCAAAAGAAGGGCTTGGGATTGACGAGATCCTGGAGTCGATCGTTCACTTAGTCCCGCCGCCGATAGATACGGTGTCCCAACCGCTGAGAGCTTTAATTTTTGATAGTTACTATGACAGCTATCGGGGTGTAATTGTATACTTCCGGGTGATGGATGGTACGGTCAAAAAAGGCGATCGCGTTCGTCTGATGGCGACCGGCAAAGAATATGAAATTGACGAATTGGGTATCCTTTCCCCGACTCAGAAGCCGGTAAACGAACTGCACGCCGGAGAAGTGGGCTACCTAGGAGCGGCAATTAAAGCGGTGGAAGATGCTCGCGTAGGAGACACCATTACCCTAGCGAATGCCCCTGCTAGCGAGGCATTGCCCGGTTACACCGAAGCGAAGCCGATGGTCTTTTGCGGCTTGTTCCCCACCGATGCTGACCAATACCCAGACTTACGGGAAGCCCTGGAAAAACTGAAATTAAATGATGCGGCGTTGAACTACGAGCCGGAAACGTCCAGCGCGATGGGGTTTGGCTTCCGCTGCGGCTTCTTGGGCTTGCTGCACATGGAGATCGTCCAAGAGCGTCTAGAGCGGGAATACGATTTAGATTTGATTATCACCGCTCCTTCGGTGGTCTATCGTGTGATCACCAATAAGGGAGAGGAAGTTTACATTGATAATCCCAGCCACCTACCGCCGCCGAACGAACGGGAAAAAATAGAGGAGCCTTATGTCAAGGTAGACATGATTACCCCAGAAGTCTATGTAGGGACTTTGATGGAGTTATGTCAAAATCGGCGTGGTGTCTTCAAAGATATGAAGTATTTAACGCAGGGGCGAACCACGCTGACTTATGAGTTACCCCTGGCGGAAGTGGTGACGGACTTTTTTGACCAAATGAAGTCCAGAACTCGCGGCTATGCCAGTATGGAATATCATTTGATTGGCTATCAGGAAAATCCCCTGGTTAAGCTAGATATTTTAATCAACAACGACCCCGTTGATGCCTTGGCGATGATTGTGCATCGGGATAAGGCTTACAACGTAGGACGTGGTTTGACAGAAAAGTTGAAGGAACTGATTCCCAGGCATCAGTTCAAGATTCCGATTCAAGCCGCGATTGGCAGTAAGATTGTCGCCAGCGAACATATCCCCGCTTTGAGAAAAGATGTGCTTGCCAAGTGCTACGGCGGTGATATTTCTCGAAAGAAAAAGTTGTTGCAGAAGCAGGCTAAAGGGAAGAAGCGCATGAAGTCGATTGGGACGGTTGATGTACCGCAATCAGCTTTCATGGCAGTGTTGCGCCTGGATCAAGAGTAGCGCTTGGATTGAGACTACTGAATTGAGACTTACGCTGGATTTTTAAGCTTAGCTTGGAAATCCAGCGTATTTTCATAGCTTGGCGTCTTACATAGGGTACTATTCCAGGCTGAGAGTGGGAAAGGAACGAACTTGAGGCGAAGAAATGAATGCCGAGGAGCGATCGCTAATCTTTACGATATCTTCATCGATATCTTTATAGATTTATTGAAAATGCAGGTACATCTGGACACCGTCGCATGGCAAGGTTAGTCTAAGATGGATTCCAACTCTTAAAAGACTCAATTGCCAGATGAGAATTTTAGTCACAGGTGGTGCTGGTTTTATCGGTTCCCATCTGATCGACCGGCTAATGACGCAAGGGCATGAAGTCATTTGCCTCGATAACTTCTATACCGGACACAAACGCAACATCCTGAAGTGGCTGGATAATCCATATTTTGAACTCATCCGTCACGACATCACCGAACCGATACGCTTGGAAGTGGAGCAAATTTATCACCTAGCTTGCCCCGCCTCTCCAGTACACTACCAGTTCAACCCAGTAAAGACCGTGAAAACGAATGTCCTGGGTACACTGAATATGTTAGGACTGGCAAAGCGGGTGAAGGCGAGATTACTCTTGGCTTCCACCTCAGAAGTGTACGGCGATCCTGAAATCCACCCCCAGACTGAAGAATATCGCGGTAATGTCAATACGATAGGAATTCGCTCCTGCTATGACGAAGGCAAGCGAATTGCAGAAACACTGGCGTTTGACTATTATCGCCAGAATCATGTAGAAATTCGAGTCGCGCGAATCTTCAACACCTACGGCCCTCGAATGTTAGAAAATGACGGTCGAGTGGTTAGCAACTTTGTAGTGCAAGCTCTGCGGGGTACCGCCCTAACCGTTTATGGTGATGGTTCGCAAACCCGAAGTTTCTGCTACGTTTCAGACCTAGTGGAAGGGCTGATGCGGCTGATGAATGGCGAGCATACGGGACCGATTAATTTAGGGAATCCCGATGAATATACGATTTTAGAGCTGGCTGAGGCTGTCCAAAAGATGGTGAACCCAGACTCGAAGATTAAGCTTGAGCCACTGCCAGAAGACGATCCTCGCCGACGGCGTCCGGATATCACGCGGGCAAAGACTTGGCTGGATTGGGAGCCAACAATACCCTTGCAAGAAGGGTTACAACTGACTATAGAAGATTTTCGCGATCGCTTAGCTTCTCTGCCGGAGAATCGCATCCCCAGCGATTCGTGAATTAGAGTCCTTTGTCAAAAGTTAATTATCAATGACTTTTAACAAAGGACTACCCAACAGAATCGTACCCCCAGAACTGTCATTCCAATTTTTTTGAGGTTTACTCCTATGCGTGTTTGCGTAATTGGCACTGGATATGTTGGCTTGGTCACGGGTGCCAGTCTTGCTCATATTGGACATCATGTCATCTGCGTTGACAATAACGAAGAAAAAGTCAAGTTGATGAAGGCGGGACAGTCCCCGATTTATGAGCCAGGACTGTCAGAAATTATGCAATCGGCTTCCCAGTCGGGGCATCTTGAGTTCACTACCGATTTGGGTGCTGGAGTGGCTCATGGAGAAATTTTGTTCATCGCAGTAGGGACGCCCGCTTTGGCAAATGGTGAAAGCGATACCAGATATGTTGAAGCCGTTGCCCGTGGAATTGGCGCTCATCTTGACGGTGGTTACAAAGTCATTGTGAATAAATCCACAGTGCCAATTGGTTCTGGGGACTGGGTGCGGATGATTGTACTTGATGGCGTTCTGGAACGCCAAAAGTCCCTAGTGGGAGCTGGTGGCGTTGTTACCGAGGAGTTGACACTAGAAACAACTCCTCAGTTTGATGTTGTTAGCAATCCAGAATTTTTGCGCGAAGGTTCAGCGGTTTACGACACCTTTAACCCGGATCGGATTGTGCTGGGTAGCACCAATCCGAAAGCGATCACCATGATGCAGGAACTCTATGCTCCCATTGTCGAGCGCCAGGTGGCAGAAGACAAATCCTTACCGCAAGTGCCCGTCGTGGTGACAGACATCAACTCTGCTGAGATGATTAAGTACGCCGCGAATGCCTTCCTCGCAACCAAAATCAGCTTTATCAACGAAGTTGCCAATATTTGCGATCGCGTGGGTGCTGATGTTACCCAAGTCGCTAAGGGCATCGGTTTGGATTCTCGGATTGGGAACAAGTTCTTGCAAGCTGGGATTGGCTGGGGTGGTTCCTGCTTCCCGAAAGATGTCTCGGCTTTGATTCATACCGCGGACGACTACGGCTATGAAGCTCAACTGCTCAAATCTGCTGTGAGTGTCAACCAGCGCCAGCGCGTGATTGCGATCGAAAAACTGCAACAGGCGCTAAAAATCCTCAAAGGCAAAACGGTGGGATTGCTAGGTCTGACTTTCAAACCCGATACCGATGATATGCGCGATGCTCCAGCGCTCAATCTCATCGAGCAACTCAACCGGCTGGGGGCGAAAGTGAAAGCCTACGATCCAATTGTTTCTTCAACTGGGATGCGTCATGGGTTAACCGGCGTGATGGTGGAAACCGATCCCGAACGGCTGGCTGATGGCTGTGACGCCCTTGTGTTGGTGACAGACTGGCAGCAGTTCCAGACCCTAGACTACAGCAAAATGTCTAAGCTGATGAACAACGCGGTGATGATTGATGGTCGTAACTTCCTCAACCGGAAGGAAATAGAAAGCGCCGGTTTCCAATACATCGGTGTTGGTCGCTAGGAAAAGTTTTGAGTTAGGGAGTTATGAGTTATTAACTCATAACTCCCTAACTCTTTGCCTGACTTGGTGCCAGATTAGACCAGCGACAATTAATCCCAGACCCATTTGCCAGATTTGCGGCTCTACCCAGAAAGCCAGGAACAGGCAAGATCCTAGACCTGCCCAGGCTATCCATTTGGGATAGAGCCGTTCTGAATCTGGCATTTTTAATGCTGCCAGATTAGTAATTGCGTAGTAAATCAAGACGTTAAAGGCACTGAATGACCAAGTCGTTTTGACATTGCCAAGCAGAACTAAAAGGGCGATCGCAATTCCTACCACGACCACCGCTAAATCGGGTGTCGTTCCTTGCCGATTTAGCCGTGCCAAAATTCTGGGCATATCCCGGCGTCTTCCCATCGCCAGCAGCACGCGGGACAAACCCAAAATCAAGTTTAATAGTACCCCCAGCATCGCCGCGATCGCACCAATTGATAAAATCGCCGCACCTCTTGAACCGGCAACGCTGCGAACTGCCACCTCGAGGGGTGCTGCCTGTGCCTGGGTTGCTTTGCCCAAAATTTCTGTCCCGACCGCCCCAATGCCAACCGTTGCCACTGCCATGTAAAGCAGCATTGTCACCCCCAGGCTAACAATCATCGCGATTGGAATTGTCTTCCGGGGTTCCCGTGCTTCCTCGCCCAACGTGGCAATCCTTCCATAACCCGTGTAAGCCACAAACATCAGCGCACTGGCTTGGAGTACCGTCGCCGGAGAACCTTTGAAAAATGGCGTGAGATTTTCTGTACCAATCTCTGTGGCGCGGGGTAAACAGATAAGGACAAAGAAAATTAAAGAGAGCAGCGACACCGACACGATGGCAATATTGACGCGATTAGAGCGGCGAATCCCGCTCAAAACAATTAAAGTCATTAAAATCGCCGCAGCTAGCGCCGTGGGAATCAGAAATCCCCGCCCATACAAACCCGTCGCATTCAGCAAGTAGCCAGCAAAACCTAAAGCTGCCGTTGCTGCTGAAGCAGTTTTTGCCAAGAGAAACATCCAGCCTGCGGTAAAACCCAGACTCGGATTGAGATACTTGTAGCCATATTCGTAGCTGCCACCGCTGACGGCGTGATTCGCTGCTAACTGGGCACTATTGAGACCGTTGCAGGTTGCCACAACGGCTCCAATCGCGATCGCCAAAATTACCGCCGGTCCTGCGATTCCGGCGGCAATGCCGATGCTGACAAACACGCCCGTGCCTACGATCGAACCCAAACCCATCATCGTGGCACCCAAAACCCCTAACTCTCTCTGAAGCTGCGGGGGTGAGGTTCCAGCAGTCACAAGATATCTCCCAGATAACACTACTGTTATCCTAAGGCTGAGAGGTTAAGACACAGTTGTGCGATCGCTGACCTTTACGAATTAAGGATAGAAAAGGGGTGTTCAACCACCGCTCCTTATCCCTTTTCCTTTTAACGCGGTTCTGACCCTGCGATTGCCTACTAACCGATGACGATTGACTAAAATCAAGGGTTATTGGGAACGCGCTCGATTTGGGCATAGCCACTGAAAATTAGCTTATCTCCTTGGGTTTCCAAGCGGTTAATTCGCATGGTTACGCCGTCGAGATTAAAGCGATCCAAATCGACCATGTTATCTAAAATTTCCGCAAACGCCGATGTCAAGGTCTGAGAAATTTCCCGTGATTCTTCTGGAACCGCCTCTGGTTGAAATTGGGGATCTTTAAACCGAATGCGACGCCGCCGTTCCACGCTTAAGGTTGATTTCATGCTGAGTGGCACCAATCCTTTTTCGCCCAAATCTGCCTTTGCAAAAATTTGCACTTGGTTTTCGGGCAGCAGCTGTACTTGGACTTCGGTAAAGGAAACGGACTGACCGCCAGATAAATCTGTCAAAGCTGGTGTGGAAATATCTTGCAGGCGCTTCTGCACCAGTTCTGCCTGAAAGGATTGGTTAATATCTGCCTGGGTTAGCGTCACCTGTACAACTGCCTGGGTGGGTTGCTTAAGGCGAATCTGACCTTGCATTACACAACTGAAGTCAATCGAGACGGCGTCTGTCTCAAACGACATCTCCTCGGTGCGAAACTCGCGGCGAATCACAAGACCACTACCGCTCATTTTGAAGCTGTCAATACTGCCCTGCAAAAGCTTGCTGGAGGGATAGCAGCGAACAGCAACTTCCACAGACTCACTCTGGGTAAACATGTGGCGAATAGTCTTGCTAGCGACTGTATTGAGGAGGCGTTCTCCCCAATCAGTGCCAGTATTGTTTGTGAAACCAGTAAGGCCGCCTAACATAATGTTTCGCGTCCATAAGAGTGCTTACTCTCTTGTTTGTAACAAAATATTAACAAATAAGCAAGAAGACCTAAGACAGAGAGAACCCCAGAGAGCCTACTGCTTAAGGTTATCAGCCGGAAAATGGCGCGATTGATAGAATTTTCTGAATTTTCCAATTAGTTACAACAATTAGAGTCGCAGATGTGAGCAGATCGCCCTCTTGATGCGCGATCGCCTACAACATCACTAGGTGCTGCAAAGACTCTGGGCTGAAGATCCCAGATTACTGCCAAAAGTTGCAAAGTATCATTGGAGACAATTAAATTTCACAATCTCTAGAGTCTTCCGATGCCAGTAAGGGCAGGGCTTCCCTACTCCTTATGACAGATACACGAAAATTACTTGGAGTGTGGCAACGAAAGCATCATGACTCAGACTAGGGAAATTTTGAGCGACTGGTGTGGGATGAACACTGTTCTGTATTCTTAAGTTGACGGCGATGACACGGATCATTATTCGATATTACGATCCTAGCTATCCCTATCTAGAACGGGCTATCCGTTCGATTCAGGGAGATTTTGATATTGTTGTATACGATGATGGAAGCAATATTTTTCCTAATTTGGCTGCTGTTAAAAATAGATGCCAAATTAGACGACTAGAGCATAAAGGGCCAGCTTCTACGCTGATACAGGCTCTGGCTGATGCAAAAAGAGAAAATGTAAAACAAGTATTTATTCTAGATGGGGATGATGAGGCGCTAGAGAGTTTACCAAGCTTTCTCAATGCATCCTTAGCATTACCTTATACAGCGGTTATCGGGCAGTTCAAGGATGTGCCTTCCCCAATTTATCAAGCCCAGGGAAATGAATTATTTCGAGAAGCGATCGCTAATTTAAAATTCTGCCCTCCCTGCTTCAGCCTCAAGATTGGAGACTGGGTACAAGACTTGCCCCGCATCTTCAACCTAGTGCAAACCGAATATCTCTCAACTGGCACTTTATTTTTAAGCTTATTCCTCTCTGGTCAAACCGGGATTTCTGTTGCTGAACAAGTGATTATCTGGAGACAGCACGAAGCCCAAACTTACAGACATCACCACCAGGAAAGGCATTTAACAGTACAGAGAATTTGGCAAATCTACCATCAAAAAGCTTTCGAGGAATATAGCAAAATCTTGCATCTCAATCCCTATGATGCTGTTGCTTATTACAATCGGGGTAATACTTGCTCCAGACTTGGCGATGGGCAAAAAGCAATTGAGGATTACACTCAGGCGCTGAATATCAATCCTAATTTTCCTGAAGCTTACACTAATCGAGGTGTCGCACGCTTCGATTTAGGAGATACTCAAGGAGCAATTGACGATTATACTCTGGCATTGCAGCTTAATCCTAACTTTGCCGCCGCCTACAATAACCGGGGGAATGCCCATTCTAAATTGGGTAACTATCCAGAAGCAATCGCCGATTTGCAGACATCTGCTCAAATTTTCTCTGTTCAAGGGTATATAAGTAACTACCAGGGATTGCAAAACCTCTTAGCTGAAGCCTATTTTAAAATGGGAGCAAGATTGTGGATGCAAGAACAGATTGAACAAGCGATCGCTTGTTATCAGAAAGCGCTGGAAGTTAAACCTGACTTTCCTGAAGCCTACTACGATTTAGGCATGATTTTCCAGCAAAAGGGTAGAGTTGCCGAGGCAATGAGCTATTACCGTAAACTCTTAACAATCAAGCCTGAATTTTCAAAAGCTCGTTATCAAATTGAGACAATATTGAAAGGTTATCAATTTTCTACAGACTGGTTTAGCCGCAACCTTGATATTTTGAATGAGCATCTTAAACCTTTATCTAAAATACCTGGATTAAATATTTTAGAAATAGGCAGTTGGGAGGGGCGATCTACTTGCTGGTTTTTAGAAAATATTTTAATAGATAGTTCTAGCCAAATTACCTGTATAGATACCTTTGCAGGTAGCTTAGAACATCAAAGATATGATTGTGACTATCTAAGCTCTATAGAAGAGCGATTTGACTTTAATATAAATCGTACGGGTGCAGCGGAAAAGGTACGAAAAATAGTAGGTAAATCTCAACAAATATTGCGTTTGTTACCCTTGGGTTTTTATGATTTAGTTTACATTGATGGCTCCCACCTAGCCAGCGATGTTCTGGAAGATGCAGTTTTAACTTGGGCGCTTGTTAAAGTTGGCGGCACGATCATTTTTGACGATTATGATTTTATTTTCGCAGAAAATTCCTTTCAAAATACTAAGGTGGGGATAGACGCTTTTGTGTCAGTATTTTCCGATAAAATTAAATTCATCCATAAGTCTCATCAAATTCTTCTAAAAAAACTTTTTTCTTAGACTTGGTTGTTTTTAGTTCCTGAAGACAATCCTGGTTGAGATAAGTTATAACAACAGTATAATAACTGTCCAGAAAGTACATCACAGTTAGCGATTGGTTAAAGGAACAACCCGTGTAAACAAAAACGTAGTGACTTCGGCAAAGCAGAACTGCGATTGGTTGTTCAATATTTCTTAATATCTGGAAGAGAGAGCAATTATGAAACCCTTAGTGAGAAAAGTTAGCCTAGTGATGGCAGCCTTGCCTCTAGCAGGAGTCATCAGCTTAGAAAAAGCATTGGCACAACCCATCATTCCGGCTGCTGATGGCACTGGTACCCTTGTCAACGTCAATGGCGATCGCTTCGACATCACCGGCGGTAAGCTATCAAGCCAAGGCGAGAATCTCTTCCACAGCTTTAACCAATTCGATCTCAATCAAGGTGGGATTGCCAACTTCTTAACCACCCCCAGCATTCAGAATATTCTCGGTCGAGTTGTGGGTGGAGATGTCTCCGTCATTAATGGCTTAATTCAAGTAACTGGCGGCAATTCCAACTTATTTTTGATGAATCCAGCCGGAATTGTCTTTGGCAACAACGCTAGTCTAAATGTGCCTGCATCTTTCACTGCCACCACCGCCAACAGTATCGGCTTTGGCAATAATTGGTTTAATGCGATTGGTAACAATAATTATGCCGCTTTAGAAGGAAATCCCAGCACTTTTGCTTTCACGACTCCTCAACCGGGTGCCATCGTTAACGCTGGAAACTTAGCAGTAGGACAGGGGAAAAATCTCACCTTACTCGGTGGCACTATCGTTAATACCGGGCAACTTTTGGCACCGGAAGGAAATATTACCGTGGCAGCGGTTCCCGGCGGAAAATCCGTGCAGATTAGTCAACCCGGAAACATACTCAGTTTGGAGGTAGCGACTCAGAATTTTAATTCCCAATCCCCCATCCCTAATCCTCAATCCGTACCGCAGCTGCTGACGGGCGGAAAAATTGGGAATGCCACTAAACTCACCGTTAATAACAAAGGTCAAGTGGTACTCACGGGATCTGGCGTTGCCATCCCTACCGATACAGGGACTGCGATTGTAGCTGGAAACCTTGACGCATCTGGGCAGACTGGCGGTAAAGTCCAAGTTCTGGGTGACAAAGTAGGTTTGGTGAGTGCCAATATCAACGCTTCCGGCAGTCTTGGCGGTGGAACGGTGCTAATTGGCGGCGATTATCAAGGAAAGGGGACGGTACCGAATGCCTCTAGAACTTATGTCAGTCCAGATTCTTCGATCGATGTCGATAGCAAGAACAACGGTAATGGGGGTCGTGCGATCGTTTGGTCTGACAAGGCAACTGAATTTTACGGCAATATTAGTGCCCGTGGTGGCAATAATTCCGGCAATGGCGGATTTGTGGAAGTTTCGGGCAAGGAAAGCTTAACTTTCAAAGGGAAGGTGGATACGCTTGCGCCACAAGGTAAGGCGGGAACTTTACTACTCGATCCACTCAATATCACGATAACGGATAAAAGTGCTCCTACACCGCCCTCCGGTCAATTCGGTGTAGGAGATAGTCAAATCCTTGTTAGTGACAGCCTTGGTGAAAATTTGACGATCTCGGAAACCGAACTGGAGGGAGCAATTACTTATGGCAAGGTGATTTTGGAAGCGACTGACAACATCACCATAAATAATCTTACAAGTGACGGCGTTCTGAACTTCCAACCCTTGTACGACGCGTCTGGCACGTCAATTACTTTTACTGCGGATGCTAATAAAGATGGTGTTGGATCTTTTGTGATGCAAAATACGGCGAACACCATTCAGACTAATGGAAAAGATATCTCGATTTCAGGAGCAAGTATCAATGTTGGAAATATCAATACCAATAGTGGCAATATCCAACTTACCAGTAGCAACGGCGCGATCGCTACCGGCAATCTAGACACCTCTAACTTATACGCGAACAGTGGAAGTATCATCCTGGATGCCACTAATGGGAACATTCTTACAGGTGATATTACTTCCTCTAATAATAATAATGATGGTGGTCTGGTGAGTTTAACTACTAACACCGGCACAATTACAGTTAATGGCGATATCAATTCCTCCTCCACCTCTTATTTTCAATCTACAGGCGGCGCAGTCACTTTAGAAGCTGGCAGTAACATCACTACAGGCACAATTAATTCTTTTGCAAAAGCTGACATATTTTTCCTTGGAGATAATCCAGCAGCTACAGGGGGTGACGTCAAGATAACATCTGGAGGCAATCTTAAAACAGATGCCATTAATTCCTCTGCTGTTGTTAGCCAAACAAGTGGTGGTGCCGCTTTATTCGATGCGATAGGCGGCTCAGTTACCTTAGATGCCCAAGGTAGTATTCAAACCGGCGATATTGATTCCTCTGCTACTGACCCCATCGTTGCTACAGGGGGTGCGGTCAAATTCACAGCTAAGGACGATATAATCGCCGGCAACATTAATTCCTCTGCTACTGTTAATCCCCCCCCTCCCGATCCAGATTTTTCCGATCTGGTTACTAATGCATTAGGCGGGTTTGTTACCTTAACAACAGATGGCAATATTACCTTTAATACGATAAATACCCAAGCTATCCAAGAAGCAGGAGATGGGCTAGATGGCTCTCTCATTGGTGGCAATGTCACAATAGCTTCCCTAGGAGTCGTTAAGGGAAAGAGTACAATTTTGGGTCTTGCCTCTCCGACAACTATCCTCACCAGTGGAGTGAATAAAGGAGGCTCTGTTATCATCCAACATGATGGGGGGCAAGATAACTTTCAATTTATCGTCGGCGATGCGACTAACAACGGTACGGCGGGAGCGATTGATACGGGTGGAAGTAGTGGGAATGGGGAGCTGATTTCTCCTGCACAAACCATTCCATCTATCGATACTCTGATTCCCAATAACAATACCTTTGAGGTGGGTAATCCTAGTGCCGATGGTATTCAGATAACCTTTATTAACCAAGCACCGACTTTGACCGCAAATACTCTGCTAACGGATACTCAACAAAATCAGTCGATTACATTCACTGTTGCGAGTTTAAATCCATCTATAACCGATGCAAATAGCGATTTTACCTCAATACGCATTGATGCCATTAATGGGGGAACGCTGACCAAACAAGATGGTACCGTCATCGTACCGGGAACCATTTTGTCGTTGAGCGATGTTTTAGTTTACACACCGCCTACGGGTGCGACTGGTTTGCTCAATGCCTTTACAATTAGTGCGAGCGATCGCGTTTCCTTCTCCGCCCCGCAACAGCTCACCATCAATGTAGCTGAGCCAATCCCCACACCAATTCCCACGCCAATTCCAACTCCAATCCCCACACCAATTCCTACGCCAATCCCCACGCCAATCCCCACGCCAATCCCCACGCCCACACCTTCCCCAACGCCACTTTCTAGCGAATTATCACCACCGCAGGAGACGCCGCTGACACGAATACCGGCAACAAGAAATCTTGCCTCAGTTGAAATCGATCCGGTTGTTGCTCAAATCGACCAAGAGTTTACACGGCAATTCCAGCAATATTTGGGACTCGCTCCCGATCTTCCCCTAAAAACCTTGGATGAGGCGCGTGAAATTCTTAACGAAATTGAGAAAGCAACTGGAGTGAAACCGGCACTCATTTATGTTGCTTTTGTGCCTGCAACAGTTACACCAGGAACAGCAGCAGATAAAAGTCAACTCCCTTATCCCGCGCCACAATTAGATATTCTTTGGCAATTCAACTCTCAGGGATTAGCCCTAAATCAGCTAGCTCAACTTCCAGCTCAATCGTCAAACAATCCCCTACCGCAGGATAACGACCAACTCGAACTCGTCATTGTGACAGCTAAAAAGCCACCAATTCGCAGGAGAGTCACAGGGGTAACACGCCGTCAAGTTCTCAAAGTCGCCCAGGAATTTCGCTCAGAAATCACTAAGCCGCTTAAAACAAACCGTTACCTCAATTCTTCCCAACAACTCTATAAGTGGTTGATAGCACCCGTAAAAGCTGATTTAGAAGCTAGCAAGATCGATAATTTGGTTTTCCTCATGGATACAGGGTTGCGGAGTCTTCCGGTTGCTGCCCTCCATGACGGTCAACAATTCCTAGTGGAAAAATACAGCGTCGGACTCATGCCGAGTCTCAGCCTAACCGATACTCGTTACCGGGATATTAAAAAAACCCAAGTCCTGGCAATGGGAGCAGCCAAATTTACTAACCAAAACCCCTTACCCGCCGTGCCCGTGGAATTGTCCATTATCGCCTCTTCCCTATGGTCGGGTAAATCTTTCCTCAACGATGCCTTCACTCTGAAAAATCTTAAGGCGCAGCGTCAGCAAGAACCTTTCGGAATTGTTCACCTAGGCACGCATGGGGAATTTAAGTCAGGAGAACCAAGCAATTCCTATATTCAGCTGTGGGACACCAAGCTGAGATTGGATCAGCTGCGGGAGTTAGGTTGGAATGACCCTCCTGTAGAATTGCTGGTGCTAAGTGCCTGTCGCACAGCCTTGGGAGATGAACAGGCAGAATTAGGCTTTGCCGGGTTATCAGTGCAGGCAGGCGTTAAGTCAGCTCTAGCGAGTCTCTGGTACGTCAGCGATGAAGGGACTTTGGGGTTGATGACAGAGTTCTACGAACAATTGAAAAAAGCGCCCATCAAGGCGGAGGCGGTGCGTCAGGCACAGGTGGCAATGCTCAAGGGCAAAGTGCGCTTAGAGGGAGGTCAACTCCGCACCCTCAATGGCAGCTTTCCCTTGCCACCCTCAATGGCTGGACTGGGAAATAGAAGTCTTGAGCATCCTTTCTACTGGGCAGCTTTCACGTTGATTGGCAACCCTTGGTAAGAGAAGGGAGGAGAGATGACTGAGGGCTGAGAGGTGAGGACTGAGGACTGAGAGGTGAGGAAAAAAGGGCTGAGGAAAAAAGAGGTGATACCAATTCTTTTTAAAGATGCGCTTAATAAATAGATAGTGTTTTGCGTGTCAAGAGCGATCGCAAACGAGCAAAGGCAAGCGTTGAAAACAGGCTGGCAAGCACTAACTAGTCCGATGCGCTCGTCAACAGCTTGCCATCAAGATGCCTCCCACAAAGTCCTCACTCCACTTCACCCGCTCGCCTGCCACGGAAGCTCTATTATTAAGCGCATCTTTACAGAGAATTGCTATGAGATACATCGACACGGGAATGGCAATCAAAAATCTGCTACCGAACGTGAGAACCACAATATGTTCCAGCCATCTGAGAAACGCTATAGATATAGAGACATAGCACTTTTTCACGTTCTTTTTCTAACCAAACCGTATTACCCCTCACCAGCTTTCACTTCAAGGAATATAAAATTATTCCTTTGATATTAAAATGTTCGTTAAGTTCCAAGGTTATCAGTTAATTTTGACGTTTATAAACATCAAAACTAACAAGAGTTAAATCTTTATTTACAAATACAATTGAAAATTTCAATACATCTACTAAAATTACCAAATCGAAATAACTGATAATATAGGTGCTGGCAATATTGGATAATTAGCTTAAAAATTAAGTTATACCTTTTAAGGGAATTCTACTTAATGACCATATTGCATTTAAATTTGATATTTATGATAAGAATGAATCAAGCATTATAGTTCTAAAGATATGGAGAATACCTGTTACTTTTGCAAGCTCCGTTTGCACCTTCTCTCAAAAAAATCTCAGAAAATGGGCGGTTACTTCACGAATCAGAAACAATCCTGTAACAATGAATTCCTGGTGTTTTCTCAGATATTTAACGATTTTACACCGATAGGGGCTTGCATAAAAGCATCTGATATATTATTTTATTCGTTCAGTCTAAGCCCTGAGCTAAGTATCTCTAGCTTCTGATTCAGTTCCTAAAATTTGGATAGAAGATAAACTTTCATTAAAGGTTATTGCTCCACTCCTTAAGTTAAACTGTACGTCATGGTTTCGGAGCAGATCGCCTAGATAATGGTGCTTAGGGAAAGAAGCAGCAGCGTGTTTTAGGAAAAGGTCTGCAAATGTAGTTTTATTGCTCGCGGCTTACTCCCTTACTCTCTCCATCCTGCCACAGGTATACATTTCAGACCTCAGGAGGATGCTTTGTAGTGACCGATTCGACGATTCTGGCGTACAGAGAGGAGTTAGGCGATACATACAGAGTAACTACTTAAGTAGATGAGTACAAAGAAACCAGAAAGATAATCACTCGTTTTTTTGACAAACGGGTGTTTCAGAGTGTGGTCTTTTTTGCAGATTTTGACCACTCAACATACCTTAATTTATAATTTGCGCGGGATTTGCTTTGAGGAAGAAAATATCATGTTTGAGAGTACGGGAATACTCATGGGAATGTACAAAACCCTATTTTGGCTCGCTCAAGTTACACCAGTCGATCCAACGGTGAATACTCCAGAAGAAGCGGCACTTGTCTTTTCAGGGCCTCAATTTTTTGTAGCGCTGATTTCTGGGATAGTGTTAGCTTTTGCGTTGCAATTATTGTTAACCAACCTCTCAGTCGCCGCCGGGATCTCTTACTTGGGTCATCAATCAGATTCAGATTCCGATCGGGATGAATCTGGAAGTTTGGGAGGGACAATTCGCAAAATAGGGACAGCAGTCGGAATTTGGACGCTGGTGACAGTCACCATTGCGTTAGCGATCGCGTGTTTCCTGGCAGTGAAACTGAGCTTGATTAGCAGTGGCGGCTTGGGTGCCATTATCGGTCTGGTAATTTGGGCAACCTACTTCTGCCTGCTATTCTGGGTAAGTTCAACGACAGTGGGATCGTTAGTGGGTTCAGTTGTTAATACTGCAACCAGCGGCTTCCAAGCAATTGTCGGCACAGCAACCGCAGCAATCGGCGCACAAGCTGTAAATAATCAAGTTGTGTCAACCGCAGAGGCAGCAGCAGCAGCCGTGCGGCGAGAACTGGGATCGGGAATCGATCCTGCCAGCATCCGCGAGACGCTGGAGGATTATTTAGGGTCCTTGCGTCCCCCTGAACTCGATATACAAAAGATTCGGGGTGAATTTGAAAGATTGCTGAGTGACCCGCAACTAAAAGCGATCGCTAACACCGATAATCTTCGCAACATCGACCGCCAAACATTTGTAAATTTGGTAAGCGATCGCACAGACCTCTCGAAACGAGACCTTAACCGCATCGTAGACCAACTCGAAGGCGTATGGCGGCAAGCCGTGGGATCGCGAGAACAACAAACCGATCGGATGGGCGAACTGCTCAACTATCTCAAGTCTGCACAACCGGGTCAAGTGAAGTCAGATGATATCAACGCCAAACTCGACCAGCTGATTGCAGAGACGCGCGACTCTAAAAAAGCCGATCAAAAAGCAGCCGACGACGCAGCTCCTGGTCCAATTCAGCTAAGCGTTCAACAGGGTTTAACGACCCTCATGGGATTAGCAATGGGACGCACGGATCTCTCAGATTTAGATGTGCAAACCATCTTAAGTTCCCTTTCTAAAGCTAAAGACAAAGTAACCGAGCAAACCGACAAACTAGCGACTCAAGCAGGAGTTAAACCAGAACTCCCCTACAGCACCATTCGAGCAGATGTAGACAACTACCTGCTCAACACGTACTCCTGGCAGATTACCCGACCAGGACTTAACCGGGAATTCAAAGAAGTCATCTACGACCCCCAAGGAGATCCGGGGACAATTCGCCGGGAATTGGAGCAACTAGACAAGTCATATTTTGCCAACCTGTTGCAACAACGGGGCGTCTTTACCCAAGACAAAATCAACGACATTTCCGATCAATTGGAAGGCATCCGGCAAGAAGTTTTGGTGACAGTGCGGGCGGCTGAAGAAGAAGAAAGGACGCAAGACCTGCGCCGCCGAGTTGAAGATTATATCCGAACAGCACCCAAGACAGAACTGAGCGCAGAAGGCGTTAACGACAATTTCAAAAAGGTGCTAGAAGACGCAGATGCCGACCATGACACCCTTGAGCGTCGTCTTGCTTTGTACGATCGCTATGCCTTGATGCAATTGCTGCGGGGACGCGAAGACATCGGCGAGACAGAAGCTGACGCGATCGCTACGAATTTAGAACAATCACGCGATCGGGTGCTGATCGAATCCCAAGCCCTCCGAGACCGAATTCAATCGGAAACCGAGGCAGTGTGGGTCAATTTAGAGTCCTATCTGCGGAACACTGGCAAAGACGAACTGAATCCTGAAGGCATCCAGCGAGATATCAAAACTCTCCTGAACGACCCGCAGGCAGGAATGTGGGCTCTTCGGTCGAGAGCTTCTCGCTTTGACCGCGATACCTTAGTTCAGCTACTGAGTCAGCGACAAGACTTGAGCGAGGACCAGGTAAATCAAATCATCGATCAGGTGCAACATTCTTGGAGCAGCGTTGTCCAAGCACCGCAAATGGTCGTAGATAAAGCCAAAGAGCAGGTAGACAAAACCAGCACGGCTCTAGCAGATTACCTGCGGAACACTGGTAAAGACGAACTGAATCCCGAAGGCATCCAGCGGGATTTGACCAGGCTGCTCTCCGATCCCAGAGAAGGTGCGACGGCACTGCGGCAACGGCTATCTCAAGTAGACCGCGATACCCTGGTGAAGCTACTGAGTCAACGGCAAGACCTAAGCGAAGAGCAAGTAAATCAGGTCATCGATCAGGTGCAGGGTACGATCAAAAACATCGTCAGAGCGCCTCGTCGCCTTGCCACCCGGACGCAGGCACAAATCCAAGATTTCCAAAGCACGCTACAAGACTACCTGCGGAATACTGGCAAAGACGAACTCAACCCAGAAGCAATTAAGCGCGATTTGCAGTTGTTGCTGCACGATCCGCGCACCGGAGTTGAGAGTCTGACCGATCGCCTATCTCACATCGACCGCGACACGATGATCTCTCTGCTGTCGCAACGGCAGGATATCTCTGAGGAAGAAGCTGCCCGAATTGTGGATCAAGTCCTCTCGGTACGCGATCAATTTGTGGAGCAAATTCGCAGCATTCAACGGCGAATTCAACAGACGATTGACGGGATTTTTGCTCAAATTCGCAACTACCTCAACTCGCTGGATCGCCCAGAACTCAACTATGACAGCATCAAGAAAGATGTTCGCAAGTTGTTTGACGATCCGCAAGCTGGGTTTGATGCGTTGCGCGATCGCCTCTCCCATTTCGATCGCAATACTCTGGTTGCCATCATGTCTTCCCGCGAGGACATCTCCGAGGAAGATGCTAACCGGCTCGTCGATCAAATTGAAGGCGCACGCAACAGCGTCCTGCAACGGGTGGATCGCCTCCAACAGGAAGCGCAACGCCGCTTAGACGAAGTGAAGTATCAAGCGCAGCGGCAGGCAGAAGAAACTCGCAAAGCTGCTGCCTCTGCCGCTTGGTGGCTGTTTGGTACGGCAACTGTGTCTGGAATCGTTTCCGCGATCGCTGGCGCTTTAGCCGTTTCCGGTCGTTAAAGTTACCGATTTTCTCCGCTAATCCATAAACGTAGGGGCAGGATTGTTTTCCTGCCCCTACTGCTTTTTTATAAGCCCAACATCCGGTTAACTTGCTCGGAAGTTAAGGGTTTAGGCGAAATTTTGGGATCGTAGTCTAGCTGTCGCAAGCGATCGCGTAGAGCTTTGAAACTCGTCGTTTCCAGCAATACCAAATTCTGATATACAGATTCTTTTGGCATTTCCACTCTTAAAATCACATCTTGTAGTTTCTCTTGTTCTATCGCGTGTAAGATTTGCTTGCAAAATAATTCACGCTTCGACACCTGAGTTAATGTCACTAAATACCAATTTCTTTGGACAGGAACATTCGGTGAATCATCTTGAGGTATGTTCTGCACGGTATAGATTTAGGGATATTGGGTGACGGCAAATTGATGGAGGGAGCGCTAGGGACACGGCATGGCAGTGCCCCCGCTAAGAAGAATAAACTGGCTTCCACCATTCATAAAAATGGTTTCAATTAGCTTTAGGCAATTAATAACTCATTAAAACTTTTGAAAGTCATTATTAACAAGTCAGTAACTAATTCAGCCTCCAGAAAATTTTCATAGCTTCATTCCCCACAATAGTGTAGCAGGAGTCTGGGAAAGCTTCATTTTCTTCAATATCTTGGAATAAATGAAAATAATTTTTCGTTAGCAAGATCGCGATTTTGCTTTAGATTCCAAGCTCTAGCACTGCTAAATGATTTCCAAAGAAGAAATCCCCGACTTCTCTTGAAGTCGAGGATCTGAAGGGCTAACGTCTCACAGCTCAAATGGATTGCGATTTCTACACAAGCAGATTGATTCAGTGCATTGGAAAATTACAACCGCCGCAGTAATTCTGGCAACAGCTTACCTGGAACCTTGGAAAGGGCGAGATTTTGACCTTGTAAGCCACGTTCGCGGAAAAACGCCCGGATTGTCTGCACAACATAAGACAAAGTGGATTCGTAGGCATCGGGTTGAGCGCTAAAGCCCCGCAACGCTTGTAAATGGTTGTGTAACGCTGCCTCTAGATGCTCTAACAGGGAACCCTGAGCCAAAGCGAACTGCTTATCCGTCGCCATCTGGTAGTGAGCCAGCCCCAAATTATTGTAGGTGGCAGAGGCATCAAACGTAACCGGCACTGGGGGCGTGTTTTGGCTCAGCCGGTGGACAAGCGCGATCGCAGTTTCATAGGCTGTAATACACGACTGCAAATATTCCTGTCGCGCCTCCACCTTAGTTTCTACCTGGCTTGCCAAATGCCAGTAAGCCGTACCCAAATTATTCTGCGTCGCCGCGCAAGCTGCCGGGACTACATCTGGCGTCCGATATTTTAGTCCATTCAAGTAAGCGTCGATAGCAAGTTTTAAATAGGTTGCGGGTTGTTCGTACTGGGCGAGATTCCAGTAGGCGGTGCCGATGTTGTTTTGCAGCATTGCCCAGCTAAGCGACTCTTGCTCCGGATTGTAATACAACAGCGCTTCTGTATAAGATGCGATCGCTTGTTGCAAGTTTGTCACCGGCTGCTGCTGCTGCGCTAAATGCCAGTAAGCCGTACCCAAATTATTGTGCGTCGCCGCATATTTGAGCGGCTCCATCTGGGAAGGACGATAGCGCAAAGCTTCCTGATAAGCGCCAATCGAGTATTGCAAGTTCTCGGCAGCATCTCGATAACGAGCCACTTCCCCGTATGCTGCCCCCAAATTATTTTGAATCATGGCATAGGTGTGGGGCGCTTCATCGGGATTGAAGGTGGTTAAAGCGGTTTGATACGCTTGAATCCCTTGCTCCAGATAGACAAGCATCTCCTCGACTTTGCTTGGATAGCGAGCTAGCATCCAGTAGAGATTGCCCAAGTCATTGAGGGTATCGGGTACCAGCGGCGAATCTGCCTCTAGCCAACTCAATGCCTGTTCGTAAGCTTGGATGGCAACGATCAGGTTTTCTTGCGAGGTATTTGATTGTTCGAGTTCAATCAGATCGCGGTAATGATTCCCCAGCCTCAGATAAGCTTCAGCAAGTGCCTCTGGCGGACAGGATTGCTGCTGTAATTGAGCAATTTCCTGCAACGATTGCACCTGAAGCAAATTCTCGATCGCCTGATGAGGGGCTTCAGATTGGGAAGGATGAATGAATGCTGATTCATCGCTCTTTTCTTCTGATTCCTGTAGGGGAGAAGCATCAGTTGGCGAACTTGTCGCCGGATGCTGAGATTCGTCTCCCGGAGGCGTCGCTTCTACCTCTTCCTTACCAGAATCATTGCCTGAAACTGGATTTTCCGAACGGGTTTCGCTATATTTCGCGAAGTCGCGGTTCAGAATGTGCCACAGATTTTCTTGAGGTACAGCCGTCTCTTGCTCAGCAGCTTGTTCGCGGGGCGCTGAGAATTGTAGAGACGGATACCACGTCTCTTCTGATACAGGCGTGGGTTCCCCTTCAAACTCAAATAAGCCGGTGTGACACCGCCAAAACTCAGGTGCCGACTGCTGAATCGCCCGGAACCAAGGGCGAGGCATCCACAGCAACAAGCTAGATTCTAAGCGCGGCAAACTGCGCTCAATACCCCTGAGAGAGCGCAGAAATAATCCCTGTACCGTTGCTGGCTGCTTGGTTAATAGTTCCACCCCCAAAATTTGAAATCCGGGTGGGTTGTTGTCAGGGGGTGGGTGTTTGGCTAACCAGCGATTGATCTGAGCGATGGGATGCGGCTGGCTCAAGTTTAAGTTCAGGCTAACCAGTCGGGGGTAGCCTTGGAAGGAGCCAGGATTCGGCAGGAAAGACGAATGAGTGCGATTGGACTTGTTTCTTCTTCCGTCTTCCGAAATCGCCAATTCTGCGTGTAATCGGGCAGCCAGACGATTTCTCAGGGTGAGGTCGTCGCATACCGCCACAAAAATTTGGCGACGCAAACCAAGACTCAGCGCCTGTTTCAATCGCTGATAGATGATCCGGTTTCCATCGGAAATTTTTCGGTGAGCGGTATCCGTCACCGTCATGCTGGCAGGGTAGTGTCCGTTGGCTTGTGGCACCGACGTTTAGGAAGGATAAATAAGGGACTGAGGGCTGTTTGGGGGGGTTTGGAACCCGCCCATTCGGACTGGGTACTAGAAAACCAATTCAGTTAGTAGGAGAACCGAATTCAACTATGTCATTTTGTCGGTGTCATTTTGTCGGTTGGGGGCGTGGAGGGGTGAGGTACGAAACCCAACACGGCAAATTGACTGCTGAATCAGTACCGATAAAAATTCTTGCCTATCATCTTGAATCCGACTTCTGCCTTTTTTGAGAAGTGGATACCCATTTCTTCCCATTCCAGTTGCCTGGGTCAGGATTAAACGCAGCTTTTATCTATCCGCCAAAAGGATGATTTTAGATTTCATCTTTTTGAGCGATCGCAATTTCGCATAGCCGTAGCTCTGCTGCCAATCACTGTATCGCTCGTTACATCCTCTACCCTATAGTTCCTTTTCATCAGAAGATGTAGGAATTGCCGACGATGGAAAAGGCTAACTTAGATCGCGATTGAGAGGCTTTTCAGAAAATATTTAAAAAGCGTCAAATTTGCCAGAGAAAGCAGAAGAAAGATTTAAATAGAAACAGACAGGTATTGGCGATAATTCAGGCTTTTCGAGCGAGATTTTCCATGAATTTTAGCTATATTATTTATTATAGTGACAATTGCTCTATTATTCTGCCGCTACGAATAAACTTGAAGTTTCGTAAAGCGGTTTCAAGTGACTTGAGAGACTAGCTTCGGGAAAGGGCACCTAGAAAAGCAAATAGCGTCACGATTCTCAGGGCAAGCGTCATTATCGAAATCGATAATTCGGTAATCTGGTGCATCCCGCCGATTGGGTGCTAATTTGCACTGAAAGGAATTCCCTAAAAAAATAGCGATGTGCCATCATTGGGAGCCATTGAATACCGCGTCCCTAGAGCCATTGTTAAGATAATTTATTCCTGGGAAGTCCTTTAGAATTAAAGGAAGCACAAGAAGACAGTTGATGGCGAGATTTGGCTGAATTCTGTTTGCAATTTTTTAATGGAACTATTTGACCGTACCGTGCCCACTACCATACCAGAGCTAGACCTCAAGACCTTATTTCCCTTTGAACTGGATCGGTTTCAGCAGGAAGCGATCGCTGCGTTAAATGCCGATTGCTCGGTCGTTGTGTGTGCCCCTACCGGGTCGGGAAAAACGCTGATTGGGGAATACGCCATTTACCGCGCCCTGAGTCGCGGAAAGCGGGTATTTTACACTACACCCCTGAAAGCGCTATCAAACCAGAAATTACGGGACTTCCGCGATCGCTTTGGGGCTGACCGGGTAGGGTTATTGACCGGCGATACGTCCATCAACCGGGATGCTCCAGTCTTAGTGATGACCACGGAAATTTTCCGGAATATGCTCTATGGCACCCGCATCGGCGAAGTCGGCACCTCCCTCACGGGTGTAGAAGCCGTGGTGTTGGATGAATGCCACTATATGAACGACCGACAGCGGGGCACGGTTTGGGAAGAATCCATTATTTATTGTCCCCACGAAATACAGTTGGTGGCGCTTTCGGCAACGGTCGCCAACAGCGATCAACTCACCGACTGGTTAAATCGGGTTCATGGCCCCACCAAGCTGATTTACTCCGATTTTCGTCCCGTTCCCTTGCAGTTTCATTTCTGCAATCCCAAAGGACTGTTTCCCCTCCTTGATGACTCGCAAAAAAAAATAAATCCGCGACTCAAGCCCAAGCGCCCGCAAACTAAAGAAAAAGGCAAAAAGCAAGATAGCCCAAGTTTAGTTTATGTCCTGAGCCATCTCTGGAAACGGGATATGTTGCCAGCGATATACTTTATCTTCAGCCGCCGGGGTTGTGACAAGGCGGTGGATGAATTGCGGGAAGTGACGCTGGTAAACGAACAAGAAGCAAAACTTTTAAAACAGAAAGTTGAAGCATTTTTAGCCCACAATCCAGAAGCAGCCCGTAGCGGCGGGGTTGAACCGTTGCTGCGCGGGATTTCCTCTCACCACGCCGGAATTTTACCAGCATGGAAAGGTTTGGTCGAAGAACTGTTTCAAGAGGGCTTGGTAAAAGTGGTATTTGCCACCGAAACCTTAGCTGCGGGGATTAATATGCCTGCACGAACAACCGTAGTTTCTAGCCTTTCCAAACGCACCGACCGGGGACACCGACTGCTGACGCCCAGCGAATTTATGCAAATGTCGGGTCGCGCCGGACGCCGGGGGATGGACACCACGGGTCATGTAGTGACCTTGCAGACGCCTTTTGAAGGCTCAAAGGAAGCGGCTTATTTGGCAACCAACGGGCCTGACCCACTGGTGAGCCAGTTTACACCCAGCTACGGCATGGTTTTGAACTTGCTGCAAACTCATAGTCTGGAAGAAGCGAGAGAGTTAGTAGAACGCAGCTTCGGACAGTATTTGGCAACCGTGCATCTCGAACCCACTCGGAAAGCGATCGCTGACTTATCCGAGGAACTGGCAAAAATCGAAGCGGATCTGGCATCAGTAGACGATAAGAGCTTGCAACAGTATGAAAAGCTTCAGGAACGTCTTAGAGAAGAACGCCGATTACTGAAAATTTTACAAACCCAAGCCGAAGCCGAGCGATCGCGGGAAATTGCGATGGCGATCGCTTCTGTAGAACCCGGTACGCTGCTGAGTTTAAAAGGGAAACACATTCCGGTGTCTTCTCCTGTACCCGCTGTCTTAGTCACCAAAACACGCGGTTCCGGTCAATCGCCCTACCTAATTTGCTTAGGTGCAGATAACCGCTGGTATGTAGTCACTGCTGCCGATGTCGTCGCTTGCAGCCAATTACCCCGCGTGTCCAATGTTAAATCCGTACAGCCCCCGCCGGAAATGCCGATAAAACCCGGTCATTGCAAAAAGGGCACCGAATCCACAGAGGTCATTGCCCGTCAAATTGGCTGGGCTTGTCGGAACGACGCTTGCGGTCGTCCGGACGCGGATCTCGAAGAAGATACCGCCCCAGAAGTGGTCGCGCAACAGCAGCAAGTAGCCGCAGTGGAAGCGCAACTGCAAAATCACCCTGCCCATCAATGGGGCAATCCCGCCGCCCTCCTCAAGCGCCAGCAGCGCCGAGAGGGATTACTAGACCAAATTTCCCAGCTTCAGAGCTTGTTCCAAGACAGCCTGGCACGCCACTGGGAAGAATTTATGGACTTGATTGAAATTTTGCAACGCATGGGCGGGTTAGAGGGCGTGATGCCGACACCCCTAGGAGAAGCCGCTGCTGCGATTCGGGGTGACAACGAGCTGTGGATGGCTTTAGCCCTGATGTCGGGTAAACTCGACGAGTTAGATCCCCACCACTTAGCCGCTGCTTGTGCCTCCTTTGTGACCGAAACGATGCGACCGGATAGCTGGACGCACTACGATGCACCGGCTGAGATGGACGAAGCTTTGGGAGGTTTGCGGGGCTTGCGGCGCAACCTCTTCCAACTACAGCGGCGGTATCGCGTAGCGCTACCAGTCTGGATGGAATATGACTTAACAGGTTTGGTGGAACAGTGGGCGTTAGGGGTTCAATGGGATCAACTCTGCTCTAACACCAGCTTAGATGAAGGGGATGTCGTCCGAGTATTGCGACGGACGGTGGATTTCTTATCTCAAATTCCTCATGTGCCTCACATTTCAGATTCGTTACAGCGCAATGCCTATCGGGCAATTCATCTAATTGACCGCTTTCCAGTGAACGAAGTCGTTGCTTAGAACCAGCGGTTCGCTGTCAAAAGGTCATTGTGATTTGTCCTTAGCCATTCGTCATTAGTTTGTTGCGACTAACTGAGGTCGTTGCTTAGAATGAGCGATTAGCCCTTGGCTGTTAAAAGAAGTCATTGGTGATTCGTCATGAGTCGTTAGTTTGTGGGTAATGACTGATAACTGATGGCTAAGGATGAAAAGCTAATCGCTAACAGCTATTTCAGGAGCAGCTTGTGTTGAGGAGTGGTTTTGGTTTGAAGCGGGAACGCCAGGGAAAGGAAAAATCTCAGGCTTGGAATTGGGTATTTTTAGTTGTAAATTTTTCCTGTTTATTTTTTAGTTCTTTTCCTGCCAGTGCTGCACCGGGTGTACTGGGAGTCGTGAAAACCCAGGACAATGCCAACCAATGGGAGGGGATTACAACCCGCCTGGGACTAAGTGGTGTTGCCTACTGTGTGGTGGATTTACAACAAGTCCGGCAGGCGGCAGATTTAGCCGGGACGCAGGTTTTATTTTTACCAAATGTTGAAACCCTCAGTGCCGTACAGGTACAAGCAATCCAAGAATGGATGGGGAAAGGCGGGCGAGCGATCGCTACTGGGCCTTTAGGCACGCTTTCCCAAGCGAATGTGCGATCGCAATTGCGATCGCTCTTTGGCGCTTACTGGGGATTCGGTTTACAAAGCCCCTCCACCTTGGCACCCGCACCCGCTAAAAATCAGGGTTGGGTGCAACAGAACGGACTTGCCGGAACCGCCCAGGGGGGTGTAATCATTCCCGCTGGATTGACCAGTCAAACCGCTGCTGTCTGGAAGTCGGTTGAGAATCCACCGGCGGTCGTAACCACCGATCGCTCGGTCTTTCTGGGCTGGCGTTGGGGCGTCGATACTGCCTCTAGCCCAAACCTGGATAGCGCATGGTTGCGGGCATCCCTGAACCGCTACGGGGGAGTGAGAACAGCCAAAAATGCACCAACCAATGCGCCCCAGCAGTGTTCCTCCCCAGCCGGAACCACTGCGGCTGCCACACCACGCCCGCCAAACGGGCAGCCAAATTCAACGAATTCCGTTTCTCAAGGGACTGCGGCAGATCGGACGCCTGCCGCTTCCCGCACCCAGTCGGGAACCCCTATCCTTTTCCCTCCTGCCCCAGCAACCCAAGCCGCAGACGTCAACGCCGATGGTTTAGTGGCTCCACCTGGACTCGAAGTAAAACCAAGCTCCCAGCTCATCACAAGCGGACAAGCAACCGCCATGCGCCAGGAGTTGGAAGCGCTCATCGGACGCTTTGAGAGTGCAATGTTAACTGCCAACGCCACGAACAAGGTGGGAACGGCAAACGGAAATAATTCCTCAACCCAAACCAAGCTCATCGCTCAAACTTCTTCACGCTCTAATCAGGAATCAGCACTCAAAACTGCCCGGACAGGGTTGCAAAAATTTCTTCAGCTAGTTGACCAAAAAGACTACAGCGCTGCCCGACAGCAATGGCTCCAGGCGCGACGAACTCTCTGGGACAACTATCCCACCGACCGACCCCAAGGACAGTCAGAAATTCGGGCGATGTGGTTAGATCGGGGTACCATTGTCAGCGCTGGTTCGGAGCAAAAATTAGCAAAAATTTTCGACCGACTAGCAGCGTCAGGGTTTAACACGGTCTTTTTTGAAACAGTCAATGCGGGATATCCCATTTATCCCAGTCGCGTCGCTCAGATTCAGAATCCCTTGGTACGCGGCTGGGACCCCCTAGCTAGCGCAGTCAAACTCGCTCATGAGCGCGGCATGGAGTTGCACGCCTGGGTGTGGATTTTCGCCGTCGGCAACCAGCGTCATAACACCTTAGTCAAGCTTCCGAAAGAGTATCCCGGCCCGGTACTCGATCTGCATCCCACCTGGGCAGGCTACGATAACCGGGGGCGTTTATTCCACTTGGGTTCGGGAAAAACGTTTCTCGATCCGGCGAATCCGGAGGTACGGCGCTACTTAATACAGATGTTGGGGGAAATTGCCACAAACTATCAAGTGGATGGCATTCAGTTCGATTACATTCGCTATCCTTTTCAAGATCCCCGTGCGGGTTATGCTTTTGGCTACGGTACAGCGGCTCGTCAGCAATTTCAGCAGTTACACGGGGTCGATCCGGCAAAGATTTCGCCGAAAGACCGCAATTTATGGCAAAAGTGGACGCAATTTCGCACCAATGCCATTAACAGTTTTGTAGCAGATGCATCGAAAAGCCTACGCGCCTTAAAACCGAACCTGATTGTGTCAGCGGCAGTGTTTCCTTTTCCTGAAACTGAGCGCTTGCAAAAACTACAACAACATTGGGAAGTCTGGGCGCAGCGCGGAGATGTAGATTTGCTGGTGCCGATGACTTACGCTTTAGATACTAACAAACTCCAGAGTTTGGCACAGCCTTTACTTACTCAGGCTCTACTGGGTTCAACTCTAGTTTTGCCCTCGATTCGTTTACTGAATCTGCCAGATGTTGTGGCAATCGATCAAATACAAGCGCTGCGGAATTTTCCTGCCAGCGGTTACGCTCTATTTGCCGCCGAAAATCTCAACGAAAATCTGCAAGGAATCTTCCGCCGCACTCAGGGGAGGGAAATAAAATCATCCACAGAACCGCTGCCTTATCGCCAACCTTTCCTAGCCGCTGCGACTCGTTACGCGGCACTCCAAAAAGAATGGGATTTTCTTTTAGAAACTAACCAGTTTGGGATTAAGGAACCAGCACTCTCGGAATGGCGCAAACAATCAGAGACTCTCTCAAATACGCTCAATCAGCTGGCTGCGAATCCTTCTGCGAATAACCTGGCAAAGGCGAAAATTTCACTCCAGGCTTTTAAATTTCAGTTCAATCAATGGATGAAACGGGAAGGTATAGAGCAGCCCTACCAAATTCAAGTTTGGGATAACCGTTTGGCAACTTTGGAAAGGCTACTGCGCTATGGCGAGCGAGGAATTAAGAATTAAAGATTCAAAAATAGGTGAAAAAAGCGATATATTGCCTATTTCTGAACTTATTTCCCATCCCAAGAAACGCTCAACCGTCTGTCATCGAGTGACTTGGAATGTTCCAAAAATCACTGTCATAATTAGTGCAACAGCAACAAAGAAGACCGCTATCAATATCAGCCAGTATTGGAGCGTATAAAGTTTTCTAAGTTCCCCTAGGGCACCAATCAAATTTTCCATATCGCTTCCCTGAGTATCGACAATAAGCTGGAAAGAAGAGGCTGCTTTACTTGTCCATAAACCAATGAAGATTTGAACAACGCCAGTGATAATGCCGCCAATTTCACCTTTTGCGATACTGACAATCCCATCTATAACCAGAAGCACCCCTAAAGCGATCAGAAAGTAGCTAACAAAGCGCATTTTCTGAGCAAGATCCCGAATCAGCTGGTTCTGCGTCTGGTCAAATTCGTACACTCGACTGTCCATTTTACGCTTTCTCCCGCACGATCTTACTCAGATTTTACGATATTGCTGCCAGATTGAAATCACTTTGAATGCAAAAAACTAAGAGCGATCGCTTTTTACCATCACCCATACTACGTAAGTAGGTGTAAATAAACGTAGGCTCTTGATAGTTCGCGGTTCATAGCAATAAACCATCCAGCTTCTCCGAACAGAAAATTTGTAGAGAGTTAAAATCAAAATCTATGGCTGCACAATGGGTCTAGGAAGCCGAAACCAAAATCGAGAACCTCGTTCGCTACGGGGTGAATAACCAATACTGCCACCCCAGCGTTCAACCGTAATCCGGCAAAAATAAAGTCCTAAACCGGCTTTTCCAACTTTCTCTGTACCTTGAGAAAATTTTTGAAACAAATTTTTTGAAAGCTCCGGCGGTACACCAAAACCCTCATCGTCCACACTCACCAAAATAAATTCTCCATCTTCTTTGAGATTAACTGTCACAGTAGAACCAGATGGACTATGTCTAAGAGCATTTTCTACTAAGTTAAAAAGAACTCTCTCCAAACGCGAGTTTTCCCCAACTACCTTCCAATCTTTCGAGCTATTAATGTCAGCAGCCAATTGCAACTGCATTTTATGGAATGTAAAAGTTGGTAATAAAGCATCCACCACTTCCACTGCACAAATCATTGCATCTGGAGCGTGAGCAGGATCGAGTGAAAAAGCCTCTAGTGATTTTACCTCGGCAGAAAATGCCTTCAATATTTCCTGAATCAACATCTCTTGCTTGGTACATTGCTTCCTCCCAATTTCTAGACGTTCTCTGCCTTTGGGTGTCAGATTGTCTAAAGCAAGAAGTGCAAAGCAGCAGTTAAGTCCCGTTAGTTGTCCTGCTATGTCGTGTACAAAGCAGTGAAGTAAAATTTCTTTTTTTTGTATTTCTTTAATAAGATGTTGATAAGTTAGATTATTTTGTCTAGCTTTCTGGATCAGAGACTGTTTCTCTTCATAAGCAATTCCCAAACACTCAATCAAGAGTATTTTCTTATCTTTCAGGCAAACCGCTGATGCCTCTAGATGGCATTCGTTTCCCAATACATTTATCTCTGTCCAAAGCCCCGATCTTAGAGGTTCTGTACCCTTTGTCGCCCAGAAATCTTCAGCATCAATGAGAAAATTGTCTAGAAAAGGAAATTGCTGACCCAAATTTAATCTATCTGGTTCCTGCGTAATATCTACATAGAAATAATTAAACCAATCTGGTTTTGTACCAACTATTGCAAAATAGCCATTATCCAGACGTTCTAAAACTACAACATTAAGGGCAGCAAAAAGGTCGTCCGTAATCGATTCATTCATCATTTCACCAGGCAAGAATAAGTTCGTATAGGTTCAACAATTCCTTTTAATAGAAGGAAACTTTCTAAAAAATATTTTTTCATCTCATCAAGCTCTTGAAATGTATTTTCGTCGATGAGAATCTCGCTGGGACGTGCCTGACTTTCCAAGCAAGCTGCTAAATTAACATAGTAGCCAATAGCAGTGAACATTCTGCTACCTTTGCTACCCAAAATACCGAAAGTAACGGGTCCCGAAGCGATACCAATAGCGATTTCGAGAGTTAAACCAAGCTCGCCTTTCCTCGCTTCACCTATCTCTGCAATGGCCTCAATTATGTCTCGTGCAGCTTTTATTGCCTGATTTTTAGGACATCCCGTTGAGGCAATAACCCCGAAGAAAGCCGTTATTACATCTCCAGTTATTTTATTGACTATCCCAGCTTCATCAATAAGTATCTGCATCATAATAGGAATACATAGATTTAATGTTTTAAAAACTACTTCAGGAGGGTTGTTTTCACTGTAAGAAGTGAGTCCACAAATATGGATGGAAAGAATAGTAACATCCCGTCGTTCTCCTCTGTCTTGAAAGGTTAGAACTGCTTGTGGCAATTGGGTAATGTCCTTTCCAAAATATTGATTTAATATTTTCCAGTGTTCCTCTCGCAAAAGGTTCAATTCGTTTCCTTGTTGTTGCATCAGACGGTGCTGGCTTTCTTCCAAAGTTGCATCTAATAGCAATACCCAGTCTCTCTCTTCTCCAGGTACAAGATGGACATCTGCGGAAAGTCCATATTCCGTTTTCATGCAAGGGATACAAATAGGAGAACCGTTCAGGGGAAAAAGACCTTCTAGAAAAAAGACTTGTTTCCCGATATATTCTCCTTTTTGCAAATCATTCACTCCATAGGCTTCCAGTTTCCCACCCCAATCTGACAAGCGACCATCTTTTTCTACCAGGAGATAGGCTGGAGAACGATTTTCAACAGCCAAAGTGTGAATATAATTCAGAATTGGCGAAGGGAGGTCAAGCATCTATGCCTCTATCATTTTCTTCGCAAGCGTTAGAAAAGCTTCTTCTACACCTAAACCTGTTTTTGCGCTGCTTTTAACGACTAGCCAACCTCTTTCTACTATTTCGTCCATTGCCGTATCATCAATATCCCATTCCTCCGTCAAATCCCATTTGTTGAGTACCAAAATGAAGGGAAGGGTGCCAATCGTATCTTCTACTCTTTTTTGAAGTGTAAAAGCTTTATCTAAGGTAGTACGGCGGGTTCCATCAGCTACCAGGAAATAGCCTGACGAACCCCGCAGGTAGGACATCCGAACTTTTTGAAATTCGTCTTCTCCATAAAGATCCCAAAGAATGAGATTTAATTCTTTCCCTCCAATATTGAGTGATTTTTTATCAATTTTTACTCCAACAGTTGTTTGATAAGTATCAGAGTAAATACTTTTAACAAAACGTGAGACTAAACTCGTTTTTCCGGTGGCGAATGCACCCACCATACACATTTTTTTCTGGATCATTACTGAGTTATTTCTCTCCCGGAGGTATCAGTTATTTTTACCTTGAAAGAGACGCTGCGATTCAATGATCGATCCTGTTGGGTCGTTTCTTTATCCAAAATTTCTTTTGTGCCTACACCCACCGCAGAAAGATTGGTTTTCTTTATTCCTTGCGAAACTAGAGTAGAAAGGATGGCATCGGCACGCCCTTGGCTTAGGATCATATTTCTCTGCTCTGAGCCTATTTTGTTAGCGTGTCCTAAAATTTCAATTTGGACATTTTTACCTAAATAAGGCGCGGCATTTGTAAGTTTTTTAACTTCTTTTATAAGGTTCTCTATCATGATCTCCTGGTCAGGTTCAAGTTGTGTACTTCCCTCTGTAAAAAAGAGTAACTGCTTTTCGATCTTGGTTTCACTAAGCTCAAGTTCTTTAAGTTCCATCTCAATAAGGTTTTTTTCGTCAAATTTATTAATTCCGGGAATTGCTCGCACCAGTTTTCTGGTTTCAATAATCCATTGATAAGGAGCAGAACCTTCAGCACGAAGAGTGCCCTTTTCATCAACGATTAAAGATACAGTTGCCGGAGGTTGAAGCAAGTTTTTCGCTCTAATTTCAGTAAATTTTGGATAAAAAGATAAGTAAGGCTCCCAGCGGCTAATAACTATTTTGGGATTAATATTTGATTCTTTCATGATCTTGATTGGATCTGCCGCCAAAGGATCTCGAATTCCGGAAATAAAATATTTTCCCCGACGTTTCTCGGAAGTAACTACGGTCATTCCTGGCTGGGCATTTAATTTTTCCAAATACGCTGTCCATCGCTGTTTCTCTGTGAAGTCAAAAAAGAACCAGCTACCCAAAGCTATTAATATAGAGCTTAATAAAATCCATAGAACAGGAGAAGGTTTTGTCTTTTTGGGTTGATACTGGGCCTGAAAGCAATCTTCAAGATAAAGCGTGCTGCCTTCAAAGGGAGCAGTATCTCCCTCAAACGAATTAAATTTTTGGTCGTATTTGAGGTGAATTTTTTCTATTACTTCTTGGAAAACTAACTTAAATTCTTTGGGTGCATTTCCCCGGATAATCCCTGCTAATATTGCCTGCGGACCAGGTTCAATCCAGATAGTGAGTTCGCCAAACTGCAACGTTTCTAGGGAATCGCCGGTTTGTACGCTAAAAGAGTCTTGGACAAAATCCCGGATCGCTGTTAACATCGCTGAAACTAAGTCTGCATCCTGAGCGGCTACGTTTGGCGCTACTACGTGCTGAAGTAACAATCCAGTTTTTTTATGAATCAAAAAAACTTGTTCAACTCGATAGAGAAGAGTGCGGAGAAGAACAACTTCGGCAAATGATTTTCCTGTCTGTAAAGCTTCCAATCTCCACTTAAAGCCTTGTGGAGACAAGCTGTGTTCAACAGTTTGATTGAGGGACTGGACTGTAGTTTCCAGAGCTGTAGCGATCGCTTTGCGCGTGGCAGGGCCGATTACGGGGAAAATCGCCTCTGACAGGATATTCAGGTCTTTTGTGACCGATAAATGAATCGCTTCTTCAACCGTTGGCACGATTGCTTCGCTTAGCTGCTTATCTCGCATTGTCCGTAGGATAATCGCCTCTGGAAGCAGTTGGCTGATATCCTCTGCATGAATATTGGGATTATTTAGTCGCTCATGCAGTTTATCAAGTTCGCTTTGCTCAAAACCAAGAAGCAAACTCCGAAGTTCTGAGAGATCCTCGTTCGTTGAAAGATTATTTTCTGGAGTATTGCTAGATAAATCATGGGTAGAAGAGTCAGCCATTGCTCAAATCCCCCTATTCACAACTAAATTATTATGCCGACATCAGATGAGGGAGCTAGAGCGATTTAGTAGTCTATGGACGGATAATTTTGGATTCCCCCCTTAAAAATCTCTTTTGTAGAAAAATTATTCATTTCGAGAAATTCCCGGTTGAGTGTTAAGTCTCATTGCTAGTTCTGCAAACAGAGATGCCAGAGTTGAACGGTCTGTTTTATCCTTACGAAGTTCTTGGGCTTCTCGTTCAAGCGCAGCCAAAAGTTCTTCATATTTTTGCCTAATCTCATCGTCCAAATTTTTAGATTGCTCTAAAATCTGCTGACGTAACTCTCGCTCTTTCGTTGTAGTTTGTTCATCTAGTTGCGCGATCTTCTTTTCCAAAGAACCAATCAAGTTTTTTAATTCCTGAGAAAGCCCTTTTACTGATTCGTCTCGTTCTGATTGCTCAGTTTTTAATCGGTCAGTTATAGATTCAAGTTCTTTTCGGAGGTAGTTTTCAATATTATCTAAACGTTTTCTCGTGTCATCGCGTAAGTTAGTGGATTCTTTCACTAAACGTTCTTCCAAACGAGCAAACCTTTTTTCGTATTCTCGCGTCTGATTCCCAAAAAGAATATCTCTGACTTTATCGAGATTTCCACTTTCTGTCCCATTTACACTAGGAAGCGAGGAATCACTTTTAGACTGAATTGGATTTGTTTGAGCGGATTCCAATTCTATATAATTGATGGAATTTTCTTCCGAAGAACTCATAAATTTAATCCTTTATTAAAGAGACTTATTATTGTCTTATCTTCTTGTTTTTTAGGCAAGGAAGAAGTGGTTTATGGCGGCAAACCAGTAAATCGAGTTGTCTTCTAGAGCGCAAAAACCTCGCTTTTCGTACATTAAGACTTTACCCTAAAGGTCAGCGTCAGTAAATGCAAGGGCTAAAAGGACTGCCACAAGTATAAAAAAATCTATATTGCAAAGAACGGAAGGCTAGCCTTTTGCATCTTCCGTTACCATTTCCGTAAGGGGTGGACAAGGCACAAGCTAAAGTTGTTTCTGCCTTTACTGCTATCTTGCCTAAGAAAGTCAATACTTATGAGAAACTTGTAACAAACCAAAACATATATTGATAGCCTCTGCGCCCTAAGAAAACTCACCTAATAAATCTCTGCAAAATTCCTCAGAATACATCATTTTTGTTTGTTCTTCTTCCCCTTGGCTCCCACTAGAGATGCAAAGCCTTGGTAAACGCCAATCATTAAGGCGAGGACTGTTACCATCGGGTGTCTGGACTTTGGCGGATCTACCCGTTGTATGGTGCTGGTAGAGGTTCCAGAGGAGCGATCGCCTTGGTCTTGTGCGGCAGCGGCTTTGATGTCGTCAGTGCGCGGTATTCCCTGCTTTGCCCTCGCTTCTTCACTAAGGGGTACGGCATTCTTAGAGGGGACAATTCGAGAGCCGTACTTGTTGGCGTAGACTTGAGTAAATTCGGCACCGAAAAAGAGAATCTGGGCGGAATAATTTACCCACAACAGCAGCACTACAAATGAGCCAGCTGCGCCGTAGGTTGAGCCGACACTGCCATTGCCTAGATACAACCCCAGTAAGTACTTACCAATGGTAAATAGTAAAGAGGTAATGGCGGCACCGATCCACACGTCACCCCAGGCAATTTTGGCATCTGGCAAAATTCTAAACATCAGCGCGAACAGCACCGTCACGACGCCGAAGGAGATGAAAAAGTTTAGGGCTTGCAGGAAGGGCAAACCGGGTATCAAGTGACCCAAATAGTCGCCTACTGATGTCAAGCCGGCACTCAAGATCAACGAAACTAAGAGCAAAAAGCCGATGCCCAGTACCATTGCAAAGGACAAAAATCGGTCTTTGATAAAGCCTTTGATGCCGCGTCCAGGCTTGGGGGCGACTTCCCAGATGGTGTTGAGTGAATCTTGCAGCTGACCAAAAACGCCGGAGGCACCGAACAGGAGGAGACCAACGCTAATCAGAGTGGCAATTGTGCCTTCCTCTGCCTTGCGAGAATTTTGGATCATCTCTTGGACAGCTTCAGCACCCTGCTTGCCTAGCAATTCTCGAAGTTGCGTAACAATTCCCCCCTCAGCGGCTTCTTGTCCAAATACCAAAGCCGCGATCGCGATCGCAATAATAACTAGCGGTGCCAGAGAAAATACGGTGTAATACGCCAGCGCCGCCGCTAACCGCGATGCCTTATCTTCTTGCCACTCTGCAAATGTGTCTTTAAGGAGTCCTACTATATCTTTTGGCTTCATAACTTAACTTCTAGTCTGCGCTACCACTGTATCTTTGAGTTTGCAGCGCCTTGTCAAGAAGTTAAAAGACCCGAAAGTTAGAGTTTCTCCGAATTCCGGCTTACACCAGCCCTCGTTTTTTCAGTTTGGACAGTGCATCTTCAGCAGCAGCTTTCTCAGCATCTTTTTTGCTGCGTCCTTTACCTTCCCCGTAGGCTTTGTCGCCCACAAGCACTGTGGCGATGAACTCTGGGGCGTGGGGTGTTCCGCCTGCTTGTTTGGTGACATATTTCGGTGGTGTTGAGCCAAGGTCAGGATTTGCTTGCACCCATTGTTGAAACCGATTTTTCGAGTCCACCTTGGAGAGAGACACTACAATATCCTCCGGAACGGAATCAAATAGTGGTTCTACAAAATCGCGGACTTTCTCAACATCTAAATTGTTATCTAGATAATAAGCGCCGACGACGGCTTCAAAGGTGCTGCTGAGTAAATTTGGATTATAGTAGCCTCCCTCACGAATGGCACCTTGACCTAACCGCATTTTGAAGTTTAAATTTATCTCGGTAGCGAACTTTGCTAGCTGCTTTTCATCTACCAGCGCGGAACGCCTACGAGTCATTTGGTCTTCTCCCATTTGTGGGTGACGACGATAGAGATATTCGCCACTTAAGAAAGTTAGCAAAGCGTCACCCAAAAATTCTAGACGTTCGTTGTTTTCGCACTCTCCGGGATTTTCATTGGCATAAGAACGGTGTGTAAGCGCATGAAGCAAGAGTTTTTCATTCTGAAAATTTGGAAATTCCATTTTTATTTCTCCTGGTTTTGGGTAAATTAATTGCATGGAAATATCAGTACAAGTCATTGATGGCTATTAACTAGGTGAACACGAAAAAACCGCTCAATAGCGGTTTTTGGATAAACCCGGTTTCTATATCAAACCGAGTTTTTGATAAGTAGCGATCGCTTGATTATCTAGCTTTTAGCAATCTGCTTAACTATACTAACAACATTTCTTCATTTTGCAATTTTATTTTGCCCTGTTTTACGACAGCAGCAACAAATTTTTTGAAGCTTGAAAATTTCGTTCCATCAGGTTTATGAATCGTAGAAACCCCTTTATAGTTAGGAAACCGCTGACTTTGACACATCAGGTTTGCAATGATGGAATATGTTGTACTCTTACCTTCTTGAATCGCAGTTTTGATAGCTTCAATAAAGCAGTTAACAGCATCATTGTAGGTGATATAAGGCAATTTATCATCTTTCTGAAGCCCTGCCTTGTTGCTAACTAAGTTAGGTAGTTCGTCTACAAATTTAAATTCATCAGCAGCAATTTTGAGACTTTGCTTCACATTTCCTCGTTGAGCAATAACTATCGCTTTTTTGCTCAACTTTTTTAAATTCAAAACTAAATCCTCAAAATCACCATCTCCTGATACAATGATAGCCACATCAGGAGCATTTTTGCTGTTCATATCTTTAATACAGTGAGCTATCAATTGATTGTCAGCACTGTTTTTCAAAGGACAAGGAACATCAACAAAGATAAACCCAATGCTTTTTAGAGCTACTTTGGTAGGAACTTGGCTTTTGCAGCCTGAATTATAGTAGATTTTTTGGCTAATTAAACGTCCTTTCAACTTGGCAAAAGCCACCAATGACTTTGCTTCTTCTTCTGTTAAATAGACGTTTTGAGAATCCCAGTAAATTGAAACTAACGGTTTCTGCTTGTTGATTTTTGTTTGTGAAGATCCAAGAATACTTTTCATTTTGATACGTCCAAAATACGGGTTGAATGGACAGCATCAACAAACCGCGCATCTAGCCTTAGAAAAAAGCCGAGGTAAGGGATTTAAAAAAGATAATAATAAACCCCGACTAAGTTAATAGCCTGAATCAACTCTTTTGCCTGAGAAGTATTGAAGTTGCAGTCTCAGGTACAGAATTTTAAACTTCCTGCTGAGCGTGCAGTCAACCACTTGACCGGACATACTGTTCAGCCAAATGGTTGACTAGACGCTCAGTAGGAAACTAAAAAACCGTGTACCTGAGACAGCATTCAAAACTTCATTAATGCGAGATTTTTGTACTGTCTGCAATGTATGGTTTAAATCTAGCATTGGAAAAACTTGGATGTCAAGATTAATTAGGTTGATTTGAAGCGGGGGCTTAGTTGAAGGCGACAAACTTTGCGTTATGCTGAAAAGTTGGACTTGCATCGCTTTAAAAATATGCCTGCATCTGTAGCTAACCCCGCCTTCCCCCTCGCTGCTGTTGTGGGGCAAGAAGCAATAAAAATGGCGCTGCTATTGGCAGCAATTGATCCCGGACTGGGAGGGGTAGCGATCGCGGGTCGTCGCGGGACTGCTAAATCGGTCATGGCACGCGCCTTGCACTCTCTCCTGCCCCCGATTGAAGTCGTCAAAGGATCGATTAGCAATTGCGATCCTGATTCTCCCAGCGAGTGGGATGACAAACTATTGGCAGAAGCGAATGCCCAGCCAGATGCCCCGATTGACGCACAGGTGATTCCGGCTCCATTTGTGCAAATTCCTTTGGGAATCACAGAAGATCGACTGCTGGGTTCTGTGGATGTCGAGCAATCCGTTAAACAGGGAGACACGATATTTCAGCCTGGGTTACTGGCGACAGCACACCGGGGTGTCCTCTATGTAGACGAAATTAATCTACTTGATGAGCAAATTGCTAACCAACTGTTGACTGTTTTATCGGAAGGACGCAACCAGATTGAGCGGGAAGGGATTAGCTTTCAGCATCCTTGTAAGCCTTTATTTATTGCCACTTACAACCCGGAAGAAGGGCCACTGCGAGAACATTTGCTCGATAGAATTGCGATCGCGCTTTCCGCTGATGGTGTACTCGGCTTAGATGAACGAGTGCAAGCAGTAGAACAAGCTCTCGCCTACGCTAAATCCCCAGAAAAATTTCTAGAACAGTATACCGAAGACATCGACAACCTGAAAACTCAGATCGTCTTAGCGCGGGAATGGCTGAAGGATGTTCGCATCACCCGCGAGCAAATTGCTTATCTAGTTGATGAAGCAATTCGAGGCGGAGTGCAGGGACATCGAGCCGAACTCTTTGCGGTGCGAGTTGCCAAGGCTGCGGCTGCTTTAGAGGGGCGCACTAACGTGACGGCGGAAGACTTGCGCCGTGCAGTGGAATTAGTTATCGTGCCCCGCGCTACAGTTGTGCAGACGCCACCAGAAGAAACGCCGCCGCCGCCGCCCCCACCGCCACCGCCCCAAGATGAATCTCAGCAAGAGCAAGATGAGCCGGATGAGAAGGATGAAGAGGAACCGGAAGAACCCCAGGAGGATCAGTCGAGTATTCCAGAAGAATTTGTCTTCGATCCAGAGGGTGTCATCCTCGACCCCACCGTGCTTTACTTTGCTCAGATGGCGCAACGTCACGGCAAGTCGGGCAGTCGCAGTCTGATCATTTCAGAAGATCGAGGGCGCTACGTCAAGCCAATGTTGCCGAAAGGCAAGGTGCGGCGAATTGCCGTTGATGCGACGCTCAGAGCCGCTGCACCCTACCAAAAGGCAAGGCGGGAGCGAAACGACGCCGCGATCGCTCAATCCCTCGGTGGTCAGGGAGGGCAAAGAGGAGATCGGCGGGTATTCGTCGAGCAGGCGGATGTTCGCTCTAAACGCTTAGTCCGCAAAGCCGGGGCGCTCGTCGTTTTCGTCGTCGATGCTTCTGGCTCAATGGCGCTGAACCGGATGCAGTCAGCCAAGGGTGCGGTGATGCGCCTGCTGACGGAAGCTTATCAAAACCGCGACCAAGTGGCGTTAATTCCCTTCCGGGGAGAACAAGCCGATGTGCTGCTACCGCCAACCCGGTCGATTGCCTTAGCGCGGCGGCGTCTGGAGCTATTGCCTTGTGGCGGCGGCTCCCCTCTGGCTCATGGTTTGACTCAGGCAGTGCGCGTCGGGATGAATGCTCAGATGTCTGGAGACATCGGTCAGGTGGTGATTGTGGCGATTACCGATGGACGGGGCAATATTCCTTTAGCGCGTTCTTTGGGCGAACCGATACAGGAAGGGGAGAAGCCGGATATTAAAGCTGAATTGTTGGATATTGCTTCCAGAATTCGCGCTTTGGGGATTCAGTTGTTAGTAATTGATACGGAAAATAAGTTTATTTCCACTGGCTTCGCGAAGGAATTGGCGAAGCAATCAGGGGGGAAATATTATCACTTACCCAAAGCAACCGAGCAAGCGATCGCTGGAGTGACCAGAGGCGCGATCGCAGATATGAAATCTCGCTAGTTCAAAAATCTCTAGGAACCCCACCCCGCAAGAGGGGAACTCGGGGTCCCCTCTGGGGATTAGGGGCAGGGAGCCGGAGCCGCAGGCGATAGCGGGGTGAGGTTCTTTTATTACGGGTAATTAACCAGAGCTAATATCACTTCTCCCGATTACCAATTACCCATCTCAAAAACTTTTCACCGCCCGATATTTCGCTTCAACTGCTCAAGCTCGTCGTCCGCTTCCCAGTGCTTAAATTTAGCCTCTAATGGATCGGGACCACTGTTGATCGGGCGGTGGTAATTCTGATTCCAGCCAACCGTCTCCGCACGCTGCTGAGCTTGAGAACTTGTACGCGCTGCTTGCGCCTGAACAGCTTTGGTATGGACTTCCTGGCGGCGAACTTGAATTTGACGCTGTAGCTGTTTTGCTTGCTCGCTTCGCTGTTTAATCCCTTGCATCTGTCCCCAAAGTTGATTACCTTGACGTAGCAGAGCTGCTTCTCGCTCTTGGGCAGGCTGGACTAAATCGAACCTGTTGGCAGCTTTTGCCTTTTCAATCCGGACATGCCAGCGCTGAATTTCTTGAGCGGTTGAGAGGATTTCATCTTGTAATTTTTTCTCTTGCAGTTGCAGGTCTGCAATCAGCTTAAGGGCATCATCTTCTTGTTCCCGTAGCTGCTCCTCTAGCGCCTGTAATTCCAAATGAGGATTATTCCGCAAGAATTCTTCTAATCGGGTTTCTAAAAACCGGCTGAAATCGTCAAATAGACCCACTGCAAGAACTCCCACTACAGGTTTGTCATTATGTTAGCAATTAGGCGCGATCGCTCATCAGCCATTAGTCATTGGTCATTAGTAATAGATTCATGACTAATCACGAATAATTCATTCAAAACTTCTGCCCAACATAAACAGAACGGACTTCTCCGTTGCGTCGGATAACCGCTTCCTGATTCGAGATGGAAACCAAAGTCCATCCACTAGAGCCAATGTTTTCGCCCACGCGGATGCGGTTGGCAACACCGCCGAAGTCAAATAGAGCAGCAGAGCGATCGCCCAATTCTAAGACTCCCACAAGCGTATGCGTCGCCGTAGGAGCCGGATCTGGGTTGGGTGCGGGTACTGCGGCTGGGGGCGCGGGGGGTGCTGGGGGTGCCAGGGGTGGTAAGGCAGGGATGGGGAGCCGAGGCATTGTGGCAGCCATCGGAGGCAGTGTCAGAGGTTTGGAACCCAATGAGGGTGCTGAGGGACGAACCGACGGTGCCGGACGACTGGCTGGGGGTTTGGGACGCACTGGCGGCATCAAATTCACTGAGGGCGCGGGACGTACTGGCAGCATCGAACTCACTGAGGGCGCGGGACGCACCGGCGGTACCGGACGCCTTGGCAGTGATGGAAGCAAGGGAGGACGGACTAAGGGGGAAACGCCTTGCAGTCCTAGGGCAGATTGTGGAACTACAGACTGACTTTGGGGTGATGGATAGATGGGAATGTAGACTCTTTCCATAACACCCGATCCTCTGGCTGCCCCAGCCGTATTTCCGGGGACAGTTGTCACGGGCGGCAGATTAGTCCCTTGGGGCGCGGCGGCACTTCCCATGCGTTTGTTCGCGTCAGCTTTGCGATCGATGACTTCGAGCGATCGCTGCATATAGTTCACAAACTGCTCATCTGCTTTAGATTGAACCTCTTGGCTGACGGGTGTAACCGTTGCGGGGGGCGAAAAGAGCCAATTGAGCCTGCCCTGGCTCACCAGCCACAGTAGCAATGTAGCTGCCGCCGATGTCAAAGCCAGTCCAAGCAGGAGTTTCTCAAATAATTTGCCTTCCCCACGATCCTTGTTGTCTTCGGGTTGAATCTCCTCTACGCTGATATCCAGCGCCAGAGGCGTTTGCACAATACTGCGGGGTGTATTGTCAGGTTGCTCCGGGAGCAGCTCCTCTGGTGGAACCCAGGTAGGGGGCAATGTGACTTGCGAAACTTGGACAGGTTGTAAGGAGATATACTCTGACTGCGGCTGCTCTGGAGTTGAGATGCTGCCGCCCTCCAAAACCCGGTCGATGTCTGCAAACAAGTCGTCCATCAATTGATCGGCATATTTGTCAACCGACCAAGGTTGGATAGAAGTGGAATTTGCCAAGGGTGCTGAGTCCCTCTGGTTATTGCTAACATCCTGAGTCATCGATTGCTCACTCTCGTGGCTACACTGAATCAACGATAAGCCTTAAGACATTTGATGGGGCTTATATCGGTAAATAAATTCCTAATTGTGGGACATTATTCCCTAAGGCAATCAGTTGTCAATGCTCCCTGACTGATTGGTTCAAAGAACGCCTTACTTCTAGCTTATATTTTCCCGTGGCGACCAAGCCAATTTTGTCTTTAAATTGGGCTTGACCCAGTTAGCAAACCATGCTTTTTGTCACTTGTCAATTGTCAACGGGTAGACAGGCGACGAATCTCGTCTCTCGGTCAGTTGTTGATGTTTTTACCACTCACTCAGGCAAGGAGGCGGTACCAAAAAAGCCTCTACGATGACTGGCTGCTAACCAAGGCGGTTTGCCGAGAGCGTAATTCTAGATATACCAGTAAAGCGTTGATATCAGCCGGATTGACGCCGCCAATTCGAGCTGCTTGACCAATCGTGAGCGGTTGCACTTGCGCTAACTTTTCACGAGACTCCTTCGAGAGAGTCTCGATCGCTGCATAATTTAGATCCGGCGGTAGCTGGCGGTTTGCATGACGGCTCACTTGGTCAATTTGGTGCTGCTGACGCTGGAGATACCCAGAGTATTTGAGATCGATTTCTGCGCCTTCTTTCTCCACGGAGTCTAGACTGGGGTTGCTCAGTCCGTAACGATCTAAGTCAACGTAATGGAAACCAGGGCGTCGTAGCAAATCAGCCAGAGTAATCGAGCCTTTGATGGCTTGTTGGGTGTCAGACGCGATCGCCTTCCCGATCTCATCATGCTCCTTAATCCGCGTCGAGTACAACCGTTCCTTCTCAGCAGCAATATTCGCTTGCTTGTGTTGAAACAACTCCCAGCGACGGTCATCAATTAAGCCGACTTCCCGACCCAGAGGCGTCAAGCGCTGATCTGCATTATCCGACCGCAGTAACAACCGATACTCAGAACGGCTAGTCAGCATCCGGTAAGGTTCCCGCAAATCTTTGGTACACAGATCGTCCATCAGCGTCCCGATGTAACTGTGTTCGCGCGGGAACACAATCATTTCTTGATTGCGGACAAATCGAGCTGCGTTAATTCCCGCTACAATGCCTTGAGCAGAGGCTTCTTCATAGCCGGTCGTGCCATTAATTTGCCCAGCACAAAATAATCCCTCTACCTTTTTGGTCATCAGTGTCGGATAGCACTGAGTTGCGGGTAAATAATCATACTCCACCGCGTAAGCTGGACGCAGCATCGTACAGTTTTCTAGACCGGGGAGACTTCGCAACATTTGCAACTGCAAATTCTCTGGCAATCCCGTCGAAAAGCCTTGAATATACAGTTCTGGAATATCCCGTCCTTCCGGTTCAATAAAAATCTGGTGGCTTTCCTTATCGGCAAAGCGCACAATTTTATCTTCAATGCTGGGACAATAACGCGGCCCCTTTGCATCCACCCAACCGCCATAAACTGGCGATAGGTGCAGATTTTCCCGAATAATCCGGTGAGTCTCCGGTGTCGTCCGGGTGAGATAACAAGGCATCTGCTCCCGTTCTACCCAAACTGAGGGGTCAAAGCTGAACCACCGCACCTCCGTATCACCCGGCTGGGGTTCCAAATTAGTATAGTCTAGCGATCGCTTATCGACCCGTGCTGGAGTCCCCGTCTTTAGTCGCCCTGTTTCAAACCCTAGCCGATTCAAGGTTTCCGTCAACCCAACTGCGGCAAATTCCCCCGCACGACCTGCTGACATCGACTTGTTCCCGACCCAGATGCGACCCCCCAAAAAAGTGCCCGTCGTCAGGATGACTGCTTTGCAACCAAACGCCACACCAAAGTAAGTCTCGACGCCAATCACTTCATCGTTAGCGCCCATTACCAAATCTGTGACCATGCTTTCGCGGATTGTCAAGTTTTCCTGGTTCTCGACAATCTCCTTCATCACCGCCGCATATTCCCGTTTATCCGTCTGCGCCCGCAATGCCCATACCGCAGGCCCTCGCGACGAGTTCAGAATCCGCTTTTGTAGGTAAGTGCGATCCGCCATTTTCCCAATTTCCCCACCCAACGCATCGATTTCGTGAGTCACCTGGGACTTGGCAGGGCCACCGACTGCTGGGTTACACGGTTGCCAAGCAATTTTGTCCAAGTTAAGGGTCAGCAGCAGGGTACGACAGCCCAATCGTGCTGTAGCGAGGGCAGCTTCGCAACCGGCGTGTCCGGCTCCGACTACAACAACATCAAAAGCGTCTTGAAATTCTACGGGCGTGTGCATGGTCATTAAAAGCATCTGAGCATTTGAGACTCATACATAATCTTAGCGGTTAGCATTGATGTCAGCGTTTGCTCTAAATTTTACGATTGGCAGGAGTTGTGTAGGATGACTCAAGTAAACTCAACCCAAGCTCAAGAAAAGTTTCCAGAACTCATTACTCGTGTTGGCGAGTGTGGAGAGCAGTTTGTGATTGAACAGGAAGGTCAAGCCGTCGCTGTACTTATTAGTTATGCTGACTTAGAACGATATGAGGCTTTGAAAATAAAATGGTGGGAACGATGGGGCATTAAGCGTTTGTGTGTTGACTTGCTCAACGGGCTTATAACTGGTTTTATCCTGGGAGCAATCATCAGCTTAAGTGTAGAACCAAAACCATTTCCAGTACAGTTTATAATAACAGCAAAAAATGGAGCTGTTTTCGGAATCCTTTGTGCTGTTTTTATTTCTGCGTGTGCTGTTTTCATTTCTATTATTTCAAAACTATTTAAAATATGCTTCGGTTTTTTTAGACCCTTTGTCGCCCGCTATATTGATATTGTTCAAATAATTATAAAAGAAGTGCAAGAGGTTATTACGCGGCTAGGTCTTGTCTTAATTTGCATACTTCTATTGCAAGCACTATCCAATTTATCAAATTCCTTACATTGGTCTTTATTTACAGGAGAAGTTCCAAATCTTTTTAGTATATTTGGAATCGCCTCTTTAGGCTGGATTGCAACTTCAATTACTAAAGATGAAGAAGAATCATGTAGAGAAGCTTTTTCCAGGTTTTCCGTTATCTTGACTTTTGCTATAGGTTTGCAAATACTACAATTTACCTTACAAGTTCTAATGGGATTTTTCCACTGGCATGCTCTAGATAATCTACCACAATTAACTGGTTTATTGGGAGGGGCTTTATTAGGCTGGTTGATAAACTCAATTACTGAGGGGGAGCCAGGAGTAAGTGTAAGAATTATCAGAATTGTACTTTTAGCTTTGGGTTTAAAAATAACACAATGGGTATTTAGCGTGTTTGGTTGGCATTTAATAGATAGTCTGGCTGAATATATGGCTATTGTTGGAGGTGCTTTTTTTGGCTGGTCTGCACACCCATTGCGGCTGGACAAATATATTGTTCAAATCCTTATAAAAGAAGTGCAAGAGGTTATTACGAGGCTAACTTTTGTCTTAATTTTCATGCTTCTATTGCAAGCATCATCAAATCTTTTACATTGGTCTTTGTTTACAGGAGAAGTTCCAAATCTTTTTAGTATATTTGGAATCGCCTCTTTAGGCTGGATTGCAACTTCAATTACTAAAGATGAAGAAGAATCATGTAGCGAAGCTTTTTCCAGGTTTTCCGTTATCTTGACTTTTGCTATAGGTTTGCAAATACTACAATTTACCTTACAAGTTCTAATGGGATTTTTCCACTGGCATGCTCTAGATAATCTACCACAATTAACTGGTTTATTGGGAGGGGCTTTATTAGGCTGGTTGATAAACTCAATTACCGAGGGGGAGCCAGGAGTAAGTGTAAGAATTATCAGAATTGTACTTTTAGCTTTGGGTTTAAAAATAACACAATGGGTATTTAGCGTGTTTGGTTGGCATTTAATAGATAGTCTGGCTGAATATATGGCTATTGTTGGAGGTGCTTTTTTTGGCTGGTCTGCACACCCATTTCTTGAAGGTGACCAAGTGTACTTGAGAGATGAAGACCTAGGGATCGCAGAAGCCACGTTAACCAATTATCTCCCTCCACTTCAGGAAGAGGATGAAGCTTGAATATGGGAGATTTTTATCTGGATCTTGAGCCTTTTACAGGTGCGATCGCCTTCATCAACTAAGATGCCCTAGCCAAGGGGTGCTTTGTTCGCTTTGCCTTTAGTGCTTTTGCATCCCCTCAAGCCTTAGTCAACCGCGATCGCATCTTTAGCCATGTTTCCTGAGAAAGGGTAACAAAATATACTCATAAGTTTAATTTATAGTCTCTAGGAGAGCAGATTTCGTCATAACCAGGACATCTGGGTGATAGAAGTGGTAGTTAATGGTGAACAACTTCCAAATCTAGGGCCTGTATAAAGAAAGTTGAAAGTTCGTGAAGTATTTTTTCCTTTCTGATGGATGGACTGTCGGTCGAGTATGGGAATTCGGTGGCTTGTGGAACGAAAACTCCTGGCGACGCAAACCCGAAATTCAGCAAATGAACCTTTGCATCTTCGAGCAAGGTGAAAAACTGTGGCTGTATCGAGTAGAAGACGCCATTCTCATGGTCGAAGTCAAACCTACAGCTCATGTCCCAACTGAGTCAGCCAATCAGAATATTGGTCAAGTAGTGCTAAAACGCTTGATTGATGCTGAAGAGGTCATCCAGAGAATGAACGAGTCAGCAGCGTTACCCCAACTCAGCAGCACCCAGGAGTCGGGATGAAAGGTTAAGAATGCGATCGCTACCTTAATCCCAACTGTCAACCCGCTTGCAATGGATTCTAACAATAGTTACACTTCTTTAAATGGTAACTCCCCTCGGTCTTCCGACCTAGGAATGGCGTGAACCTGGTGTGACGAGGCCAAAAACCTCATCGACATGATAAATCGTGTCTGTAACATCTGCCGAGGTAAAACATCAAGTACGCGAAACTCTCATGCAAAAAGCCTGCAATCGGCATGGCTTTTAAAGCTAAGAGTAGGTAACATAATCTTTCATTTTCACTTTTGCCTTGTGAAACAGTCCCGCAGTCTTGCAAGAGAGCTTCTCTGGCTTAGATTATGGTAAACAACGGCAAATCGCACATAAAAAAAGAAGCGTCGAAGTAGACACTTATTCATCTGAGGAGGAGCGTAGTCAATGGGACTACCCTGGTACCGAGTACACACAGTCGTCCTGAACGATCCAGGTCGATTGATATCTGTACACCTGATGCATACTGCCCTCGTGGCAGGCTGGGCCGGTTCGATGGCCCTGTACGAACTCGCAATTTTTGACCCCAGCGACCCAGTCCTGAACCCCATGTGGCGTCAGGGGATGTTTGTACTGCCATTCATGGCTCGCTTGGGTGTAACCGAATCCTGGGGTGGTTGGAGCATTACTGGCAGCTCAGGAAACTACCCTGGCGTATGGTCATTTGAAGGCGTTGCTGCCGCTCATATCGTCCTTTCCGGTCTGCTGTTCCTGGCTGCCGTCTGGCACTGGGTTTACTGGGATTTGGAACTGTTTAGAGACCCCCGCACCGGCCAACCAGCGCTCGACTTGCCAAAGATGTTTGGCATTCACCTGCTTTTGTCGGGTCTTTTGTGCTTTGGATTCGGTGCATTCCACCTGTCGGGGCTATTTGGCCCTGGTATGTGGGTTTCCGACCCCTACGGTATCACTGGCAGCGTCCAACCTGTCGCGCCAGAGTGGGGACCCGATGGCTTTAATCCGTTCAATCCTGGCGGTGTCGTCGCTCACCACATTGCAGCAGGTGTCGTAGGAATTATCGCTGGTTTGTTTCACCTAGCAGTTCGACCCCCAGAGCGGCTCTACAAAGCTTTGCGGATGGGGAACATCGAAACCGTGCTTTCCAGCAGTATTGCCGCTGTATTCTTTGCCGCCTTCGTTGTGGCAGGTACGATGTGGTACGGCAGTGCTACAACTCCGATTGAGCTGTTTGGTCCCACCCGCTATCAGTGGGATGGCGGTTACTTCAAGCAAGAAATTGACCGGCGCATTCAAGCCAATATTGCTGAAGGGGCGAGCGCTTCCGAAGCTTGGTCGCAAATTCCAGAAAAACTCGCATTTTATGACTATGTCGGAAACAGCCCTGCGAAGGGTGGTTTGTTCCGCGCAGGTCCAATGAATAAAGGAGATGGGATTGCTCAGGCTTGGTTAGGGCATCCAGTATTCAAAGATGCTGAAGGTCGGGAATTGTCGGTACGTCGTCTTCCCAACTTCTTTGAAACCTTCCCCGTGATCTTGACCGATAAAGACGGTGTGATTCGCGCCGATATTCCGTTCCGTCGGGCAGAATCAAAAAATAGCTTTGAGCAAGCGGGTGTCACCGTAAGCTTATACGGCGGTGCTTTGGATGGGAAAACTTTTGATGACCCCGCTAAAGTGAAGCAATTTGCTCGGAAAGCTCAGCTGGGTGAGCCTTTTGCATTCGACCGCGAAACGCTGAATTCTGACGGGGTGTTCCGCACCAGTCCCCGTGGCTGGTTCACGTTCGGACACGCTGTATTTGCTCTGCTGTTCTTCTTCGGGCACCTCTGGCATGGCTCTCGGACTCTGTTCCGGGATGTGTTTGCTGGGGTTGAGGCTGACCTGGAAGAGCAGGTTGAGTGGGGTCTGTTCCAGAAAGTGGGTGACAAGAGTACCCGCAAGAAGGAAGCTGTCTAGAAATGTAATCAGGCGAAAGGCAAAAGTTAAGTATTTTTCTTTCGCCTTTTGCCTTATTAGTTTTTCTTGACAAGGTAGACTGGTAGTAAAGCAAACAATCAGGAAATTCTGATATGGAAGCCGCTGCTTACATTTTGATTTTGACCCTCGCATTGGGTACTCTCTTCTTTGCGATCGCTTTCCGCGAACCTCCTCGGATTGAGAAGAAGTAGTTCGCACCTAAAGCTCGCAGCACTACAACTTAATATGTAGGAAAAGCTACTGAGCCGCAACTGTCTTAACCCTTGTATTTCCACAAGGGTTAAGATAATAACCGGCTCAGCTTTTCCAATTTTAGGTATTTCTTTAGTAAAGTGGCAGATAATTCTAATCCTTCCTCACGCTCGTCTATCCAACAAGCGAGGACTTTTTAAAATGCAATGTCCTTTATGCCAGTACACCGATAGCCGTGTCCTTGAGTCCCGTTCTACAGAAGCCGGACAAAGTATCCGGCGACGCCGCGAGTGTTTGAAGTGCAATCATCGCTTCACTACCTACGAACGCATTGAATTTGTTCCAATTACGGTGATCAAACGGGGAGGTCAGCGAGACTCCTTTGATCGTTCCAAGTTAATTCGTGGGATTGTTCGAGCCTGTGAAAAAACCGGCATCCCCCAAGGAACTCTGGAAGTATTGGTTGATGAAATTGAAGCAGAATTACAGCAGCGCATCATCAGAGAAGTCACCAGTCAAGAAATTGGGGAATTAGTCCTCCAGCGTCTGCAATCTATCAGCGAAGTTGCATATATCCGTTTTGCCTCGGTCTATCGGCAGTTTCAAGGAATTCGAGATTTTGTGGATACCTTGAATCATCTGCGAAGTCATGGCAGTGGAACAGAGGAAGACACTGAACTAACAGATCCTCTCGAAAATAATAAGTCTTCTTTATCAGAGCCTGGTGACACAGCAATCCAGGCTTCTTTGTTTATTGGTTATTAGTAACTAGCAGTTGACAAAACTGCTATAGTATGCATTAGAGATGCGGTAGGTACAGCCGAACATTTTTGAATTCAAATTTATCTAGCTTTCGTCCTGGCGACGTTGTAATTGGTAAAGCGATCGCTCTGGAGCCGGAAGGCGCTTTAATTGATATTGGCGCACCAACAGCTATTTTTCTCCCAATTCGGGAAATGTCAATCAATGAGATTGACTCACCAGAAGAAGTCTTGCAGCTTAATGAAACCCGTGAATTCTTGATCGTGAACCAATACGATGAAGTGGGGAATTTGATACTCGGTCTTTCGATACGACAGCTTGAGAAAAAGTTGGCTTGGGAACGAGTGCGTCAAATGCAAGCAGAAAACGTCACAGTTTACGCCATAATTTTTGAAACTCATCGCTTTGGCGTATCAGTTAAAGTTGAGGGGTTGCGCGGCTGTGTTTTACATTCTCGTCTCGATACCCGTAAGCCGAAAGAAGAGTTAATGGGAGAAGAAATCCCTATCAAGATCGTTGAGGTAGATGAAGACCGCGATCGCTTGTTTGTTTCCCATCGACTAGCACTGTATCCAGCAGGGATAAAGCATTTAGAAGTTGGTCAAGTTGTTACTGGGAGAGTACTTGCACTCAAGCCGTATGGTGCATTTATCAATATTGCAGTCATTAACGCTCTGCTGCACATTTCCGAAATTTCCCACGCTGACTTTGACAAACCTGAAAGTATTTTTAAGGTCGATGATGAAATAAAAGCAATGATAATTTCGATGGATGCTGAGAAAGATCGCGTCTCACTCTCCACAAAAGCACTAGAACCCGAACTAGGTGATATGCTGAAAAATCCTCAGAAAGTCTATGAAAAAGCTGAGGAAATGGCGGCAAAGTACCGCAACCAGATGCAGAAATAGTAGTTGTTGCCTCAGATGTAGTCTTTAGCTGAAATACCGCTTACCTACTGCTAGGGAGCAATTTTAGCCAAACGGAGGATGAGCAAATTAAGTTATAATATCCTGTCTGGACAACTTCTCGCTCCTAGAAAATCTCATACAATAGGTTTGGCGAGAGAGCTATGTAGGTGTAAACTGCACGCGGTAAACGTGGGCGTACATCGACAGGAGGCACAGTTAAATACGGAGATAACACCAGGAAACGATACGCATGGTCAATCAGAAAACAACCGCTACAGCAGATATTGGATTTTCTCACGAAGATTTTGCGGCCCTACTCGATAAGTACGACTATCACTTTAATCCCGGTGATATTGTCGCCGGTACCGTGTTCAGTTTAGAGCCTAGGGGCGCTCTGATTGACATTGGCGCTAAAACAGCGGCTTACATTCCGATTCAGGAGATGTCAATCAATCGGGTTGATGCTCCGGAAGAAGTGTTGCAGTCCAACGAGACGCGAGAATTTTTCATTCTGACCGACGAGAATGAAGATGGACAGCTAACCCTTTCCATCCGCCGCATTGAGTACATGCGAGCATGGGAGCGAGTCAGGCAGTTGCAGACAGAAGACGCTACAGTGCGATCGCTTGTCTTCGCTACCAATCGCGGTGGCGCGTTGGTACGGATTGAAGGATTGCGCGGGTTTATTCCTGGTTCTCACATCAGCACTCGCAAACCCAAGGAAGATTTGGTTGGTGAAGAACTACCGCTAAAATTCTTAGAGGTAGACGAAGACCGCAACCGTCTAGTTCTGTCACACCGACGGGCGCTAGTCGAGCGGAAGATGAATCGTCTGGAAGTGGGCGAGGTCGTTATTGGAACAGTACGAGGCATCAAGCCTTATGGTGCATTTATCGATATTGGCGGCGTCAGCGGACTGCTGCACATCTCCGAGATTTCCCACGACCACATCGACACACCTCACAGCGTCTTCAATGTCAATGATGAAGTGAAAGTGATGATCATTGACCTTGATGCTGAACGGGGACGGATTTCGCTCTCCACCAAGCAGCTAGAGCCAGAACCAGGCGACATGATCAAGAACCGCGATCGCGTCTATGACATGGCGGAAGAAATGGCGGCTAAGTATCGGGAGCAGATGCGAGCCAAGCTGCAAGGCACTACGATACCTTCTATAGAAATCGGCGTTTCTGACGAAGAAGCGCTACCTCCTATCGAAGATGAAGACGTGCCACCTGCTACAGAAGAGGCAGAAGTTCCACCCGCTATCGAAGCTGAAGAGGTGCCACCCGCTACAGAAGAGGAAGAAGAGTCACCTGATACAGAAGCTAAAGAGCTGTCACCTGCTATAGAACAAGAGTAATTTTGTTAGGAGACAGAGAAATTTCAGATTTGAAATTTGAAATTAGTAATGACCAAAGAGGGAATTTCCCTCTTTTTTTATTGCAGTTTAATGAGTTGAGGGGGAAATTTTGGTAACAATTCGCTGTCGAGAGGTCACGTTCCCGAATATCCAGGCGGTAATTTTTGACAAGGACGGCACCCTAGAGGATTCGGAGTCATTTTTGAGAAAGTTGGGGCAAAAGCGATCGCGCATTATAGACGCTCAAATCCCCGGAACCGGAGACCCTTTATTAATGGCGTTTGGCATTAATGGAGATACTCTCGACCCTACAGGGTTATTAGCAGTAGGCAGTCATGGAGAGAATGAAATTGCTGCTGCTGCTTATATTGCTGAGACCGGGCGGGGGTGGCTGGAATCAAGAGCGATCGCTCATCGCGCCTTTAATGAAGCAGATCAATTTCTAAAAGATGCTGCCCCTTCCCCCTTATTTGTCGGTTCTTTGGAAGTGCTGCAACTTCTGTTTCAAGCTGGCTTAAGATTAGGAATTTTATCAGCTGCTTCTACGTCACGAGTAGAAGCATTTGTCAAACGCCATCAGCTCTCGCCCTACATCCAGCTAGAGATGGGAGTGGATGAAGGTCCCACTAAACCCGATCCAGCTTTATTTTTGCAAGCTTGCCAGAGACTGGGAGTTTCACCCAGCAATACTCTGATGGTGGGAGATTCTGCCGGAGATATTCAAATGGCACGTCAGGCGGGTGCCGCTGGTTGTGTTGGCATCTGCTGGGGAAAGCCGGAGGCGGCGCATCTAGAAAGTGCAGATGTCGCGATCGCGCAACTCGACGAAATTCAAATTTTGGATGCTAATGGCTAATCGGTGAGAACCCCTGACACCCGTTAGCCATTAGCTATCAGGCAAATTCCCAAAGCGATCGCGATAACGAGCTAACAGGTTTTCCATATCAGCAAGCTGTTGTTGAGCAAATTCCCGCTGCTGGCGCTCTTGTTCGGCTCGTTGGCGTTCTTGTTCGGCTTGTTCTTCTGCATGCTGTCGCCTCTGAGTTTCCTGCTTGAGCGCCTGCATTAGCTCATCGGCAATTAGCAACTTTTTCCTAGTATCTTCTCGGTAAAAGCCAAGTAGTTTCCCTTTTAGGAAAGCCTTGGGAATAGTCAAGAAACTGGTTAGCAAGAACAGTTGCCTGACGCTCTGCCAAGTATTGTTTGAGGACTTCCAAAGTCGTCAAAATGGCATAGAGATGGTCATAGGTTTCTGCTACTGGTTCACCATCGGCACTAGGGGAAAAGATTTCTCCGGTTGGGCTGTCGGTAAAATTGCTGTCATCACTAGCACCGTCTCAGCGTCACCGATTTATTTGTAATTGGCATGAGCGCGATCGCTTTCGTGTCCACCAAGAGCGACTATTCTGATAAAAATCATCGAAAAATTCCCGCTACAAAGCGAATCCCGATGTCTTCCCACTGTAACGCCAAATACTAGGGCAGCCGATTCGCTTCATCAAAGCTTTATCAAATAAATTGACCATAATAGCGATCGCGTCTCAATGTTTTTAGGATCGCAGGTTAAAATAGCTTAACTTAACTCAAATCACTGCCCTAGCAAGAGCCATCATCCCAGGAGGAATTGCCCTTGTCTCGTCGCTACCTATTTACGTCTGAATCTGTTACTGAAGGTCATCCCGATAAAATCTGCGATCAGATTTCTGACACCATTCTAGATGCGCTACTGACACAAGACCCCAGCAGCCGCGTCGCCGCAGAAGTCGTCGTCAACACCGGCTTAGTGCTAATCACAGGTGAAATTACCACCAAAGCTCAAGTAAATTTCGTTAACTTAGCCCGGAAAAAAATTGCAGAGATCGGCTACACCGATGCCGATAATGGCTTCTCTGCCAACAGCTGCTCAGTCTTGGTTGCCTTGGATGAACAATCCCCAGATATTGCCCAAGGTGTTACCACCGCGCAGGAAACCCGCGAAGAAGCCAGCGACGACCAATTAGACGCCATTGGCGCTGGCGATCAAGGCATCATGTTTGGCTTCGCCTGCAACGAGACACCGGAACTGATGCCCTTGCCGATCAGTTTGTCACACCGAATTTCTCGCCGCCTTGCAGCAGTTCGGAAAACTGGACAATTGCCTTACCTGCGTCCAGACGGCAAAACTCAAGTAACGGTTGCCTATGAAGGTGGGAAACCCGTTGGGATTGACACCATCCTGATTTCCACCCAGCACACCGCCAACATTGGTGAAATTAGCGAGCAATCCGCAGTCCAAGCCAAGATTAAAGAAGATTTGTGGGCGGCGGTTGTACAACCCGTTTTTGCGGATATGGCGATTCAGCCGGACGAAGAAACCCGCTTTCTAGTCAACCCCACTGGCAAATTCGTCATCGGGGGACCTCAAGGCGACTCTGGTCTGACTGGGCGGAAAATTATTGTTGATACCTATGGCGGCTACTCCCGTCATGGTGGCGGTGCCTTCTCCGGAAAAGACCCGACAAAAGTAGACCGCAGTGCGGCTTACGCTTGTCGCTATGTGGCTAAAAACATTGTGGCGGCTGGCTTGGCAGAAAAATGCGAAGTCCAGTTGAGCTATGCAATTGGCGTTGCTCGACCCGTCAGTATTTTGGTAGAAACCTTCGGTACCGGCAAAGTAGACGATGAGCGCTTACTGGAACTGGTGAAACAGAACTTTGAATTGCGCCCAGCGGGGATTCTCCAAGAATTCAAATTACGTCACCTACCCAGCGATCGCGGCGGTCGTTTCTACCAAGATGTCGCTGCTTATGGTCACTTTGGACGGACGGATTTAGATTTGCCTTGGGAACAAACTGACAAAGCAGCACTCCTGCGGGAAGCAATGACCGAGTGTGAAGCGACTGCTTAACCCTTGTACTTCAAGTACCTGAATACCTCGAAGCTTAAAGCCGAAGAGATGCTTGCTTTGAAAAAAGCAGTTTCCTCTCGGCTTTTTTGTGAGGGTCAACAAAAAAGTTTAGATAAAAAAAACTTAAAATCTTCTAGGCTAATTTTCAACTAAATAAAATGACTGCTTAATGAGAAGTCAAATGCTTAAAATCTCTCGCCTACAGGCATTATTACCCTATTTGACCTTGTTACTTTGGTCAGTCCCTTTATTGCTATTCAGTCACGAACAGCAAAGCCTAATGGCGCATGATGAGGGACTTTACTCTTGGCGAGCTAAATTAATAGTGGAGTCTAGCAACTGGTTAAAGCCCTCTATCGCTAATTATGGTAAAACTCCCGGTGCCTATTGGTTGATTGCCAGTTCATTCTCGCTGTTCGGCATTAGTGAGGCAACTGCGCGAATACCGAGCATCATTGCTGGCATCATTAGCGTGATATTGGTCTATGAAATTGGGACAATTCTGTTAAGTAAACGAGCTGCATGGTTAGCAGCGGCAATTCTAAGTGTTGAGTTTTTTTGGTTTCAATATAGTCGATTAGCCGTTCCAGATGTGCCGATGGTTTGCATGGCACTTTTGGGTAGTTGGTCTTTATTAAAAGCTGAACGACATCCAAAATATCAAGGTTTTTGGAGCTTTGTCGCTGGTATAAGTTTAGGCCTGGGCTTCTTAATCAGAAGCTATATGATTTTTTTGCCAGCGATCGCGCTGTTACCTTACCTAATTTGGGAGCATCGTCGTCACCGACATCTCACAAATCCCATGCTCTATTTAGGCTTTGTAGTTGGCTTCATTCCAACAATTGTCTGGCTTTTGAATGGTTGGCTGCACTATGACAAAGATACTTTTCAGGAATTGTTCCAGTTTATTTTCAGGCTTAGCTCAGATGAAAGTGATGGAAATACTTGGCCTTACTATTTCTGGAATATTCCAGCCAAAGCGTTTCCCTGGCCTTTTTTCAGTTTGTTAGGTATAGGCATTTGTTTACGAAATTTACTTCCTCGACAGAAGCTAATATTAGTGGGTCTTCCGCTGATTCTGTTTGTAGAAATCAGTTTTTTCTCGACTCGTTTGCCCCATTATGCTTTGGCTCTTTATCCTTTTGTGGCTTTATTGGCAGGACTTGCTTTGGATTGGCTTGCCAGGATTTATGAGAACAAATCGCCGCGAAAATGGCTTCCGCAAAATCTCAGTTATGCCTTTGGGGGGTTAGCTTGCTTATTAGTGTTAGCAGGTGTGGCGTTGTACGGTAGTTTTCCGATTCCTGGCGTGAAAGGGGATGCACAAATACAAAAGTATGGAGCGATCGCTCTTGGTTTGGGGTTGGGTTGGCTAATGTTACCAGCGGTATGGATGGGTCGTTATTACTTTGGCAAGAAGTTTTTAACGGCTCGTTATTGGTTAGCAGCTTGGTTGGTAGGACCTTGGTTTGCTTTAGCCGTAGCGGGAAGCACGGGTTTAATTGGAGATTACAACCCTGAGATCAAGGCATTAATGCAGCAGCCGGAAATTGCTGCTGTGTTACAAACTCATCCAGTGAATTGGATCAGAGGAACGGGAAAAACTGGAGTGCTACTATGCTTTTACACTCACGATTTGGCGAAACAGGTTAAACAAGTTTCAGAGCTGCAACCGTCTAGCTACGCTTGGATTAGATCAGAACAACTCGCCAATTTATCCTCGCCTTACCGAGCGATCGGGGAAGTCCGAGAGTGGCAACTTATTCAAGTATTGCAGTAAGCGATCGCTACAGCTTCATTAGCGTTTAACGTTCATTCAGGTCAACGCAAATGCAGGGATGGAAACAACAACTCCATCGGTTGAAAAAAGAAACCTACGCAATTTACTTGGCTTGTAAAGATCCCAGAGTTCCTTGGTATACAAGGATATTGGCTGGGTTGATCGTCGCCTATGCCTTTAGTCCGATCGATCTCATTCCAGATTTTATCCCAGTCATTGGTTATCTAGACGATCTGATTCTTGTGCCGCTGGGAATTTGGCTGGTACTGAAGATGATTCCCCCAGCCGTGATGGCGGATTGTCGGGAAAGAGCAACAAGCGCGATCGCTCAAGATAAACCTACGAATTGGATTGTTGCCTTTATTATCGTGGCTATCTGGTTTGGGTTAGGGACTTTAGGTGTAATTTGGATTGGACGCATCCTGAAACGTTAAGCCGCTCTTTAATAGCGAATTTGCAAGGTAACGGATGAAATAATCTTCTGTTCGCCACCCACAACCGGCGTGTCAGCAGCCTGATTTCGAGGGGATAATAAAGCCTGCTCGGAGGCGATGACTGGCTGTGGTGGATTGACTCCATTGATTTGAATGCTGACAATTTCTCGCTGATTGAGAGCGAGTGCCCCCAACGCCGCTGCTGCTTGCTTTTGGGCGTCTTCGGAGGCTTTTTTAATCGCTTCCTGTTGAGCCTGCGCGATTGCTTCATCCGCAGCAACAAGATTAACGCCATCAATTCGTGTTGCACCGGCTTTGATGGCATCATCTAACAGCGTCCCGGCTTTTTCATGACCAGTCCGAAAACTTACAATGTTGGTGCCGATATATCCATTGAGGGTTTGCTTACCGTCTTTGAAACTATAGTTAGGAGCGAGAGTAATCCCAGTCGTTTTTAGTTCTTCCACCTGACGGGATTTCAGCAGTTTCACTACCGCAGAAGAGCGTTGGGCGACTTGCTGCTGAACTTCCTGAGAAGTTTTCCCCTGAACTTCCACACCCAAACGCGCTTGCGCGATCGTTGTCGGAATGCTGACATCTCCTTTTCCGGAGACAGTCAGGCTTCTGGGTAGTTTCTCTAGCGTCGGGGCAGATTGGCAGGCACTCAGGCTGAGGATACCCAGCGCTAGAGAAACAATTTTTACACGATTCCAGAAATTCGGCTTAGCACTACACGGGAGAAAGCGATTCATATTTTGGAACACAAATTAGAACAACAAATAATCTCGTGTTCCTAATCTGGCACTGTAGCTTTCGAGTAGTGCTTTAGGTTACATTTTTGGAAACTTAACCCTTTCCTCGATCTTGTTTAAAACACCATACAAATCACATTGGCTCAGCGGTGGTGCTGTTATAAAAGAAGTGGAGCTAAGGGTCGAGCGAGACTCGACTCGATCTAATAGGGCTGATTTGGTCATTTTTAGCAGCAAGGCAAGGAATTTGTGCTGATGCAACCTCAAGAGCCAACCGCTGCTGACGACACCACAGAGAGCCAAAAAGTTTTAGCGACTCAGCCGCTCTCGACCGACCGCCACTCGCTAAAATCTCTCTTACCTTGGAAACCGAAAGCCGGTTCTTGGCGCATCCACCAAAAGATTGGCTACGGCTATTTCCTAGCAATTGCGATTGGCTTTTTCGGTTCGCTAGCTGGGTTAGTAATCGCAGACTATTACCAAGGGCAAGGCGTCAAACAACTCAATGATGCCCACGTACAAGCACAACTGCTCGGAAATTTTAAGGATGCGGTCATCGAGGTGCAATTACATGGTTCGCATTTAGCTGCTGTACTAGAGGATTCACAACAGCTGCAATTGGAAAAAGCGCAATTTTTCGACTGTGTTAGCAAAGCTAAGAAGTTGAGGTTGGAAATTGAACGCTTCATCAAGAGCAACCCTGCCTGGTTAGCAGCAACCCCCGACACAATACAGGAATTATTGCAGGCTTACACGACTACTTTGGACTCCTACGTTCAGCAAACTGAGTCTAGCTTGCAACCAATTGACCAATTGCAATTGCAGCCAAAGGCGGTTGAGTCAGCGCGACGGCAACTACTCATCGCGATCCGTGGGGAGTCAGCGATGACTTTAGAGGGCTTCAATGCACAATTGAGCAACCTCCTTGACATGGCTCAAAAGCAGGAGCAGCAAGGGAGAGAAGTGATGGAGAATGCTCAAGGACTGGAGAAAATCATTATTATCTTGAGTATGCTTGTTTCGGTTGCGATCGCAGGGACGATGGCGCTGCGTACCAGTCGCGCGATCGCTCAGCCAGTCGTCACGGTTACTCAAGTGGCTCAGCAGGTAGCACGGGAATCTAATTTTGATCTGCGTGCCCCTGTCACCACTGGCGATGAAATTGGGTCATTAGCCACTTCTCTGAATCATCTCATCGAACGAGTATCCGAGCGTACCAAAGAATTGCAACAAGCGAAAGAATTAGCTGAAGCTTCTAGTACCTCCAAAAGTCAGTTTCTGGCGAATATGAGCCACGAGCTGCGTACACCCTTGAATGCTGTCATTAACTTGAGCAAACTTCTCGAAGAAGATGCCCAGGATCTCGGCTTAAGCGATGAAGATTTTATTAGCGATCTTCAATCAATTAACTCTGCTGGCAAACATCTTCTGGCACTGATTAATGACATCCTCGACTTGTCGAAGATTGAAGCCGGGAAAATGACTCTCTACCCGGAAACGTTTGATATCAAAATGTTAATTATTAGCGTTGTCATAACAGTAAAACCGTTAGTAGAGAAGAATGGAAATGTCTTAGACGTTCATTGTGACGAGAATCTGGGCACCATGTACGCTGACCAGATTAAGGTGCGGCAGATATTGTTTAATTTGCTCTCCAATGCTGCCAAGTTTACCGAGCAAGGTCGAGTGACGCTGACAGTGCAGAAAGATGAAAGCGCGATCGCCCAGAGTCAACTATCAGCAGCAAGTCTAAAAACCCGAAACTCTGATTCTTCCACCCTACATCCTTCATCCTTGAAAACGTCCTTCATCCTTTTTCGGGTCGCCGATACTGGGATTGGGATCTCGGATGAACAACAACAGCAACTGTTTCAAGCCTTTATGCAAGGAGATGCCTCGACTACGAAAAAGTATGGCGGTACTGGACTGGGGTTGGCGATTAGCCGTCACTTCTGCCAGATGATGGGGGGTGATATTACTGTAGAAAGTCAGGAAGGGATGGGATCTAGTTTCACGGTTCGCCTCCCCTTGAGTTTGTAAAGGACAGGGCTTACGCAAGGGACATTTCAGTCCAGTTTCACCATTGACGTACAGACAGCGGCGTCAAGCCAATGCCCCGAATCACGCGATGCTCATTCCCACTGTATTGCCGCCTGACCAGTATTGTCGCCTGACCAGTTCAATCGAGTCTGAATAACGCTTGTCTAGAACCGTATCATTTTATAGCACTTAGGCATTCTCGGACGGTTGTAGAAGGGGTTCCACGGTGTCCCGTATCATTTTATAGCACTTAGGCATTCTCGGACGGTTGTAGAAGGGGTTCCACGGTGTCCCACAACTTTCGAAGCGTCAACTTCTCGCCACACAGATAGCGATTGATACGAGCGAGCCTAATACCCTCAAGATGATCGACCAATTTCGTGACCGTGTTGTTGACAGGACTGCTCAGTAGATATTGGCAGTAGTCGAGTTTGGTGAAGCTGATCTCCTCAGTTTAAATTGCTGCTGCGTAAGCCCTGTTTAAGCTTTTTGAGCAGTCTTCTTTAATAAGAAGCTCAGGCCTAAGACACAAAGACCTGCCATCGCACTGGGTTCCGGAACAGGATTGGGAGATGGCGCTTGACGAAGCGTCACAGTTAGCAGTTCTGGAGGAATATCTGTACGGAGAGAGCCAATAGTATCTTCTCTTCCGTAACCAATGCGTAATGCATAGTCGTTGGGGTCACTAGAGAGTTGATTGACTAAAGAAAAATTATCAAACCAGAGAACAAAGAAATAAGAGGTAGGAATGGGGACTGGATCCGGTAAATTTAAATCAAAACCTCTGAAAAAGAAGCTCAAACTAGAAAACTCTCCTGGCCCAATTCCACCGCCAAACCCCGCAGAAGTAGTCGCTCTAGTATTCACATTTGCCGTATCAGAATATGGAACTGGCGAACCGTCTATTTTAAGGTCTGATATCGCGTTTGGGAAGAAACCAGCGGTTGGAGAAGAATCCTGATCTGTCACCGAGGTATCTAAAGTAAAAGAAATTTCTTTTCTAAAACTTCTTAAAGAAAAGTCCAACAAAGCAGCTTCAGAGGGAGCTGAATTTATACCCATTGTGAGCAACGCTGCTCCCCCGACAATTCCTGTAACTTTTCTCATTAAACTCATAAAGTGTTCCTCTCATGCAGAATTAAGTTGAAGCCGAGAATGTAGACAGACCCAGCAGTTAGAATTCCTTGCCTACTAAGTTGCAATTAAAGGTGCCCTAGCCAGGTATTGAATACAACTCAGCCGTAAAAGGAAGCCTACTATTCTCCTCTGTGAATTTCTAGTAATTCCACGTAGACTTTACTGAAAAAATAAAAAGTATCCATATATAAACAGCTTATATATGTAAAGACTTATTAAATGTAATTTTATTAGAGTGACCTACCAACGGCTTGTCTAGCCATGAAAGTTAGTAAAAATGGGAGACTTGATGAAAAAAATAAATCATAAATGGACAATTTTTCTAAAGCTTGCCTAAGTATAAATACGTAAATTCATTTAATTCATAATTAAAACTTATAACTTGTCCGGAAATCAGTGGAGAGTGGAGCTTTATTCCAGCTTCATAAAGATTCAGTAGTTACGCAGTTGAGAAAAAAGGGGAGGTGAGGTAGAACTACTTAGGAATGAAGCCAGCGAAAGTCAACCAACCCGATTACATTAACTTCCTGATTGCAACGCAGGATTGTGCGAGATGCTGTTCGTCACTACTTGGCGGCTCCTCGTTTCATTCTTAAGCCAACTGTGTAACTCCTGAGGGAGCTAGAAGCGATACAGTTCGGTTGTTATTTCCACTCGCCTTGCAGTACGAAAGCTGCCCAGTAATAGGGTGCTTTCCATTCCGTTTTTTGCCACATGTCTATCTGTGCTGCTCTCAATGCCGCCGCTGGCTGTAGATTTTTTTCCAGCATTCCTTTGTAAAATTTGGTCATCAATTCGGATGTTGCGCGATCGCTAACACTCCACAAACTCACTACCACTCGCGGCGTACCCGCATACATAAAGCCGCGTGTCAAGCCTACTAATCCTTCGCCTTTGACTTCTTCACCTAATCCCGTTTCGCAAGCACTCAGTACCACCAGTTCAGCTGGCAAGTTGAGATTGAAAACATCGTGCAGTCGCAAGAAACCATTCTGCGATTCCCCTTTTTCATCTAGCAGAGACAGCACCACCCCTGATAATTCTGGATGCACGCTGTTGAGGATGCCATGAGTGGCAAAATGCACGATCCGGTACTGGCTGAGTTCTGGGTTGGTTGCGGAGGCGCGATTGGCAGCAAAATCGAAGGCTTGCTTGCGTTCTGCGGCTGGTACCAGGGATAGAATCTCCTCCGCTTCTTGCCGGGTAAAGGGTAGACGCTTAAAAGTGACATCCGATTCTCTAGCGGATCTTGCTAAAGCACTGAGTGCAAGGTTTTCTCCGATACTCCCCTGCTTCTCTGTCTGCCCTTTTGCTTTATTGACTCGCTCATCGTCACTGCCAAAGACGGGATCGGCTAGCACCGCCACAGCCTTAGCAGCAGGTTTGCGCCCAGCTTGTTCGTGTCTTAACACGGCTAGCGTGGAGGCTGAGGGCAGATTGACGATTTCGTAATTGACTAACAGTGGAGTGGGTGAGGTGGAAGGATTGGCTTTGTTTTCTGTGCTTGGCTGCGTTGGTACTGGTAGCGCGGCAAAGGGGACATACTGCAATGCACCCTCGCTGACAATGAGTAATCGTTTCTTATCTAGTTTCCCAGCCACTTGCCCCAAGAGCATCTGGCTGAGTTTGGTTACGACTTCGGTGCTAGCGGGAGCGAGTTCAACCGCAATGCCTCCCCGTTTATCAGTCGGCTTTCGGGTTTCCAAGCGATAGCCAGGGGTATTCAAAAGTTCATAGAAACCTCGCGCCGCTAACTCAATTTCGGCGCGTTTAGGGAGTTCGCAGCTGGTGATGCCAGTCTTGGTGACTGCCCATAGATAGCTGCGTTCTTCGCCTAGCGAGTATTCCAAAAGCAGCGTATCGTCATCCAGAACCTGCTGCTGAATCTCTGCCAAGGTGAGGGGTTTTGGCTGAGTGAGGGCGGCATAGCGGGGACTTTTAGCGCGGATGTCAGCTTGGGCTTGTCGATACTCTTCTAAGAGATTTTCGCGTTCTCGTTCAATTTTCTCTAGCTGTCCTTTAGTGGGGTTGCTACTGTGTAACTCAACTCGGCGTTTTTCAACAGCATCAAGTTTTTGCTGCAAGGTGCGCTCTTGTTCCAGCTGTTTTGGCTCGACTCCTTGCCGAATATTAGCGTTAGCCTCTGTTAGGAGTTCCAAAAGACTCCGGGCACGAGCGCGTTCCGAGGCGTGCAGTGCCAGAGCATCGTACCCAATAGAAGGCTCTTTTTTGTGCAACTGCATCAGCACGTCGATGTAGAACTGGTAGTAATTCTGCACGGAGGCAAAGTAGGAAGTACGCAGTTCTGGGCTGGTGACTCTGGTGCGTATGTCCTCAACAATTTTGATGGCGGCTTCGATTTGGGTACGGGCTGCGTTGAGATTGCCCTTGTCGCGTTGTGTAATCGCAACCTCATAGAGTGTATATGCTTCCTCCGCACGATCGCCAAACATCCGCCGCAGTGCTAGAACCCGATCGTAGGTTGATAGCGCTTTTTCGTACTGCTTTAATGCATTGTAAACCTTACCCAGATCGCGCAGGTGGGTGGCTTCTCCTTGGCGATCCTCCACCTTCCGATCCCCAGCCACTGCCTTTTCCAGGGCTTCCAGTGCTTTCTGGTAATCCCCCGATTTCAGATAAGCAACACCGCTCATCCCAAATGCATAGGCTTCCCAGGAGGCGTTATTCTGTTCGCGTGACAGTGCAAGGATTTGGTTAGCTGCATCAAGCGCCTTAGAATAATCCTTTAATGATAGGTAAACTGAAGCAATACCTACAAGTGTGGTAACTTGCTGCGGGAAATCATTATTTTGTTTTGCCAGAGCCAGCGATTGATTGTGAAATTCCAACGCTTTTTCATAATTTTTTGCTCCTTGGTAGACGCCGCCCATGTTGGTAAGAGTTAGAGCTTGGTTGGTGCGATCGCCAATACTTTTAAATATCTCTAGCGCTTGGTTGTGTGTATCGATACTGAGCTGATAATCGCCCAATGAACCGTAGACCTTAGCGATACTGTTGAGGGTGGCGGCTTGTTGAGGGCGATCGTTCACCCGACGCTGGATATCCAGGGCTTGGTTGTAAAAGTCCAGTGCCTGCTGCGGCTCATCCATTGACTCATAGATACCAGCGATGTCACGGAGGGCAACAGCTTCCTTAGTGGGACTGGAAATGGCACGGCACAGCACGAGCGCTTGATTTAAGGCATCGACGGCTTTCTGCATTTCCCCCAATTGTTTGTAGGTATTGCTGATGTAGGAGAGAAGGGTCGCTTCCCCGTATCGATATCCCGCCTTTTGGTAAAGCGATCGCGCTTGGTTAAAAAAGTCCAGCGCTTTAGCAAGATCGCCAAATCCTCCTAAGGAATAGGTGAGGCCCATATTCCTGAGAATCTCAGCTTGTTGAGTAAAGTTGAAGGCTAAATCTGTTCCAGATAAATTTCCCTGTGCTGCTTGCCAGAGTTTCAGCGCTTGGTGATGGGAATCCAGCGCCAACTGAAACTGACCCCATTTGAAGTAGACCCAACCAATACCCCCAAGGATATCCGCTTGCCTAGCAAAATCCTTCCTTTGTCGCTGGAGTTCGAGTGCTTGGTTATAAGTGGCAAGCGCCTGTTGCAATTCACCCAATTGGGTGTAAATTATGGCGATAGTGCCGAGTGTTCGGGCTTGTGCAGCAATATCCTTCTCGGCACGTTGAATCTCCAGTGCTTGATTGTAGAAGTTGAGGCTTGATTGAGTTTCGCCTGACTGGAAGTAGAGATTAGCGATGAAGCTCAGTGTAACAGCTTCACGAGAGGGTTTTTTCTCAGATCGAAACAGCGACAGGGCTTGATTGTAATATTCCAGCGCTTCTTGCTTTTTGCCTAACTCCAAGTAAACACCACCGAGGGAATTGAGTAGGGAAGCTTCCTCAACACTGGTAAATGCAAGTGCTTGCTTGTAGGTGTCGAGCAGTTTTTGTTTGTCGTTTGAGTTAGCGCTAGCATTATCCGCAGAGGCATGAGCGATCGCGTCCTGAAGGCGGTTTTTCAACTCGCGCCTGACAGCTAACCCCCGCTCGAAATAGTCCAGCGCCTTCTGAGGCTCGTCTTGGTCAACATTGTAGATGGTACCGATGAGAGAAAGAGTCAGTGCTTCCCAACTGCGAGCCTCATACGGCGGAGCTTCGTTAACCGCCAATTGCTGCCAAATAGAGAGTGCTTCTTCGTATTTGGCAAGCGCTTGTTGCTGAGATTCTACCGTTCCTTGTTTCTCTAGTTGTTGTCCTTGCTTTATCAGTTGCAGTCCCTGTTCGTAAGTTTGTTGCTCATCAGTAGTCGTTGCATTTGGCGAGGAAGTCGCTGGCTGCTGGGCGATTGAAACGCTGGTTGCCTGTGCCCTCACTGATGACAACAATAGAACAGTTACAAATAACGCCAAACTACGATAGATAGAAGCTGAAAACGATATAGGAAGTAACAATAAGAGCGATCGCCACCCAATCAACTGCCGTTTGCTGCGCTTAGCCATGCCTACACCCTCACGCTCAAAATCGCCACTACTCTAACCGATGGTGAATCGCTGTCAAAATCTACACGTAGAGACGCGATATATCATGTCTCTACAAGTCCGCTCTCGTCAGGCTTTGTTTGTCTAGTGTCATTTAGTCTGAGTGCGATAAGAGCGATCGCGAAAGCTCACTCATTCTCTGTTAGCTTGAAGTCATGCTGCTAACTGTTAATATGTTGCGGCACTACCAACGTTGTAGTCGCCGGTCTTTTCTCGATTTATATGGAGATCCTACCCAGCAGGATTTTCAAAGTGATTTTCGCGCCAAATTGCAACAGGATCGGTATGCTCTCCAGCAAACCATTCTGGCGGGACAGACTTATCACAAACCCAATTACGCTTGGGGAGATTGGCACGCTGGTGCGAATGCCACCATTGCCTTGATGCAAGAAGGTGTTGAGCTAATTTACCGAGGCGTGCTTCTGAAAGAGGAAGGAGTAGGGATAAAGGATGAATCCTTCTTGCACCTTCCAAAGACAGTGACCCTCGTGAGTTGTCCTGATTTTTTGGTTAAACAACCCGGACAATCAAACTTTGGCGATTGGATTTACGTTCCCAGTGACATTCATTTAGGTCGGCGTCCTAAGCTGGAATATCAAACGGTTGCAGCTTTTCACGCCCATCTGCTGGCATCTGTTCAGGGCGTTATGCCGGATACGGTTTGGCTGCAATTACGGGAAAAAAAGGCTTATGCAGTCAATTTAAGTAAATGGGTGCCGATGATGCAGGCACTTGTAGAGGAGTGTATCGAAATGCTCCTGTCTCGGCAAGAGCCAGAGGTGTTCATTACCCGTCAGCGGTGCAATCTTTGCCCTTGGTTAAATCACTGCTATGCGATCGCGCAAGAACAGCAACATCTCTCTTTGATTCCGGGTGTAACGCCGAGTCGCTATCAGCATTTGCAGACACTTGAACTGACGAGTCGGGAGTCTTTGGCAGGTGTTAGTCCGGCTTTTTTGGAGCCAGTTTTGGGAGAGGAAGTCGCGCAACAGCTAGTACAGCAAGCGCAATCGGTGGTACAGAATCGCGCGATTCTCCTAGAGAAACCCTTTGCGATCGCTAAAACCACTAAAACAGCAGAATGGGTGATGGACAATCCATCTTCTCTCCTTTCACCTATCGAACTTTACTTTGATATTGAAGCAGAACCGTCGCTAGAACTGGATTATCTGCTGGGAGTTTTAGTGGTAGACCGTCAAGCTAATACAGAAACGTTTTATCCTTTCTTAGCAGAACAACCCAGCGACGAAGAATTGGTTTGGCAGCAATTTTTAGATTTGGTTTGGACTTATCCTCAGGCTCCCATTTTCCATTTCTGCGACTACGAAATCCTGACGATGAAGCGGCTGGCTAAATGCTACAACACCCCGCTGGAGAGGCTACGTCCGGTGCTATCGCGCTTTGTGGATATCCACGAGTGGGTGACAGGAATGGTGACACTGCCCGTCGAAAGTTATGCTTTAAAAGCGATCGCGCATTGGTTGGGTTTTGAGTGGCGCGATGCGGGGGCGAATGGACAAGTGTGTATCTATTGGTACGATCAATGGTTAAAAACACGCGATCGCACTTTCCTCGACGCCATTCTGCGCTACAACGAGGACGATTGCCGCGCTACCCGTCACCTGAAAGACTGGCTGGTAGACTTTATGCAGGATGCGGCTCATTTGGATGCACGGGAGTAATCTTCCAGCACCCAATTTTTCCAATTCAACTCTCTTATAACCTTCTCTTAAAAAAATCTTATTTTTATGATGATACGGTGCTGGTGTAAATGGCTTAATTTAACACTGGCAATCATGAGCAAGATCGATAAATTTTTTACATCTTTCTGTTTTATTGGTGGATTAACCGCTGCACTTCTGACAGCACATCCCGCTCAGGCATTCAAAATAACCGGCGTCGATTACTTAGGACAATCCACTTTTCCGACTGGTTTTTCATTTCAGGGAACTGAATTGGGAGGGCTATCAGGAATTACTTACGATGCCAGTAAAGACGTTTATTATAGTATTTCTGATGACCGAAGTGAAAAGGCACCAGCTCGGTTTTATACCCTCAAAATTGATATTTCTCAGGGCTCTTTAAAGCAGGGTGGGGTGATGCCTGTAGATGTAACGACCTTGTTGAATATAAACAATCAACCTTTTGCTCCTTTAAGTCTCGACCCAGAAGGCATTGCCTTAACTAGCCAGGGAAGTCTATTTATTTCTTCTGAAGGAGATGCGAACCAATTAATTAATCCTTTCGTTAATGAATTTTCTTTGGCAGGTCAGCAACTTCAAACTCTACCAGTTCCTCAGAAGTTTTTACCAACAGCGGCTAAAGATAGCGGGATTCGCAATAATTTAGCCTTTGAAAGCTTGACGCTTACCCCTGACCAAAAGTATTTGTTTACAGCTACAGAAAATGCCTTGGTTCAGGATGGTGCTGTCGCTGACATCAAGGTGGCAAGTCCTTCGCGAATCTTAAAATATAACCTCGTAACTGGGAAGCCGGAACAGGAATTTTTATACGTTACCGATCCAGTTGCCGCAGCACCCAATCCTGTTAATAGTTTCAAGACCAATGGTTTAGTAGATTTGTTAGCAGTGAATAAGGATACGTTTCTGAGCTTAGAACGGTCTTTTTCTACTGGAGTGGGGAACACGATCAAGCTGTTTGAAGTGTCTTTAGAAAAGGCAACCGATATTAGCAGTATTAACAGCCTCAGTGCAATCAACCTCAACACTATCAAACCAGCTCAGAAAAAACTGCTGCTTGATTTTGAGAAGTTAGGTGTGACGCTCGATAATATTGAAGGTTTGACTTTTGGCCCTGATTTGGCGGATGGGCGAAAGTCGCTGATTGTAGTTAGCGATAACAACTTTAGCCCGATTCAGTTTACCCAGGTACTCGCCTTTGGCATTGGCACCAAATCAGCGGCGCATCGTTCTGTCCCGGAACCTTCGGCACTCGCAGGCTTGGTATTTGCAGCACTTGTGAGCATTAAAGTCAAGCGCCACATTCATAGTTAATCCGGACAATATCGCGCTAAGATGCAAAGACGCCAAATGAAGCAACGTTTTAGCGCCTTTGCGCCTTGGCACGAGACCAAAAAAGCCGTGTCTACCCCACCATTCGAAAGGGAATGAAAAAAAGGGGTTGACAAATCCAACGAGACTCGACATAATCGTTAATGGCTCGGAAAACAAGGGACTGTAGTTCAATTGGTTAGAGCACCGCCCTGTCACGGCGGAAGTTGCGGGTTCGAGCCCCGTCAGTCCCGTAAAAAGTAGTAGAAAAGTTAGTAGGGGTTAGGTGTTGAAACCTGCCCCTACAATTATTAGCAGCTACAACTAGCAGCTACAACAAATATAGAAACCTTTTGAGAGAATCTGCTGTGACCGTTAGAGTTCGGATTGCACCAAGTCCTACTGGGAACTTACATATTGGGACGGCGAGAACCGCTGTATTTAACTGGCTGTTTGCTCGCCATCATGGCGGCGAGTTCATCCTGCGAATTGAAGACACCGATGAAGCGCGATCGCGCCCCGAATATACTCAAAACATCCTTGATGGTCTGAAATGGATGGGAATGACCTGGGATGAGGGGCCATTTTTTCAATCCAAGCGCCTCGACCTGTACCGCAAAGCCATTCAAACTCTCGTAGATAAGGGCTATGCTTATCGCTGCTACACCAGCGAAGCCGAACTAGACGAATTGCGGACAGCGCAAGCGGCAAGAAAAGAGGCTCCCCGTTATGACAACCGCCATCGGAACTTGACGCCAGAACAACAAGCGGCTTTTGAAGCCGAAGGGCGTCGTCCGGTGCTTCGCTTCAAAATTGATGATGACCGGGAGATTTCCTGGAACGATCTGGTAAGAGGCAAAGTTAGCTGGAAAGCCAGCGACCTCGGCGGCGATATGGTGATTGCTCGTGCCTCAGACGATTCAGTGGGTCAGCCGCTGTACAATTTGGCAGTGGTGGTGGATGACATTGATATGCGGATCACCCATGTCATCCGGGGAGAAGACCATATTGCCAACACCGCTAAGCAAATTTTGCTCTACGAGGCACTGGGAAGCGCGATCCCGGAATTTGCCCATACGCCATTGATTTTGAACAAGGAAGGCAAAAAGCTCTCGAAGCGGGATGGCGTCACTTCCATTTCCGACTTCCAGCAAATGGGCTACACGCCTGAAGCCTTGGCGAATTATATGACATTGTTGGGATGGACGCCCCCAGATTCCACCAAGGAAATCTTTACTCTGCCAGAAGCAGCTCAACAGTTCGGCTTTGAGAGAGTCAATAAGGCAGGGGCAAAATTTGACTGGGATAAGCTGAATTGGCTTAACAGTCAGTATCTGCACAAGATGCCGATAGATGAGCTATTAAATCAGCTGATTCCCTACTGGCAGGCGGCTGGATACGAATTTGACCCGATCCGCGATCGCCCTTGGTTAGAACAGTTAACCAGCCTGCTGAGTGCCAGCCTGACGCGCTTGCAGGATGCAGTCGAGATGAGTCGGATATTCTTTAGCCAGACCGTAGCCTACAGCGAAGAGGGACTGACTCAGTTGCAGCAGGACGGCACCGAAACCGCTTTGCAGGCGATTCTGGACGCCCTGGAAAATCATCAAACTTTGACAGCAGAGGGTGCCCAAGACATCATCAAACAGCTGACCAAGGAGAAGAATCTGAAGAAAGGATTAGTGATGCGAAGTTTCCGCGCAGCTCTAACCGGCGATTTGCATGGTCCTGATTTGATTCAATCTTGGTTGATCCTGAATCAGCGGGGTCTGGACAAGCTACGTTTACAGCAAGCCCTAGAAAAGTAAACTGAAAATCTTCTTTCTTTTTCTTTTGCAAGCCTTCTCAAGCTCAGCCTGAGAAGGCTTTTGGCTTCTTCTTTGGAACTTCTTATGGGATACTATCGTCACTGCTACAACTAGAGCCGTTACATAATCGGTAACAAGGTGCCGTTTTTGGAAGTGAGGATGTACAAACCCGTACCCAATTTAGGGGAAAAATCGGTAGGAAAGTCCCTCTGGGCAGGCATCACAACCATAGCCCTGATGGCGGTAGGAGTGTTGAGCCTTTCGAGGGTGCAAGCCCAATCCGTACAATCCCCGCCCATATTCGAGAATGTCACCCTCGGTCCCCGGTTTTCGCCCGATCCGTTGACGATTCGGGGTATCAGTGGCGGCGAAATAGCGGCCCAAAAAATTGCAGGTCGCAGCGAAACCGCTACCGGGCCATGTGTTGGTTTTACGGACGATAAGCCCGATCACACTGTAGTTTTAACTTCGTTTTTCAACTTTCTATCCATCCAAGTGCAAAGCCCAGAAGACACTACCCTCGTGATCAAGGGACCTGGTGGCAGCTGGTGCAATGATGAGTATGAAGGCAAAAACCCTGGCATTGCTGGTCAGTGGCAGCCGGGAACTTACGGAATTTGGGTGGGATCTTACGATAAAAGCAAATTCAACCCCTACATTATCAAAATTACTGAAGTCAACTTACTCAATCCTGGCCCCTTCCGGCGTTAATTACTTGCTGCTTGCTACCAGCTGCCACCAGCACCGCCACCATCACTGCTGCCGCCGCCAAAATCGCTGCTACTGCTGCTACTGTCATAACTACAACTACTGCTGCTAGTATCGAAAGTGCTAGTGCTGCTGTTGGAAATCCAGCTAGTGCTAGAACGGCGAACGCTATTCCTCTGAGTGCTGCTAGGACGAGGAGGTAGGCGAGGAATTTTCGTCTCAATTTGCCGCTGATAAGAGCAACAGTGGCAATTGTGAGTAAACAGGCGTATCCCTTGGCTGTACTCTGTTGCCGATCGCGTAACCTGCGATGTGCATTGGACTGTCAATTCATGACAGGTGGGGCAAGTGCTAAATTGCCTTGAGTTCAGAATGTATGCACGGATGTGGATTCCCAGACTAGACGTTTGTTGGCAACCGTTGGGACATTGCCAGCCGATAAATTTGACGCTACCTAGGTTCTGAGCTGCTCGCTCAGGTTTCCTAAGATGGAATTGGAGTATATTCCAGTCCATTTGTTGCATGGGATATCGGCAATCAGCGCAATGGGTGGGGCGAGTTGAGCCGATTACTCGCGATCGCCCGGTTGGTTCGATGAAAACTGTATGGCGCGAGGGAGTTAGGCAAGGAAGCGTTTCCTTAACTTCCTCGTTATAGGAACAACAGTGGCATTCTTTGGCAACCAGTTGCTTACCTTCTCTATTCCATGTAGGTTGTTCCAAAATAGCTTTGATTGTCTGGGTGACGGTCAATTCCTGACAGGTGAGGCAAGTGTTAAATTGTTGTGAGTCCAGAATGTACGCACAAATGTGAATTGTCTGCCCAGTTAGTTGCGGATAACACTTGAGACACTGCCAGCCTTCAAATCTGACGCTGCCTAACTTTTGCGCTACTTGCTCAGCTTGGCTGAGATAAGGCTGGAGTGCGATCGCATCCAGTTTTTGCATCCGCTTTTTGCAAGTAGCGCAATGCCAGGGATGAGTGTCGCCACTGTCACCTTCTATGCGCGCTCGCCCTGTCGGTTCGAGCAAAATTCCACTGCGAGGACGACGCACATAAGCAACTGTCCCTAGAATCAACACTAATACACCGCCAACACCCGCTAGTGGGTAAAGCACTCCTACAACGCTAGCAGTTGTAGTCGGAACGCTAGCAGGTGCAGCCGGAATGCTGACAGGTGGAGTCGGAACGCTAGCAGGTGTAGCCGGAATGCTGACAGGTGGAGTCGGAACGCCAGCAGGAGTTGGTGGTTGATAAGCGCTCAAGTCCATAACTAGTGCTTGCGTTCCCGCCAGGGTACCACCGTTAAAGTCGCCCTGCTTAAATCGCGGTGCGATCTCTTGTTGGATAATTTTGCTAACACGCGCATCGGGGAGAATCGACTCGATACGGTAACCCGTTTCGATTTCTACGCGACGTTCCCGCTGGGAAATCAGCAGCAGCACCCCGTTGTCCCGCCCTTTCTTGCCAATGCCCCAATAATTAAATAGCGACGTAGCGAACGCCTTGGGAGTAGCAGAAGGTGAAGTCTCTGGCACCGTCACTACCGCGATTTCACTGCTATTTTTTGCCTCTAAATCTGAGATGATCTGGTTGAGTTGTGCTTCCGTCGCCGGACTGAGCATATCTGCCATGTCTGTCACCCAGCCACCATTGACTTGCCGGGGATTGGGAACTTCCTGAACGGTTAAAGCCTTGCTGACGACTGGAAAGGCAGCAACGGCGAAACTCGCAAAACCAGCAAGAGCAATTTGTTTGAGCATAAGCGATCGCAACTCAACAACTGTAATGGGTGCCATCACCTCTAGAATGTCTCAGGTGGATCGGCAATTCGGTTCACTCTTTTGCTCAGTTTTTGGCTCACTGTTCGGGGCGATGATGGGAAGGGTGTTGGTAGCATCCCCTGTGTTAGCATTGCCAACGCGATGGAGGCAGAGCCGAAAAGCTAAATTACAAGTAAATTACAAGCGCTGTAGAGTTAAAATTCAGGATAACGGTTGTGGCTTTTAAAATTGGATTACTGGGACTGGGGACAGTCGGCACGGGTACGGCACAAATTTTGCTAGATCCGCAAGGGCGTCATCCGCTGCTGCAAGAAATAGAAGTTTATCGGGTGGGAGTGCGATCGCTAGATAAGCCTCGACTCGTAGAAATGTCAGAAAGCTTGCTGACGACCGATTTGGAATCGATTGTCACCGACCCCCATGTGGATATTGTGGTCGAGGTGATGGGAGGCTTAGAACCGGCGCGATCGCTCATCCTCAAAGCGATCGCCAATGGTAAGCACGTTGTCACGGCAAACAAGGCGGTGATTTCTCGCTACGGCGATGAAATTTTTACGGCGGCGAATCAAGCAGGCGTCTATGTGATGCTAGAGGCAGCCGTTGGGGGCGGTATCCCGGTGATTCAACCCCTGAAGCAGGCGCTGAGTGTCAACCGGATTCATTCGGTGACTGGCATTGTCAATGGCACCACGAACTACATCCTCAGTCGGATGCAAACCGAGGGGGGTGAATTTAGCGAGATTCTGGCGGATGCCCAGCAGTTGGGCTATGCAGAAGCCGATCCAACGGCTGATGTAGATGGTTTAGATGCTGCTGACAAGATGGCGATTTTGGCTTCCTTAGCGTTTGGGGGACGCATCAAGCTGCCAGAAATATACTGTGAGGGGATTTCTAAGGTCAGCGCCGCCGATATTGCCTATGCGGAAAAACTCGGCTTTACGATCAAATTATTAGCGATCGCTAAACAAGATTTACCGGCACCGGAGAAAGAAACTCTAGACAGAGAAACGGGAAATTTGGCGTCTCTACAAGTCAGAGTTCATCCGACTCTCGTACCCAGAACTCACCCGCTTGCCAGTATTAGCGGCGTCTATAACGCAATTCTCGTAGAAGGCGAACCGATTGGGCAGGTGATGTTTTACGGACGAGGGGCGGGTTCCGGGCCGACTGCCAGCGCCGTTGTCTCGGATATTTTAAATATTGCTGCCATTTTGAAAAGTGGTGGAGATGCTGCCAAACTGCATCCCCTATTAAGCTGTTCCCATCAAGATTACTGCGCGATCGCCCCGATGGAGGAGCTAGTTACGCGGTTTTACGCTCGTTTCTTGACACGGGATCGTCCGGGCGTTATTGGTAAGTTGGGCACCAGTTTCGGCAACCACCAGGTGAGTCTTGAATCTGTGGTGCAAACTGGCATCCACGGCGAACTTGCCGAAATTGTCGTCGTGACTCACGATGTCCGGGAAGGCAACTTTCGACAAGCCCTGGATGAAATTCGCACGTTAGATACGATAGACAGTATTCCCAGCATTTTGCGAGTTTTATGAGGAGACAAGTGGCGAAAGATGTAGAGAGGCGAATGAATACAGCTTCCCTAAAATACAGCGATCGCTCCTCTTTTAGCCGCTTTTGTTTAAGCGCAGCGGCGCGTCAGCGCGGGGGTTGGGGGAATCTCAAAGATGGCATCAAAAAAGCGAACGGATATTGCGATTGCATCTTAGAAATGTTAGGAAAAAAGCAAAAATTCAGTTTTTTCTTCCTCCTTCCGGTTTCTTTTTGCCTTTTTTCGGCGGTATTTTCAAAATCCTCTGTAGCTGAAGACAATCTCGCTGTACCTACCCTTTCATCGCCTCCTGCAACTGAGGGGAAGGGTGACAAGCAAATGTGCCCACCGCCAGTTTTAGAACGCTTGATTCGCCACAAAGTTGCCGCTGGTGAAACTTTAGAAAGTATTGCCAGCCAATACAATCTCATTCCTACTACTTTGATCGGCATCAATCCGTCTTTGCGACAAGGCAAAGCACCCGTAGGGGCAGAAATTTTGATTCCGCCTTACAATGGCATTCGCGTCGAAGTTCCGGCTAGGAAAACTTGGCAAGATGTAGCCAAAACCTACCGAATTCGTGCCGATGTACTCTATGAGGCGAACGGTTGCCAGAAAAATCCTAGAGTTGTATTCATCCCTGGGGTAAATTGGTCGCCTGTAAGTCTGGCTGGACGTAACAACCGAAAACTAGCCCATTATCCCTTACCCGCAACGACAGCGATCGCACTGGGTTATGGTTGGCAGCTAAATCCTCGAAGCAATCAAGTTGTTTTTCACAGCGGTATCGATCTGTTGGCAGAAGTCGGGACACCCGTGCTAGCAGTGGATAAGGGAACTGTAGCCTTTATTGGCGATCGCGGAGATTCTGGCAATTTAGTCGTTATTAATCATCCGGGAGGACGCCAAACCCGTTATGCTCACCTTGCAACCATTGATGTTAGTCGTGGTAAACAAGTTAGCCAGGGGGATGTCCTGGGAACAGTTGGTACCACAGGACTCCCTGACATAGATAAACCCCATCTGCATTTTGAGTTGCGCTACAACTCGAATTTAGGCTGGGTTGCACAAGATCCACAACCCTATCTTCAGCAAGTAACTGTTAATAGATAATCGGGAATCTGTGCTTGCAGCTAGTTTGACTCATCCCATTTCTGTTTTGACGCACTACATACAGCTCACCCTTTTTTTGAGGGTAGGGGATATTTAATGTAGAGCATCATCCAGAAAGATTGGTCTTAATTCGTCAGTAGGATTTTTTTATGCACAGAAGGCTAGGGAAAAGACTTAGTAATCGCAAAAACTTGTAGTTCCTCTGCGTAACTTTGCCCTTTCCCAGATTGCCCTTTGCGTTAAAAAATCATTACTCTTCTACTTGAAATATTCGTAAGCCCCAATGTCATGCTTTAGCCCTAGCGGACGGCTCGATCCTGCATAATCATTCGTGACTTGAGTAAGCGTAGTACCTCTTTCAATGGCTAGGGAACCAGGCTGAAGCTTGTAGTCCGTTGCCACTGTAGTTCCCGGATTTACCAGCAACGGGTTGGCAGTGATATCGCCGGTACCCACAGCAATACCAGCACTGCCACCATACCAAGAGTTATTCTGAAATGCCAATCCCGTTTTGGCTGGAATTTCTGTCATCGCGACACTGCCAGTTTGGGAGAAAATGTTGTTGGCAATCAGATTGTTTGTATGACCTGGATCGCTATGGATCAGGAGCATGGCTCGCGTCGCTTTGTAAAAGGTATTGTTGGCGATAACAAAGTTCTTCAACCCTCCGCCTCTGCCGTAATTTGAAAAATAGGCAAAGCCTGTAAGTCCCCCAATGACGATATTGTTGCGGATTTTAATGTTATTCACTGGGTTGGAAAAATCGTAGTATTCATTGGATGCCTGAATCCCACTCGCTGGTTTACCGTCTCGGTAAAAGTTTGTGTTGTTGGTGGTGTAAATGTGGTTGCGCTCTACCGTGATGTCAGTAGCATTGTCCAGGTATAGATTCACGCTGTAGTTGTCATACACCTTATTACCAGAAGCTACACCGCCCTTGGTCAAAATAAAGTCGATCCCCTCACCGTAGTTCTGATACACGTGGTTGTTGCTGATGGTGACATTGCTTGCTCTGCCACTAGCGATCCCCTGATCCCAACCATCAGCAAGGGTACGGCTTTTATTCGCAAGGCAATTCATATAAACGGTGTTGCCGTCGATTCGGATGTTTGAGGCTGTGGTCATATCTTTGTCGTAACCAACAAAGATACCGTTCTTGTAGGAGTTGTAAACGGTGTTGTTGAGGATCTGGAGGTTGTTGCCGCCCCAGGACACAATGCCTGTAAATTTGGAGTTCTTTACTTCAAAGCCCTTGAAGATGTTGTATGCGCCAGATAGATTCACGATGTTGGTGTTGCTTGGCGTTTTAGTGCCATCTAAAATTGCTTTCTCGCCTGGATAGGATTGGTAGCTAATCGGACTGCTGGCGGTGCCGATGCTGCCAATGTATTGTTCTTTCGTAAAGCTGTAGGTGCCTCCCCGGACGTATACTGTGTCGCCAGCCTTTGCCTTGTAAGCTGCGTGGCTGATGGTGGCAAATGGGCTGTTCTGGCTTCCAGAATTACTATCACTACCATTCGTCGCAACGTAGTAGGTGGTAATAGCGAGTGCTGGTTTTGTTACCAGTCCGACGCTAATCGTCGAGGCACTAAAAATCAACAGCAGGCTCAATCCAGAAGAGTTTACTTTAGACATTTTTTACTTCGTTGGTAAACGACAAGAACGCTAGAGATGACCCTGCTGTGCAGTTTTAGGAAGCTTCATCAAAACTTCATAAAACTGGTCTGCTAAATCCTAGCCGTCGTTAATACCGATTGAGATCCGCGATATTACTGACACATTTCGGAGAAAACGCTGAAATGCAGTAAAAACTTGCTTTATTTGTAGGCTCGTATTGTGGTTGCTACTTGCGTTTGCAAAAAAGTTACAAAGAAGCTATCAGTAGTACGTAAACTGTACTTTATATAAAAAATATATATAAGCGATCGCAAGCTAGCTAGAACAAGGTCTAACCCCAAGGATTATGGTGCTTGTAGCGTTTTTATTGTCCGTAATTCAAGGATTATTGCCAATAACCTTAACTTATGCCTGGATTTTAGGGCGAGTACCTTACGCTGACAATGAGCGCATCCTATGCACTCACAAGGTTTTGAAACTTTGCCACCAAGTTTGACAGGGTTGGCGATCGCTAACGCACCCTAGCTAACAAAAAGCCCCCTGCTTGCAGGGGGCTTTTAACCGAAGTGCGTTTTATGACTAAGTATTTACTAACTCTGACTGCATCTCAGGCTGGGCGGGTTCTTCCTCAGTGATGCCGTAAATGGAGTTGTACAGTTTGACATACTCCTTCGCGGATGTGTCCCAACTGAAGTCCATCTGCATACCCCGCTTCTGCAACTCCTGCCATTGCGGTTTGAAGCGGAAAGCTTCCCATGCCCGAACCATACAGGTGTAAAGGTCTAGGGGTTCATAACGGTCGAAGGAGTACCCCGTACCAGCGTGGTTCACTGGGTCGTGGAAAGAAACGGTATCGACTAAGCCACCTGTGCGACGGACAATCGGCACGCAGCCGTAACGCATCGCCAGCATTTGGCTAATGCCGCAAGGCTCAAAGCGGCTAGGCATGAGGAAAGCATCGCTACCCGCATAGATGCGTCTGGCGAGAGCATCGTTATAGAGTAAGTAGTTTGCCATGCGACCTGGGTAGCGGGAAGCCATTTGCCACATCTGGGTTTCGTAATAGCGATCGCCTGTACCCAGGAGAACAAACTGAGCATCGGTATACGCCATAAAGCGATCGAGCATTTGAATCACAAGATCGATGCCCTTCTGCTCCACCAGTCGCGTTACCATGCCAATCACAAAGGCATTTTTGTTAACTTCTAAGCCGACTTCTTCTTGCAGTGCAATTTTGTTGGCTTGACGTTTCTCAAGAGTATCAATTGTGAAGGTCTGAGTAATGTATTTGTCAGTGGCGGGGTCGTAAACCTCCGTATCGATGCCGTTAACAATACCGGATAACTTTCCGCTAATGAAAGACAGCAAACCTTCCAACGTTTCGCCATAGGCGGGGGTTTGAATTTGTTGGGCGTAGGTGGGGGAAACGGTGTTCACCTTGTTTGCAAACTGCACCGCTGCTGCCATTGTGTTGTGTCCTTGCATATACCAAGGACACCAAGTAATTTTCTCTAAATACCAACGCCAAGGCCCTTGATAAGCCAGATTATGAATCGTGAAGACGGTGGTAATATCGGGATCTTGGTTCATCCACACCGGAATCATCCCAGTGTGCCAGTCGTGGCAATGGATAATTTGCGGCTTCCAGTAATTCCAGCAAAACTCTGCTGCACCGTTAGCAAACAGCGTGAACCGCCAGTCTTCATCGTCCCCAGAATAGATGCGACGTGGCATGAAAGCCGGATGACCAAATAGGTACAGTGGCACATCGGTTCCAGGCAGAACGGTTTCATAGACTGCGAACGACTGGAACATGGCAGAACCCGACCAAACAGGGTCTTTGGGTATCTCCATTTTGTCGGGCAGCATACCGTAGTAGGGCATGAAGATTCGTACATCATGCCCCATTTTTCGCAGAATTTTTGGTAAGGCACCAACGACATCACCCATCCCACCCACTTTGGCGATGGGCGCTGCTTCAGCTGCAACAAACAGAATTCGCATTATTGCTGGCGTTTCCTGAAATATTTTGGTTACATCATACCGAGTCAGGGGATCGCCTACCCGATTTTGGATTTTGATTTTGGATTAATGACCGCGTCCGACTTCGGTAAAAATCTCTTCTAAAATTGCCGAAGCTCCCTGTTCCCGTAACCGATGGGCAAGCTGAATTCCGATTTGTTCGGCATCGCTGGCAGCACCGCTAACGGTATCTTTAATCATCCGCTTGCCATCTAAACTGGCAACCATGCCCGTTAAGGTGAGTGTATCGCCGTCAATCTGAGTATTCACCCCGATTGGCACCTGGCAGCCACCTTCTAGGTTCCGTAAAAAGGCTCTTTCGGCGTAGCAGCGTTGAGCAGTGGGTTGATGCTCTAGTACCTTGAGTAATTCCAAAATTTCGGTGTCACCAGCACGGCACTCGATGCCTAAAGCACCTTGTCCGACAGCATGGAGGGATACTTCAGGGGCAATCACTTGATGAATGCGATCGCTCATTCCCAGGCGGTGCAATCCTGCTACTGCCAAAATAATTCCGTCGTATTCACCTGTATCTAGTTTTGCGAGTCGGGTGTTTAGGTTGCCCCGAATATCTTTAAAGGATAGGTGAGGATAGTGGTGGCGCAGCTGTGCCAGTCGCCGCAGGGAGGACGTTCCAATTACAGCCCCTTCTGGCAGGGTTTCCAGTTGCTTATCTTTGTGCTTTTCATGCACGACAAGGGCGTCTGCCGGATTTTCTCGTTCGCTAACGCATCCTAAAACCAATCCTTCTGGCAAGTTGGTGGGCAAATCCTTCAGGGAATGCACGGCAAAGTCTGTTTCTTGGTTGAGCATTCCCAGTTCGAGTTCTTTCGTAAAGAGTCCCTTATCGCCAATCTTGGCTAAGGCAACATCTAGAATTTTGTCCCCTTGAGTCGCCATCGTGTGGACTTCAAAGGTACATTCGGGAAAGTGTTTCTGGAGTTGTTCTTGCACCCAGTAAGTCTGGACGAGTGCGAGTTGGCTTTTGCGAGAACCGATGCGGATAGTACGAGCCGGACTAGAAACTGTAGGAGACATAAAGCGATCGCCTGAACACAGCAAATAAAGTCACCTGTTCTAGACTACCGCAGCCGTGGCTGTAATAGGTCTGGAGTTTGATGCCAACACTCTCAAGATAAGTTAAGTAATATGAATTCTCCCGGATGCTGGAAGCGAGCCAGTCATCGTTGATGGATGTTTGGCAGGGACAGCATCATGGATAGAGCGAGCGACTGAACACAGCAAATAAAGTCGCCTGTTCTAGACTACTGCAAGCGTGATTTTTATAGGCTTGTCAGCTGAGCCGATACAGTAGAAACATTAGACTCTCCTGAACGATTGTTAGAAATGCTCCCGATGTTTCGGCTGAAGTACCACGTTGAGCAAAGCAATCCGCCTCTTTCTGCAAGGGAAACTCTGCCCACGATGTACGATTTACCCAGTGAAAATCCAGAGGAACCCGGTTTGCCTGACGAATTTCACGATTTGCAATCCCAACTGCTAAGCTTTTGCTTTTGCCCCCCCAACTATCCACCAGAACAGATATTTAGTGCCAGTAACTTAAATCTTTACTATGATGTCCATCACCAAAATTGGTACAAACGACCTGATTGGTTTGGAGTCGTAGGGGTGTCGAGGCTTTATGACCAGAAAGACTTACGCCTGAGCTATGTAATTTGGCAAGAAGGGGTTAGTCCGTTTGTAGTGGTGGAATTACTGTCTCCCAGCACAGAAAAAGAAGATTTGGGAACAAGGGAAGCTAACCAACCTCCAATCCAACCACTGACTAAGTGGGAAGTCTACGAACAGATTTTGCGGGTGCCTTACTATGTAGTTTTTGATCGCTCTATCGATCGATTCCAAGGCTTTACTCTTATTTCTGGTCGTTACCAAGAAATAGAATTGACCGAAGCCAGAATTTGGATACCATTGCTGGAATTGGGTTTGGGGCTTTGGCAAGGAATGTATCGAGGGATCGATCGCCTCTGGTTGCGTTGGTCGGATGCTCAAGGAAACTTAATTCCTACGGAGGCTGAAGGAGGGCTGCAACAAGCGCAACAAGCCGAACAACGGGCTGAATATTTAGCTCAACGGCTTCGAGAGTTTGGAATTCAACCGTAGTGGAATCTAGCCACTAGAGACACTTTATGTAAGCGATCGCAACAACTGGCCCTAAAACTTTATATGTGAGTAGATCAGCTTTCCTAAATAGCCTGGAGTTTGACTATGAGCTTAAAAGAGAATGAAATATTGGCGCAAATCGCCCAACTTATCGCTAGTTTGCCCAGCGATTATCTGCTACAGCCCGATCTGATGACAAAAGACCAAATTAGAGAATGGCATGAATCTAGAAATACCCAACTCCTAATTGCTGAATGCTGGGAAGCAAAATTTATTGTAAAAGAAGGCGATCCCATTGCTATAGCTCTGGATAAAAAAGAAATTTCCAAACATAAGTACGAGCTGATTTGGCTAACAGTGGATCGTTATAAAGCACAGTGGGAACTTGGAATACTGGCAGAACCGTATCTCAAAAAGGCGCATTCAGCCCTGCAATATATTTCCTGTTATGCTAATAAGTTTCCTACACCAATTAGCCAATTATGGAATAAGTTTTTTAAAACTATTTTTATCAAAGACTATCCTTTTAAATCCTCATATGATTTATTCGTTAATTCTTTAGAGGAAGAAGTGAATGGTAGCTTCTCCTGGTGCTTAAGACCCTACTACGATGTAACTATTAAAAAATGGGCAAAAGGAATTAAGCAATTAATCAGAATTTTTGAACAGGAAAAGCCAGAGGAACTTTATACTCAACAAACTCCAATAGAAGTTGAAAATTTAAAAAGCAATTTTGGCTGGGACAAACTTGAATTTTCTTGGATGGGAATGACACTTATTGTGTGCCAATTTGCAGTGCTGTCAGATCCATTACTGAGGACTAAATTAATTCAATATTACAAATTACTACAGGAAACCTTTAAATTAGCCGCCACTATCAGCCGTAAACTTCCTGGTTTCGCATGGAAAAGAGGGAAAGTGGTTTACGCTTCTGAAAAGGGTGGAGTCTACCCTGAAGATTAACAAAACTTCACATCAGGATCAAGTTTCATCTGCCGCAGGGAAAGAAAACCTATTTTGGAAAAGTCCGCTCTAAACCTTACTGAGGTAGACTTTTCCATGATTTATATCCTGCTGCTTCCACAACAAGAGCTTGATGTAGTGACTGAGCTAGATTGCTACAAGAATCAGATTGAAGAGCTTCAAGCTCAAGTAAATTACCTGGAAGCAGAAAACTCTAGTTTGAGGATGACTATCCGCGAATTGCAATGTCGTGTTGATCCGTACTCTGCAAATGGGGATGCAATTTGCAATTCGCCTTGGTAGTGGAAAATCCAGTAGTCCTCAACCCTGGCTCTAGGAGTTAGGGTTATTTCTTTGATATAAAGCAGAATATATCTAGTTGCAGAAGTAGAGTTGGGATGGAGCGATCGCATTCCTCGCGGATTTCATTTCAGTAGTGCGATCGCATTCTCGCTTTACTTATCGGCGTTGCTTAGATATTGCTCTAATTGTGCTGTCCGCTGTTTTGTTACTTCTGCAAGGCAACTACTGTAAATCATCGGTTCCATTGTTCCGCCTGCAAATTCAGTTCTTTCATAAGTACAACTAGCATCTCTAAACTTTATCCAAGCTTGCTGCGCTGAAATTAATTTCTGTCGCCGCGAGCTTTGCAATCTTGGTAGGAGTTGTTTGTATACTTGGTTCAACTTTTTATCTGCATTTTGGTAATCTATTCCAGCGCAGGCATTCATTTCTCCTTGAGTCTGAGGATTGTTGCAGTTAGGTCGTTGAGCTAGGCGGATTCCCGATACATCTGGTGTTGCATTTGCATTTGTCACCGCCGCAGTACCTAAACTGAGCAAAGCTGCCACACCTACAATTGCGGGTAATAACTTATTCATGGTCAAATCTTGAATTCTGTGTAGCCAATAACATAGCAAAAAGGTCATAGCAACAAAGTGAAATGCGATCGCTCTTGATGAGCATCGGCTAGCATTGGCAAATGACGACTCCTGTTAGACCTATTAATCTATTTGAGTACGAAAGGCTAGCCAACCAGCACCTCTCTCAGATGGCGCTGGATTACTACGCTAGCGGTGCTTGGGACGAAATCACGCTGCGGGATAATCGAGCAGCCTTTGAACGCTACAAACTCCGTCCTCGGATGCTGGTAGATGTCAGCCAGCGAGATTTAAGTACCACGATCCTCGGTCAATCTCTACAACTGCCCATTCTCATCGCGCCGATGGCGTTTCAGTGTTTGGCGCATCCAGACGGTGAAATTGCTACTGCCAAAGCTGCGGCAAAAATGGGGACCGCGATGGTATTGAGTACCTTAGCAACCAAAAGTATAGAAGAAGTTGCCAGCGTCGGGAATCAGACACCGCAGTGGTTTCAGTTGTATGTGCATCGCGATCGCGCCCTTACCCGTGCTTTGGTAGAACGCGCCTATGCTGCCGGTTTCCAAGCGCTGTGTCTGACAGTTGATGCGCCTCTGCTGGGTAAGCGAGAGCGAGATACGCGAAATCAGTTTGTTTTGCCATCGGGGATGGAACTGGCTAATTTAGCGACGTTGACAGATTTAGAGATTTCCTATAAACCCGGCGAATCGGGTTTATTTGCCTATTTTTTAGAGCAGCTAAACCCAGCGCTAACTTGGAAGGATTTGGAATGGGTGCAATCTCTGTCGCCTTTGCCCTTGGTGGTAAAAGGGATTTTGCGGGGAGATAATGCGCTTCGGGCGGTGGAACATGGAGCCAAAGCGGTGATTGTTTCTAATCACGGGGGCAGACAATTGGATGGAGCGATCGCTACGATTGATGCTCTGAGTGAGGTGGTTGCGGCTGTGGGGGACACCGCAGAAGTTCTGGTGGATGGCGGTATCCGTCGCGGCACTGATGTCCTCAAAGCCCTGGCATTAGGGGCGAAAGCAGTATTATTGGGACGCCCCGTGTTGTGGGGATTAGCGGTAGGGGGAGAGGCGGGTGTCGGGCACGTACTGGAACTTTTGCGGGATGAACTTGATTTAGCGATCGCTTTGAGTGGCTGCGCCAAGTTACAAGATATTGACTCCAGTTTGGTGCTGCGGTTGTAGGAATGCTTGGTGTTGCGCTTGCCGATGAGAAGCTGCGATCGCGCCTTTAAGACGGTAAATTCGCTGTATGTGACTAGGATCACCCAGTCCTGGAAATACGATCACATTTTCTCCGGCATGTCAATCACCTAATGTTAGATAAAAACTATTCATATTAGTAGTATCAGAATCTTATGCGCTAATTTATCTGCTGTGGGGGGGAGTTTGAGATGCTGGAAAAACTAATGGTAGCCGCGACTCTAACATTCTCTCTCAATGTATTTTTGGGACATAGCTGGTCAACTGCCCCTCAAATGGCATCAGAACTCAACTTGCAAGAAACCGCATCGCAAATTATCAGCCTCTTACCTCGCCCAAATACTCACACTCCAGAGAATGGCAGCGGTTCTAATTCTGTACGATAAAGCTTGATGTTTTCCCGAATGGTTTATGCTGGGGAAAATAGAGAGCTACCGCTGCACAACTCGATATGAAACCCCAAATCGCCGCAACAGCAGCACTGCTGACGACACTTTCCCTTGCTGCTCCTGCAAAAGCTGAAAACGTCGAACATACTAGACAGTTATTAGCTACTAAACAATGTTCGCAGTGCGACCTCAGTGGTGCGGGTCTAGCTTTAGCTGACTTATCAGGAGCTAATCTCACTGGCGCTGATTTGAGCCGTGCTAATCTCAGTCGTGCCAACTTGAGTGGAGCCGACCTCAGAGGTGCAAATCTGAGCGGGACTTCTCTATTTGGGGTCAATCTGAGCGGTGCAAACTTGACAGGTGCGAACCTGGCAGGCGCTGACCTAAGAGAAACTTTTCTTGTTAATGCAAATTTGGCGGGTGCTAACATCAATGGTGCTAACTTGCAGGCGGCTATTGGCATCCCTAGCTATGCAGCCACGCCTGAAGATTTCTACGCATGGGGTGTAGCAGAGGGTCAAAAAGGAGACCAACAAGGGGCAATCGATCATTTCAACCAATCGCTGGCTCTTAAGCCCAACTTTGCCCCCGCATATCTAGCGAGAGGAGTAGCGCGTTATCAAATGGGCGATCGCTCCGGAGCCGTTCTGGATTCTCAGAAAGCTTCCGAACTCTTTACCATCCAGGGAAATATTCAAGGCTATCAGACTAGCCAAGTTTTCATTAAAGAGCTGACAACACCTTTGCAGGAAGCGGGTAGCAGCGGCGGAAATTTGGCGAATTTCCTAGGAGGTATTGGGAGCTTACTCCTCCGATTGCTTTTTTAATTCTGCTAGGGTGGGTTCAAATCCCTGCCCAGTATTTACGAGTCAGTTTATGACGATATCCAGCGATTTGTGGCAGGAAAATCAAGATTTAGCACAAGCCTGCCTCAAGCATCCTTTTGTCCAAGGCATTGCCGACGGCACGCTACACCAGCAGCGATTTGCTTACTATGTGGGGCAAGACGCCTTTTTCTTAGAAGCTTTTGCCCGTGCCTATAGCATTGCTGCGGCTAAAGCTCCCGACGCGGAAGGATTTAATACGTTTCATTCCCTAGCTGGGGGCGTTTTAGATGAACTTTCCCTTCATCAAGGCTATGCAGATGAGTGGGGAGTCAACCTGCAAGCAGTAGAACCGGGAGCCGCTACACGCCGCTACACGGACTTTTTATTAGCAACAGCTTGGAGTTCGGAGGTTGGTCTAATTGCTGTGGCAATGGCACCCTGTATGCGTCTGTATACTTTCTTAGGTCAGCAGATAGCTCAGAGTGGAATAAAAGACCATCAATACACTAACTGGATTCGCACTTATAGCAGTGAGGAATTTGAGCAACTAGCTCAGAAATTAGAAACTCTGGCCGATCGTTATGCCTCTACCACAGCATCTTTGAAATCAACTTACCGCTATGCGATGTTGTGCGAACGAGACTTTTTTCAAGCTGCCTGGGAGGCTATTGATTTAAAAATCTAGATTTTAATTAATAGCAATTCTCGATTGGATGCAGTACAGTTTCACCCTATCTCTGTGTCTTCCCGCTCACCCAGAAGGCTTTAATATTCTCTCCCCTCTCCGTGAAGGTCGAGGGGTTGGGGGCGAGGTTCCGAGTTGAAAAGCAGTGCGGGTTAAGAAGATGTTTCTAAATATTATTGCAGAATTCTATTTTTATCCCTTGATTTTATCTTTGATTTGCTGCCACAAGCTTTTTTTCTTCTGAGTGAATGCTACTTGAGCTGGTTTAGGTTCATTCAGATAACGATAGTGTTCCCAAATATCCCAATACGAACCACCTGGCTCTAAACGGACGCCCGCCCAGTGTACAAACTTCAGAGGTTGATTAACTTTTGGATCGACTAATTTATAGCCTTCCTGCTTAAAATGCGGGCTTCCTGCCCAATTTCCAGGCCCCTTCCCGTTTTCTCGAACAATATTAAATCGTCGAGACATTCGCTTTAATACGAGATAATTAAGAATCGTTTGGTCGGAATTCAAGACATAAAAATATTCAGGATGAGATGCACAGAATTCAAAAGTATCTTGCAAATCTTGTTGAGTAATTAGATTTTTCTTGGAACCCCAAAAACCACTATTGAAAACATCTTTCAATTCGTCTTCAGTGAAGATTTCTGTAATTTTGGGTGTAAAAACTTGTTTGATGCCCCCTGTGTATTGATAATCACAGCAGATAAAATCATTGTTTTCAAGATAATTAAGATTTTCTATGATTTTTTCAAATACAACAATATCAGTATCAATATATAGAAATTCATCGAAAGGGCCAAACCAACAGGCTAACTTGCGAAGCAAGTTGGGTCTATCTAAAAGGTTGTCACCACAGGTCTGCTTGACTAAATCATCTATCTTTTCTAATAACTGTAAATCTTCGTATATTTTTACCCCATAAGAATTAGTAATAATATCAGCGATCGCTTGATACTGATTGTTATAGGGAATCATCACAATCGGACTATCAGCATCATAAGCACGAATGCTATTCAATAGCGCGATCGCATTATCAATTACGCGATCGTTGGCAAGAATATAAATACCACGACTCATTCAAATATCCTCAACTGGTGAATCCAATTTTCTTTAAAACTCTTTTGGCTAAACTTGGAGCCTGATTGTAAGGTGTCGGTTTGGTTGTAAACTTGGGGCGCTTCTCTGGTTCGTGAAGATAGCGATAATACAAGAAAATATCCCGATAGGGAAAATCAATATTTTCTCCCTCACTAATCCGAGAAAACAATTTTGATGACAGCCCAATATAGTGTAAATAGGTTAGTCGTTTTCCCCGATCGTACAGAATGTTATCCCTAGCTTCAAAATGGGGAGAAGTAACCGCGTTTCCAGTCTTTTGGTCGTCAGGTAAATGCAGCGCCAAGTTATAAACTGAAATCTCGCCTCTCATCGTCATATAGTTAAGAACTGATTGGTTAGGCGCTGGCATAAATAAAATTTCTGCCTCGCCTTCCTCTAGCTTGGATACAAACCAATCTCTTTGTTCCTGGGGGAATAACCCTCGCTTCCCGGCGTACATTCCGGCACAAAATATCTCTGTGCTAAGCCGGTTTTTATCAACAACTTCTAATAATTTTGGTGACTGGAGATTAAAGATATGATTGGGGGATTTATACTGAAAATCATAAACTACAAAATCATTCTCATTTAATTTATCAAAGATAATCTTTAACGAATCCATGACTACGATATCGGCATCTAAGTAGATAAACCTTTCAAAAGGGCTATCCGCATCAAAGGCGCAGTATCGCCGATTCATGCCTATACGATTAACACCGGGGATTCCTTGTTCTTGCCAAGTCTTTAAAGCAGTTGGATGAGCTGCCCATACCCGTTTAGAAAAATCTTCCCAACGAGCAAACAAGTTAACATCATCCAGCAAGGTTACATTTTCCCGATTAGCGATTTCCGCGCGAACTCGATCTACTCGATTATCATAGGCAATAACGCAGACTGGGATTTCTTTACCGACATTGGCTTCTATGCTATTTAATAGAGCAACGAGTTGGTCGTAGACTACATCATTCGCTAGTGTATAGATGCCGTCTGTCATATAAAAATCCTCAGCAGGTTAATTTGAATAATACATTAAAATCTTTTTAGGAGCTTCCTGATGTCTAAAACACAAAGGCAGAATTAATGTCAATTGCTAGCTGTTCACTGTGGATTTTGGTAGCGCGAACCGATCTGCCGTTCATGATGCACACCATTCCTCATCTAGTGAAGATGAGTAAATTCAAGTTTAGCGAACGGGTGTTGGCTGTAGATACGGCACCGCTAACGGGGGACAAAGTCGGGCGTCCAGGCATCGGTACTCTAGAACAGTTACGGGAGCGCTGCGATCGCTTGCTGCGCGATGGTGTGGTAGACAAGGTAGTCGATATAGACTACTCCGGAGCATATCACGACCGAGTATATCGCAAACATTTTGGTAGCCGCATCCGGTATACACATAACTATAAGGGCTACCCCATTTTGGGCACGATTTTTCACATTGAAGAAGCCCAAGGTGACTATATGCTTCACTATGACAGCGATATGCTGCTCCATCAGCAACCCGATTATAGCTGGGTAGAAGAGGGGATGAAGTTGATGCAACAACACCCGGAAGTGATGGCAATCAGACCGCTGACTGGGCCACCGACAGAGGATGGTAATATGTATCAACGGGTGCCCTATGAGCGGAACCCGCATGGTTTCTACACATTTAAGTTTTTCAGCAGTCGCATTTACTTAATTGACAAGAAGCGTTTCGACAAGTTACTTCCATTACCAGTGCTGTGGCGTCCTTATCGGCAAAAGATTGCCAATCGGTTGCCAGTGAGGTTACAAACGATATTGAACAATATCGCTGGTAAAGGGGCTTTGGATTCTTGGGAAGTGATGGTATCGAACCAACTGGAGGCGACGCAGTATGTCCGAGGGGTTCTCGATTCTCCGAAAGCCTGGACGGTTCATCCAAAAGACCGGGGTTCAGAATTTATCGAAGCTTTACCTAAAATAATCGAGAAGGTTGAAACAGGGTGGTATCCTCCGGAACAAGCCGGTCATTATGACCTTCAGTTGAAACATTGGCTTTGACAGAGCGTTTGAAGATTTCTTGTATTGCTTGATTTTCAAGATTTACCGTAGTTATCCATGCTTATCTCCATCCCTCATGGCTGAACAGCTTCCAACGATTTATTTTTATCTTCCCGAATCGGACTGGCCTGATAGCAACATTCCGGTGAATCCTGAAACTTATCAAGAAGTTTATAAAAGTGGTAAATGCACTGGCACGTACAACTGGATATTACAAACCTATCTTCGGCTGAAAGCTGATGGTTTTCCCTGCGAAATTGCCGGGAAATTACCTGCTGAGGGTATTGTTGTTGCGTGGACAAGTACTGTACCAAACGATCTGCGACCGGGGCCAAAACTAATATTAGTGGTTGTTTGTGGAGATAAAGGGAAACACCGTTACGCACAGCTTCATGTTGTCCAAAATCGCCAGGAAATGCTTTATCCACACGTACATGTTGGGGATAAATATCTGTTTCCCGGAGAAAAGTATTACATTCCGCATTGGCCTCAACCAGGGTTGATCCCGCGAGATCCAGCACGAGGCGATCGCTTTGAGAATGTTGCCTATCTGGGTCGTAAAGAAAATTTGGTAGTTGAACTGAGGCAACCGTCATGGCAGGAGCAGATGAATGCCTTAGGTTTGCGGTTTCAGGTAGTCAGAAACCCGATTCAATGGAACGACTACAGTGAGATTGATGCAATCGTGGCTGTACGCAGCTTTAATCGTAAAAATGATTACTACTGGAAACCAGCTTCAAAGCTTTACAATGCCTGGATTGCTGGCGTACCTGCAATTCTAGGACGATGCGAGTCTGGGTACCGATTGGAGCGCAAAAGCGAACTCGACTATCTAGAAGCGGGTTCTGTTGATGAAGTGATTTTGGCACTGAAACGTCTTCGCGATGACAAAGAGTTGCGTCGTGCAATGGTTGAAAATAGTAAGCTCCGTGCGGAGGAACTACAACCCGATCAGCTCGTCAGACAGTGGCGCACCTTTTTATCAGACATAGCAATTCCAGCTTACGACCGCTGGTGTACGGCTTCAAATTCGACCAGGAAAGTATTTTTAACACGCCGTGACTTAGCCACACAAACAAAGGGAATTCGCATTCGCCTAAGCAACTTAGTACATAAGGTTAAAAGTAGCTTTAGAAGACCGTTAATTGGTCAGTAATTCAGTAGTCTAGTTGATTGGTACCTCTACTCCTCTACTAATTTAGTCACATTTTTATACCATTATGATTGACAGTTTACCACCAATTTATTTTTATCTTCCGCAGTCAGACTGGCCTACTACTAATATCTTGGAGAGTCCTGAGGCTTACCGAGAAGCTTATAGCAGATGTAAATCCACCGGCTCGTATAACTGGATTTTACAAACCTATCTTCGCCTTAAAGCTGATGGCTTCCCCTGCGAATTGGTAGGAGAGATGCCTATTGAGGGTATTGTTGTGGCGTGGACAACTACTGTACCTAACAATTTGCAACCAGGGCCAAAACTATTACTAATTGTTGTTTGTGGAGATAAATCAAAACACCGCTACGCACAGCTACATGTTGTACAAAATCTCGAAGAGATGCTCAAACCCTATAGGCTGCTCGGAGATAGATATTTGCTTCCCGGAAAAAAATATTATATTCCCCATTGGCCTCAACCAGGGTTGATCCCGCGAGATCCAGCACGGGGCGATCGCTTTGAAAATATTGCTTATTTGGGTCGAGAAGAAAATGTAGTAGCGGAACTAAAGCAGCCGTCGTGGCACCAGCAACTTAATGCCTTAGGTTTGCGTTTTCAGCTAGTCGGTACCCCTGTAGGCTGGAACGACTACAGTGGGGTTGATGCCATTCTGGCAGTACGTAGCTTCGGTCGCCAAAATGACTTTCACTGGAAACCTGCTTCAAAACTTTATAACTCTTGGTATGCTGGTGTACCTGCGATTCTTGGTTGCGAGTCAGCCTACCAAGCCGAGCGCAGAAACGAACTCGATTATATAGAAGTGACTTCGCTGGATGAAGTAATCCAAGCTCTCAAGCGACTTCGCGATGACAAAAAATTACGTCAGGCAATGGTTGAAAATGGTCGGCTACGTGCAGACGAACTACAACCTGAGAAACTTGTAGAGTGTTGGCGCACCTTCTTAACAGATGTAGCAATCCCAGCTTATCAACGCTGGTGTACATCCTCAAATTTGACTAGAAAAATATTTTTAACCCGCCGCGAACTAGCCGTTCAAACAACGGAAATGCGAAAGAGCTTACAACAAATGCGAAATTCGGCAGGGCTTCGCAGCGGAATCCGCTCAGCTATTTCCAAAGCCAGAAGAGTTTAAAACTTTTGCACAATTAATGCTGCTACGAGAGCCATGCTTCCCATAATCTCTTATTATCCCCACCCGTATGACTGATAGGTTGCCAAAAATTTATTTTTATATTCCCCAACATGATTGGCCTGCTGGTGAGCTACCAGAGAGCATTAACACTTACTGGCAGTGGCAATGTTCTATAAATGGCGGTCGTGGTATATACAATTGGACGCTGCAAACGTATCTTCACCTTAAAGCGGATGGGTTTCCATGCGAACTTGTAGGAACCATACCTAGCGAAGGGATTGTCATTGCACATCGAGACTCCCTGCCAGATGATCTGCAACCTGGAGCAAAATGGCTACTCGTTTGCATTCTAGGGGATAAAGCACGACACCCCTATGCACAGCTGCATACCGTGCAAAATCCTCGCGAAGAGATGCTTTTATGGCCCTTCTGGAAGAGCGAATACATACGGTTTTGGCCACAGCCAGGGTTGATTCCTCGCAGTGTTACTAGAGGAGATCGATTTGAGAATATTGCTTTTGTTGGTCGTGAGAGAGAACTGGCCTCTGAACTGTTAGATTCGTCATGGCAGGAACATCTGAATGCTTTAGGACTGTCCTGGCAGATAGTAAGCCGCGATCGCTGGAATGATTACAGTGAAATTGACGCAGTTCTCGCTGTGCGCGACTTTAACGGTCAAAAAGACTATTCTTGGAAACCAGCTTCAAAACTAATTAATGCATGGCATGCAGGCGTACCGGCAATATTGGGGCGTGAGTCTGCCTTCCAACTTGAGCGAAAAAGTGAACTTGATTACATAGAAGTAAATTCTCTTGGGGAAGCACTTGCAGCACTCCAACGTTTGTGTAACGAGCCACAATTACGTCGTGCAATGGTTGACAATTGTCGAATTCGTTCGGAAGAAACTCACCCTGCAAAGCTCGTTGCTCAATGGCGCAGCTTCTTAACAAATGTAGCTGTTCCAGACTATAAGCGCTGGTGTATGGCATCCAATTTGACTAGACATACGTTCTTGATACGCCGCGATCTAAATATTAAAACGCAGGGTATGCGAAGCCAAATTCGTCGCGTACGAGGAAAGATAACAGCGCCTGTAAAATCAGTTATAGCTCAAGTCAAAAACACCTAAAATTTCAAATGTAAAGAATACAAAATTTGTTTTTGACACCTTATAGCAAATAAAGTGATGCAAACTATATTGATTGAAATCTTGCACCTTATTATCGCTACTGGCACAGAGCATGAAAATAATTCTAAAGCTCTGCTTGATAGAGTATTGGCTGCAAAATTCCAACTTCACTATTCTTGTTTGCTATCAAGAGCATTGAATAAATACGTCTTAGACCTGAAAACCTCTTTTTCTAACTTTTCGTCAACCAAGGCATAATTAATTTTTAAATACTCTTCCGTTATAGAACTAACCGAACATGTATCTAAAACAACACGATTTTCTAATCCAAAAAGTTGCAGCAAATCGTTAGTTTTATTAGCTTTCTTTTTATTAGCAAATACAGTAAAAGACTTCTTAAATATCAGTGAAAATATCGTTCCATGATAAGTATTGGTAACAACATAAGAAGCTTTACTAAAATATCCTAACCATTCCTGTGGACTAATATTTATGAAATTTTTATCAGCAACTTGATCGTATTCCCCAATAGAAATAATAACTAAATTTTTAACTTTAGCTACTGCTCTAACAAAGTTTTGTTGCTCCTGATTCAAAGGTGTTTGATTGTAAATTAAAAGATATTCCTCTGTTAACTTAGGAACTGAGGTAATTTTGCTGTACTCAACCAAAAAAGTCGGATCGAGGACTTTTACTGCTTCTCTGCCACATTCTTGTTGAACTAAACGTAAACTATTGGAGTCTCGAACCGCAACAGCATTAAACTGGCTGATTAGTTTACAGATTATTTCTTTATGTTTTCCTAGAGTCTCTGTTTTACCAAAACTAGCAGCATAACTAACTTTTTGGCAAGTCATTTCCTCACTTAGAAAATCTAAAAAGTAGGAAGGATCAAAGCCGCGAAAGTAAGTATCAATACACCAAATTTGATCGCTACCGCACACGACTATATCGTAATTACCGTATAATTCTTTTAAACCAGTTCTTACATAAGATTTTTTTCGGCTTAGACGTACTTTAGAAAGTAAAAATCTTCTCATCTTCCAAGCCTTGATCAAATTAGATAAAGCTTGGCGATTTACTATAAACTTATTACTTTTTTGCTGAATAGGCTGAATTTCTTTTAAATAGTGCCTGACAGCTTTGTGAGGACGATAATCAATAAATTCAACGTCAAAACCTTGTTCTTTAATAATTGTCCACAATGCATAGGCTTGAAGAGTTGCACCGTAGTTAGTTGTATGGTGAAAAGTGAGAATTCCTACTCTCATTTTTTTATCCTAATCTGTAATTTTGGAACAAACCGTCGAATTTAGTTGGATTGATTAAATTTGGGAGGTTTATTTAATCTACAGTAATTAATTCAAGTTCAGCTTTTTTACCATTTATTAGATGCAAAAACTTGGCAATCTTAATAAGAATTAGTATTGATTTACTGTCTACAGACTTATTAAGGATCCAGTTATAAGTTTTAGAAGAAAAGGATGTTTTTCCAATTTTAAATCCTTTTAATCGGTTTAATATGCGATGATCGGCTAATTTAAACACGGAGCCACAATTAGGTGCTGAATTATCTTGAAACTTTTTTGACCATTTACATCTTTCTGCTATAGGATTTTGTTCGATGGTTACTTGGTTGAATTTAAAGATAGCGCTTAATATAAGGCAAGAATGAATACCTGTAAATACAGTCTCTCGATAACCTTTAACAATGTTCTCTCTTCCAAGCGTTTTTATGGTATTACTTTCAAAATCAAAAAAAGTGACACTTTCGACAAAGTCGTATATAGTACACTGGTGTTGTCTACCACGACCAGCATTCATAGCTAAGGCACCTCCGATTGTTGCTGGGACTGATGCGAGGTAATAAAAAGAGTCAAAGGAGTTTTCATAACAATATTTGAGTACATCTATTAAGAAAACAGAGGAACACACTTCAAGCCTGTTATCCGGAAAGAGGTTGCAAATGTTTATTCATCTGATTCTTTAGTATTAATGATTTAATCTTCTTTTTCGCAAACAAAGTATTAGATCCATTACCTAATATATATATTTTAACATGATTGGATTTAGCCCAATTACAATATTCGTAGAACTCTTCTAAAGTATGAAACTCAGCATATTTCTCGAAATAATGTAAAGAGCGATAAAAAGACAAGTTGCTGTCTGTAATAGATTTAATATTTTCCATTACTGAAAAATTCATGAAAATATTTACTTAACAATCGGCATAGTGAAGTTTATAACACTTTGATAGATGGATGTCATTAAAAAAGTAATAAGTTTATAAAATCTTTATACTAGTCTCACTTTTTGAGGCGGCTACTTTATCTTGGCACTACAATATAAAATTTCTAAAGTTTATATGTAAAGGAATTGCTAGCTCCTAGCCTTACTAAGCTAGTTCGCTGAATTCTTCTGTAGTCTTTACCAAGCTATCAACTAGTAACTTGAAAAGTAATCGTTGGCAAGAGTTGCTCTCTGGAGCGGCTTGGCTTAACTTGAAGATGCGATCCCATTGCGCCTTTCAAAGATAGTCATGCTACCATAGTCGAGCCCGCCCTAAGGAAAGGCAACACGGACGAGCCTCGTTGCACGGTAGCGCAGCTTTCTAACAGATATGGCAGTTCCAGCTTACGAGCGCTGATGTATGGCATCAACTTTGACTCAGCAAACATCTCTGAAGCGCCGTTACCTAGCGGTGGAAACGAAAGATTTAAGGCATCGCATCCGAATTGCGCGATCGCAGGTGTTCCGTCCCGTAAAATTATCGGTATTGCGAGTAAGAGAAGCATGGAATTTCCGTTAAATTGATAATAACGACAACACTCAGTAACACTTAGTGGTGCAAAGTAGCTCTATTTACTGTCAATTTAATAAACCTCTAGGCAAGGAAAGAAAAGCAGCTTTTTGATTGCAGATTTTATATGCCTAGATTCTCTAGCAACGCCTGCTCCTCTTCATACAATTATGACTGATGAATTACCGCCAATATATTTTTACCTTCCCCAATCGGACTGGGTTGAGGATATGCCAAAGAGTGCCGATACTTACTGGCAAGGTTTTGGACAAGGTATATACTGTTGGACGCTACAAACTTACCTTCGCCTCAAAGCAGATGGCTTTCCGTGTGAACTAACAGGAACCATGCCTACTGAGGGAATCGTATTAGCACATCGGCGATCTTTCCCCTTTGCTTTACAGCCACAAGCAAAATTGCTGATGGTTTGTCTGAAGGCAGACTACGAGCGACATCCCTATGCACAGCTTCATGTTGTGCAAAACCCTCAAGAAGAATCGACCTTCAAAGATAGTTCCTACATTCCACTTTGGTCGCAACCAGGGTTAATTCCTCGCGATCCTGCACGAGGAGATCGATTTGAGAATGCTGCCTACTTTGGTATTACGTATAACTTAGCATCTGAACTAAAGAAGCCATCCTGGCAGGAGCATCTGAAGGCTTTAGGTTTGAGTTGGCAGATAGTGAAGTCTGAGCGCTGGAACGACTACAGTGATGTCGATGTAGTCGTAGCTGTGCGTAGCTTTGATCGCCAAGATTACACCTGGAAACCTGCCACGAAGTTGATTAACGCCTGGTGTGCTGGTGTACCGGCAATTCTAGGGACAGATTTTGCATTCCGAGCAGAGCGCCAAAGCGAACTAGACTATTTGGAAGTACCTTCCCTTGAGGATGCGATCGCTGCTCTCCAGCGCCTTCGTGATGACAAAGAGTTGCGGCGTGCCATGATGGAAAACGGTCGAGTCCGTGCTGAGAAAACACAACCGGTGAGGCTAGTTATACAATGGCGCAACTTCCTCACAGATGTAGCCGTTCCAGCCTATGAACGCTGGTGTACGGCATCAACTTGGAGCCGACAAACATTTTTGCAGCGCCGTTCCTTATCTATCAAAATAAACAGCGTGCAACATCGCATACAACTATTTGCATCAGGAAGTAAAAAAAACTAAAAACTTAAAAACTTATTTAAGTGCTTAAGCAAAATTAATTACATATTCGGTTCCGACTTTTTTTAGCACATTTTTGACATCCTTTACTAAACTTTTCCAGTCCCGATAAGCCTCTATCTCTATCCATTCATATTTCATAAACTTCCATAAGATTTCAATTAAGTTGAGTTCGGGTGAATAAGGGGGGAGCCAAA
>NZ_JACJPB010000056.1:0-14546 GCF_014695825.1 Coleofasciculus sp. FACHB-542 | reverse complement strand
CTCTTGCTAAATGTTTCAGAATTTGTAATTCTACATCCATTGCCCTACTTACCTTCCAGAGTTTTTTCTTTTAATCCTTTTATTCAGAATACTCGGAAAGTGACAGAAGAGGGATACATTCGTCGGATGGGTTTCATCAAAAGCCAGAAGCTCCGTCCGCAAGACCTTGTTGCATCTAGCACACCCGCACAAATCTGGCCGCGAAACGTATCCAATCCATCAGACAACCTAAAAAATCTGTTCGAGATTCCGATACTTTTCTATGCGCTCGTGCTATACCTTTTCGTCACAAAACAAGTCGATGCAGTGTACGTAAACGCCGCGTGGATCTTCGTTGTTTTTCGGGTATTGCATAGCGTCGTCCACTGTACATTCAATCTCGTTATGCTTCGGTTCTACCTCTACCTGTTCGCTACCCTCTCGGTTTGGTTCATCGCGTTCCGCGCCGCCCTTACTCACTTTGGCGCGTAGGTATGCTTTCATAAATTTGCGTCATGTATTCAGCCACTTGGGTTGAGACGTGCGATCGATCCCAGACATCAAATTGAGATTGGAACAATCATGTAAACGGTGGACAAACTCTGGATGTGCGAATCGAGCAATCATCTCCTAATCCGTCAAATCCGACTGAAAAAATCGCCCTCTAGGAGAAGAAAAAGCGATCGCATTCTCACGATAACTGAATGTGAAATATGCGATCGCGAAGCGCCGACTTTGTCGGTTCGCCCATTAGAATCCCGATCCCAACCACTTGGCAAAATTGTGTTTTTGGGCGTCGTCAGGAGACTCCACTGGCACAATTTTGTAAGCACTTGGGCGCGGATCTGCTAACGTCACCAGTGGCATCCGGAGTTCATCTTGATGGAAAACCGTTACCTGAATCGTATTACCCGGTTGGTAGTCTTTCAAGCGATCGCTCAAAGAAAGTGCCGTCACTCGGAAGCCGTCAATTGCTAGCAATTCATCTCCCGCATCAATTCCTGCTAACTGAGCTGGAGAACCCGCTTCGACAAATTTGATCGCCTCGCGCCCATTCTCCGTCTTCGCCGTCACACCGAGAAAAGGAACGGGTTCCTCTTCCTCAACCACTAACCGCAAACCGAAGGGATTCAGGTACTCGTCAAAGGGTAACTCTTCAGTTCCATCAACGTAGCGCTTAAAGAAGTCGCTCAAATCCATGTCAGCGACTGATTCTATGACTTGCTGCAATTGTTCTGGAGTGAAGCCAGTTTCCGGCTGTCCAAACTGCTGCCACATTTGCCGCATCACATCATCGAGCGATCGCTGATTGCTATGACGCCCTCGAATCAGTAAATCCAGCAAAAAGGATACCATCGCCCCTTTCAGATAGTAGGAAATCTGGGAATTCCCACTATTGGCATCCGGTCGGTACAGCTTAATCCAGGCATCAAAACTCGATTCACTCGCCGGTTGCACCAGCCGCCCTGGTGTCGTTTGTAACCGCGAGATTTCCTTGCCTAACTCCTTCAAGAAAGACTTTGCATCATAGATTCCTGCCCGGAACGGAATCACTAAGTCGTAATAACTGGTCGTCCCCTCACTAAACCACAGAGAGGGAGTATAGTTTTCTCCGGTATAATCAAACACTTCCAATCCTTTAGGACGGATGCGCTTTACATTCCACAGGTGAAAGAACTCGTGGGCGACCAGCTGCATAAAGCGATTGTACTTCTCGCGATCGCGGAAACCAAAGCGATTGTAATTCAACGTGCAAGCATTCTTGTGTTCCAAACCTCCAGCACCCGTGGAAGCTAAATGCAACAGAAACACATATCGGTCATAAGGTAAACCTCCAAATATCTGGGATTCCACCCCAATAATTTTCTGCGTGTCCTCAATAATCCGCTCTGGTTCGGCGTTCCCCTGTCCCCAGATGGCTAACTCATGAGCTTTTCCCAAAACTTCAAAATGATACAACTGGTGGCAACCAATCTCAAAAGGACTATCCACCAGCGTGTCAAAATCGGGCGCTTGGAAGGTGTTCGCTTGCCCATCCGCCGTGGGTAATGGAGTTGTGACGCGCCATTCGGGTTTGGGCGGCACAATCGTCACTAGAATGGGTTGTTTTTCAAATTCGGGTATATAAAATAACAGAGCAGCACTGTTAAAATAACCGTGAGTCCCGTCCAAATGATTGGTTCGCACTGTTAGTTCATTGGCAAACATTCGGTAACGCACCGTAACTTCCGACACACTGTTTGTCTCTATTTGCCAGTGATTTTTGCTAAGCTTGCGCCACGCTAAAGGTTGTTCGCTGGAATCAGCCGAAAAGTCTTGCAAATGTTTAGAATACTCGCGCACCAAGTAGGAACCAGGAGTCCAAACGGGCAATTTTAAATCGAGAATCGGTGACTGCCAGTTTTGTACGGTAAAAGTTACGTCAAAAAGATGCGATTCCGGCTCCTGTATCGCCACCTGGTAATGAATTTTTGGTGCGGTATTGGATAAGCGATCGCGGCGAATAGCTGTTGCTTCTGTCATTTTTAGCTTTTATCAATCGTAGATATCCACTAATTTAACTAGCAATTTTTGGTCAGTGGTTAGCCGGTAGTCAGAAATTCGGTTTTCAATTAGTAGAGATAAGGATTAACGACATAAGTCCTAAATGATTCGCGCAGGGGAGATCCTCAACTTCGCGAGAGAAGCCAGGGATCTGAACATCTGGAATCTCACAACTAAACTCGTCCTGCTAGATGCGTTAGCTGCTTGATGTTGAGAAGATGGAGCGTCTCCTGCGCTGGATCGATTTTAATCCAGCCTTTACTTTCCAGTTTCTCGATAATTTTGCTAGTGTCTTCAACGCCGATATCTGTGACGTTAGCCAAATCTTTAGAGGGAATATTATAGATTTCCGTTCCTTTTTCTGTGGCTTCGCCATAGTTTTCTCCCAAAGCAATCAGCGTGTTCGCTAATTTTACGGCTGGGGGTTGATGACGCATTTGAAAGCGGAGGTTCGTTTGGCGCAGACGCTTCACCATCAGTTGTAACATCCGGTGGTGCAACTGCGGATCTTTGAAGAGGGTTTGAATGAAGCGTTGGGCAGAGACGCTGAGCAATTCTACGGGTGAGAGGGCAATCACATCGGTTGAGCGGGGAGATTCATCAAGAATTGCCATTTCCCCAAAAAAATCACCTTTGCCCAAGATTGCTAGGGTAACGACATTCTCCCCAGAGAGTCGTCGGACTTTCACCCAACCCGACACGACAAAATAAACTGCGTTGCCCCAAGCGTCTTCCATCAAAACCGCTCTGTCTGATGGGTACTCGTGTTCGACTGCGACAGACAAAAGCCATTCTAATGTCTCTGGAGCGGCAGTGTTAAAGAGGGGAAACAGCTCAGAAAAAGCTTTGGTCTGCATGAAAGGAAGTGTGAACTATAAAGTATGAATTATCAAGTTTAAAGTTTGAACGAGCAAGCTTGGAAAATAGGATTATCTAAGTTGGGATATTCGTCGATTCATCCTTTATGATTTATCCTACCCTACTGCAACGGGTGCGAATTCGTTCGTGCAGGCTAAGGCAATCGGTAGCACCTTACAGCCTTGAATTCATCTATCACTTCAGCGATCGCGATCTGCCTCTTGCTTGGAGCATTCATGCTTTTTTCTTCAGCTTTCAGGCAAGAAGCTGGTTACTCCTACGCTCTTCATTACATCACAGATGAGCCATATTGTCCTTTGACTTGGGATCAAGGTTCGCGCGATCGCTCTGCATTCGTTTGAGTCCTTCCAGTTGTTGCTCTATGCTCGTAAGCAAGTGATGCACGGCTGGCAGGGCTTCTATCTGAGCTGGGTTTGAGGCGGGATGGGATGAAGTACGGAGAACTGAGTCTGAGGCGCTGGCATGGCATATCTGATTCATCTTGCGCTGGAGCTTCTGGGCAAGATTTAAAGCTTCCCCCCAGAGATTTTCTAGTTGCTGCTGCTGATAAGCTCTCAAAGCTTCTCCGCGAAACACTTGCATAACTGCCTCATCTCCGTACTCACCAGGGATGATTTGCAAGCGCAGTAACAGATGATTGTGCTGATAGCATCGCTCAATCTCCACCATTTTGGTTTGTTCGACTGGCATTAATTGCAGATTTCCGATTCGCTTTAGCTCGTCGATGACTCCTTGAAGTATGGGTAGCGCCAATCCTGGGATCGCAAACTGCAAGACATTGTTTCGACTACAGAGAATGTTTCCTTCATAGAGCTGTCGTTCGCAATCCAGCCGATCGATGGTTCCATTCAGCACCCGCTTTAACAATTCTTTTAACATCTGCTGGGGCGGTAGGGCTGCCAGATTAGCAGTGAAACCAGATAAGTGATGCTGCGATCGCTCTTGCCATTGGAGGGAGGGATTGCCAGCCGGTGAAACTGTGGCGTTGCGCTTCACCTGCTGCGATTTTCTCAAAGGTGTTTCTGGAGCTGGTTGCGGCACTTGAGTGTTGGGGCGATCTGCCTCCACTTCAACCAGTTCTTCCGGACTATCGACAATCAGAGTTGGGAGGGTTTGCCGTTCTATCGGATCGGAATTTTTGCTTGGGCTTTCTCGATCTGGCTGCGTGTCTAAGTGTCCAGTTGCCGGCGTGGGCGGTTCGGTATGGGCTTGTTGTTTGCCGATGCCCGTATTGTGTTTCAAGTACGCGCTGAGGATTGCCTGGAGAGCGTCAGCGGCTATCGGCTGGGTTTCTAACGAGTAGTTTTGATAAGTTAGGATACGACGGACATAATCCAACGAGACTGTGTCTGTTGGATTTACCATGCCCAGTTTCAGGCAGGTGCCTTCTAAGGTGATGGGCAAAATTTGATAGTACAGACAGGCTTCAAAGGGCAGGAGCTTGTCAATCAATCTAAACATTTGATTTGCATCTATCAGAGCCACCCAGGAAAAGAGTGGAGAGGGTATCAGCACCAGTAGTAATTACCAGCCGCAGCTTGGTTACTCCGAGTGCGGTCATGGCGAGTTACAGAACTTGAATTGTGAATATCCTAGATGCCCCTGCGATCGAGTTTCAGCTATTATCTAGCACATTGTTCTGAATAAATCAGTTTTATCCATATAGTTATAGTTATGCTACCCCTCTGGGAAGAAAATATTGCTAGTTGTCGAAAACTAGGTTAAGAATCGCTCCGCAAGGCTTGAGCGGCTAGATAAAGTTTGCTCCATTCGCCCATGACTTGGTGATTTTTCAGGTTCAACTCAGCAGCGATCGCGTCTAGGGTTTTGCCTGCTTTCAAACCGTCAATCAACTGGCGCTGCACGGAGGGGAGAGTGGCGTAGAATTGCTCCCACTCGATTAGGGTCAACCCCAGGTTGTGTTCTTGCAATGATGCTTCTAGCCAACTGGCAACTAATTCTGGCTGACTTTTAACAGCAAAGACGCGAATGGCATGGTAGCTGACTTTTTCGCGCAGTCGATAGACTTCTTTGATCTGTAGGTTTAAGGCGCTAGCAATCGCTTCTTGGGACTTGCCTTGCAGATACAGTGTCAGCCAATCAGCAGCAGATTGACTCACATTTTCGGCTAGATAGTCTTTAAATTCCTGCTTGACCGTGGTGCGTAACGCTTGTTGTTCTTCCCAAACTTGATTTTCTTGGTACTGAGTGACTGCTTGAGCGTCTAGCAAACTCACCGGGCTGTCTGTTTCATCGGGCGTCACTTCTTCGGAAACCAGCCGTACCAGTTCGCCATCGGGTACGTGAGTCATGCCGCCTCTCTGGGAACGCCGCAGATAATTCACAAACCGATACACTAACAGCGGTTGGTTGCGAATCGGTCTGAGGCAATACTCTTCGATACTGGTCATCAGTAGGGAATTGCGGAGGCGAGTATCACCAGGAGTACATTGGGCAATCCAAGCAATTTGCTGTTGAATGTAGCGATCGCTGTGTAATAGTTCCTGAATTACTTCTTGCAATACATCGACCACTGCCCGCTGGCGATCGCGCGAAAGCGCCACCCAAGTACGGATTTTATTGCGAAGCAGCACTAAGCTGCCCAAGCGAGTCGTAAGATTCCGATAGGCACGCTCTGGCCCCACGCCTAAATAGCGCTGCCGTAAAATTCGGTAACGATATTCCATTGCTTGCCGAGCAATTGTCATCTGGCTTGGGTTCAGGGCTTCAAATCGTTCTAAATCTTCTCCGATCAGCCAGCGCGTAATACTTTCTTGCATTGCTGCGCTAGAGTCGGGATAGTCGGTTACAATCTGCTCTCGCCAATTCTGTGCCAGTTCTTGGGCCAGTGACATGGAGTTTTGAGTATTTAGCATTGTTTGAGTTTTCAGTTTTGAAGCCGGAAATTCAGACAGAGGAAGACTGACTTCAAACTCATTTTCCTGATTTAAAGTTTGCTCTACAAACCTCATCTCTCACCTCACCCATTTAAGGAGCAACTGACCTCTATTTCATCATGTCTACCTTGAGATAGAAGTGATCGCACCACCCTGGATAGTTTGACTCCTAACATCTATGGAGTGAGATTTTGATCTTATTGCCTTGTGCGTTGAATCACAACATTTAGTTGGTCAACTCATGAGCGATAATGTTAGATTTTGTTAAGTAAAGAATGATTAAGAAAGGTTTACTTTTGACGATGAAAGCCACATTAACAAGATTCAGACGGTGCTAGACTGATTCCCGACTTCTTCACCCTCAACTTCTCAAAAAACTATGCAACCAGAGCAGACAATCGCTGCTGGGCAACAGTCAAAGGAGGAACAAGAACTCATTTTGAATCCAGTAGACCATGCGATCGCTTTGTTTAACCGCTCCCATCACTTAGTCTTGTTTAATCGAAAATTCAGTCTTCTTTGGGGACTTCCCCCCGAATGGCTGGGTCTACAGCCGCATTGTAGCGAAGTCTTGGCTGAAGTGGTGGCGCAGGGCTATTGGTCGCAGCAGCAGAGCGAACAAATCGCTTCAGCCCTTAGCGAAACCGAAACAGAATACATTTCCTTTCCCATACAGCAATCTAACGGTATCTGCCTAGAGATAGATACCACACTGACGAGTGATGGGGGACGCCTGTTTACCTTCCGCGATGTCACTAGGTATCAAGACTACCAGGTAACTTTAAACGCTGAGGTGAGGCGGCTGACCTTTTTAGTAGGTTTGATGGAACGGTTGCAGCCTGCCAGCGACTTGCAGACAATCGGAAAATTTGCACTTTCCTATCTGGTGGAGACAATGGGTGCAGCGTTCGGCGATGTCAAGGTAATTACGGGTCAAGGCATTGATGCCTATGCCGATATTCTCACCAATCAAATTTCTGGTCGATTCATCGCGACTCACGGCGAAGCTGCCGTTGCCGAGATGCAAGCCTTTCTCGATCGAGGGATTCCCTATGGTCAAGGGTTATTGTGGCAAGTCGTAGAAACCGGCAAGCCAGTATTTGTTGACGATTATTCTAAACATCCCCAGGCAGTGTCGGCATTTCGCCATCCGGCAATTGGTCAACTGGGCATTTTTCCCATTCCCGCCGCTAATGGCAAGATCATTGGTGTCTTGACGCTGGAATCGCGCACTCATCAGAGACTTCAGGACGCTCCCCAACAGGATATACTCCTGGTCGCTTGTCGCACGCTGGGCGTTGCCATTGAAAGGGCACAGGCGCAAGAACACCTGCGCGAAATTAATCAGAATTTAGAACGGGCTTCCCAAATGAAGTCTGAGTTTCTGGCTGCCATGTCCCACGAACTGCGGACACCCCTCAACAGCATTTTAGGGTTTTCGGACTTGTTGCTGCGGCAAATTGCCGGTTCCTTGAACGAACGCCAGATTAAATACGTGCGGGTGATGGAAGAAAGCGGTCAACACCTGTTGCAGTTGATTAATGACATTCTGGATCTCTCCAAAATAGAAGCCGGAAAGGCAGAACTCGAACTCCAGCCAGTTTCCATCCTGGATCTTTGCAGGCAGTGTTTGCAAATGATTCAACCCCGTGCGGATAAAAAGCGACTTGCCTTAACCCTAGAAATAGACTATCGGCTGGGGCAGGCATCTTTAGATGAACGCCGTGTCCGCCAGATATTAATTAATTTGCTCTCCAACGCTGTCAAGTTTACCCCAGATCGCGGGCAAATTAAATTGAGTGGACGACTGGCTTATGGCACGCAGTTGATTGGGGAATTTCGACCGGATCGCAGCCCGGTGAATCCTAGCACGCCTTTCTTGTGTCTTGAAGTCAAAGACTCAGGTATCGGGATTTCTAGAGATAAGTGGCATTTGCTGTTTCGCCCTTTCCAGCAGGTGGATGCTTCCTTAACGCGGCAACATGAAGGAACTGGGTTAGGTTTGGCGCTGACGAAGCGACTGGCGGAACTCCACGGCGGCACCGTCTCTCTGGAATCGGTGGAAAATCAGGGGAGTACGTTTCGCGTCTGGTTGCCGGTAACGGAAATGAGTCAGACGTTGACAGAGGCAGCGAACCCAGTGCCAAGCCAACAGCAGTCATCACTTCTCAAAGGTGGTGTATCTTCTGGGAATGCCAAGCGAGTTTTGGTGGTGGAAGATCAAGCTTTCAATCAGGCATTGATTTCTGATGTACTTGAGTTAGAAGGGTATGCAGTTGAGTTAATTTATAACGGTCGCACGATGATGGAAGCGTTGCAATCGCCCTTTGTGACGCCTAAATCGCTGCCGCACTTGATTGTCATGGATATCCAACTACCGGGGGTGGATGGGTTTGAAATTATCCGTCAGCTCAAAGCCAATCGCTTGTGGAAGTCGGTGCCAGTAATTGCAGTAACGGCAATGGCAATGGCGGGCGATCGCGATCGCTGTTTGGCTGCTGGGGCAAATGGTTACATCAGTAAGCCAATAGACATCGATCTCCTCACGACTACCGTCCGCTCTTTTATGCAGGATTAGAACCCCAAAGAATCCATGAGGGGCAAGGATATCCTATCCCTATACCCTATACCCTATTTGAATCTGCAAATTGAGAGGTGTGGCAGACCTCTAGGTTTACGGGGTGGGGTTCACCCTTACTGCATCCAATCGAGAATTGTTACAACCAAAGGGCTATCTATCTTTGGGAGAAAGATCATCTCTTGATCGGTTTGTTTTTCGATCTACCAGATGGTTAATTGTCTTTACCGAAGTCCTGTGTTTCAATAATGTTAAAGTTCTCTCAGTTACCGGCGACCTCGGAGGAGTTAGATTTCCATCTATCTACCTACCTGTACTGAAAGAAAACTTGTCAAGCTTAGGAATCGTCAGGGGCATCTAGTTAGAATTACTGGTTCAGCGAACAACTGTTTTAAGTAGTTACACTGAAGGAAAATCATAGGCGCGAGTGTAATGGTGGCTAACAGAAGTAGTTTTCCATAACAGCGCCACTTGCACTTATATTGTCAGTCCCATGACAAAGCCCTTGCCGCGCATTCTGTTAGTTGATGATGAACCCAATAATTTATTGCTGCTAGAAGAGTTGTTGTATTCACAAGGATATGAAACTCTAATAGCTTCATCAGGCGTTCAAGCACTGGAAGTTGTCAAAGATTTTCAGCCAGATTTGATTTTACTGGATGTGATGATGCCGGATCTGGGAGGCTTTGAAGTTTGTCGCCGGTTGCGGGAGGATGCAAAGCTACAAACGGTGCCGGTGATTTTTTTGACGGCTTTGGATGATGAAGAATCCAAGCTTCGGGGGTTGGAAATATTAGGTGATGACTACTTCACCAAGCCGATTAAAACTACTCTCCTTTTGAAAAAGATTGCAAATACTCTGCGTTTGATCGAGATGCGATCGCAGCATTCCGGGCAACAAATGCAGGAAAAAATTAAAGAAAAAACGAAGCGTCAACTATCAGCGGCATGGCAAATCAATGAATATCTCTCAGAGAAGTTTCGGCTATTTGTGCCGGATCAATTCTTAAGGCGCATTGCACCCGAAGGGGTAGAGTCAATTCAACTGGGGAATGCCAGGGAAGAAGAACTGACGATTTTGTTTTGTGATATTCGAGAATTTACCGCGATCGCTGAAACTCAAACAGCCAGCGACACCTTTGAGTGGCTGAACGCTTTCTTTACCCAGATGAATCAAGCGATCGCCATCAATTATGGATTTATTGATAAATTTCTGGGAGATGCGCTGATGGCGGTGTTTGACCGCACGGGAAACCACGGACAGGATGCTTTAAGTGCGGCGGTGGCGATGGTAGACAGCTTAAATCGGTTTAATCGCGATCGCCAACAATACAACTTGGAGCAGCCAGTGAACATTGGTATCGGCATTCATACAGGCGTTGCCATGATTGGGACAGTGGGTTCAGACCGGCGCATGGACTCTACTGTAATCGGCGATGTCGTGAATACTGCCGCCCGACTAGAAGAATTGACAAAGCTTTACGGCTGTCACATCCTTGCCAGTGATGCCGTTATTGCCCAGATGAGACAACCGGAGTTATTCAAGTGTCGGTTGATTGACCGGGTGATCCCTCGCGGTAAGCAGCAAGCAGTTGACCTCTACGAAGTCTTGGGTACGCAAACTCAACTGTTCCATCAAGCAAAGCTACTTTATTAATTCATCTGAATTAATGCAGCTAGCTGATGGTGCAATATAAAGCTTATCCGGAACACAGCAATAGTGTGTGCCAAAGCGTCTCATTTATGCATCTGAAAATTGCTGCTATAGGATCTGGATAACAGCCGCAAGATTTAATGAATTGTAAGCTATATAGTTTTGCAGCCTTACAAGCTTAATTTATGCTCAGCGGTCAAAAACTTCAAAATAGACTTATGTATTTTAAATTACAGATTTGCTGCAAGTTATATCCCTAGAAAGAAGCTGCGGCAAACGGTATGCAGTTATTTTAGTTATTCAGGACAGCCAATCTGAGACATAAAAAATTTCCTGGGAGTCTTCTATATCTCCTGGGTATTTTTATGCACAAAACAACCATTAATACCTGGACATAAAATCAATGGAAGCTCAAGAAAACGTACCAGCGAATAAACCTAGCGGGCAGTTGGTGATCATCGGGGGTGCAGAAGACAAGGAGGGAGACTGCACAATCCTCCGAGAGTTTGTTCGCCGCGCCGGGGGTACTAAAGCTCGAATTGTCGTCATGACCGTGGCGACAGAGCTGCCCAGAGAAGTGGGAGAGAACTATATCAGAGTGTTTGAGCGGCTGGGAGCCGAAGACGTTCGTATCGTTGATACTGTTGAGCGGGAAGATGCAACTTCAGCCACTTACTTGGAGGCAATTGAGAAAGCCACTGGTGTATTTTTTACCGGCGGAGATCAGGCTCGCATCACCAGCATCCTCAAAGGTACCCAGATCGATGAGGCGATTCACAGACGGTACGCTGAAGGAATCGTGGTGGGAGGCACCAGTGCGGGAGCTGCCATGATGCCAGATGTCATGATCGTTGAAGGCGACTCTGAGACAAATCCACGGGTTGAAGTGGTAGAGATGGGTCCCGGTATGGGCTTCTTGCCAGGAGTGGTCATCGATCAACATTTCTTACAGCGTGGGCGTCTGGGACGGTTAATTTCTGCCTTGGCACAGCAGCCTGCTGTCTTAGGATTTGGGATTGACGAGAATACAGCGATCGCAGTCAGCGATAACAAGTTTGAAGTAATCGGGGAAGGAGCTGTCACGATTGTCGATGAGTCAGAGCTTACCCATAGCAACATCGGTGACATTTTGAAGGATGAGCCTTTGGCAGTTTGCGGAGCCAAGCTTCATATTCTTCCACACGGATACAAATTTGATCTGAAAACTCGCAAGCCAATTCTTGATTAATTGAAAGTAGGGTGGGCACTTTCCATCCTACTTTTTAAATGCTACCTGTGCCTTTAAAATCTAACTGCCGAGGGATGTCTTTTTTACCCTTAAGCTTCTTATACTGGGAGTAGTATATGAAATTACATATCCTTGTAAAGGAGCTAAAAATGAGCGTAGAAGATAGAGCCAGAGCGGTTGCTAAAAACATAGAAGGCAAGGTGCAAGAGGGGCTTGGTCATGTAACCGGCGACCAAAAAGACCAAGCAGAAGGTCAGATGAAGCAGGATGAAGCTGCTGCTATGCATCTAAAAGAAGACCTCAAAGATAAAGCAAAAGAAATTGTAGATCGAGCTTAGGTTTTGTATCAAATTTTCAAGGGGGAAACTCCACAAATCTGAAAACCCATTTTCTTTAAGAAAATGGGTTTTTAAAGTGTTTTATTAAAGAAATTTAAGTGATTTGGGCAATGGCGATCGCAAATGGTAGAAAGGCAACGAACCATTCACCATTAAATTCAATAAAAAAGAATTGACTTGACTCTGCCCTTTGATAGCTGAAAAGGTTATGCAATCGAATTAGGCTCAAGTAAGCGAATCGCTAAGTTAATAAAAAGGGTGTTTAAAAACGGGAGATACTCAATGAGCAGAGAGATAATGACCGATGCAGTCCGTGTCAATGCGAGAAAAACGGATGCATTCGATATCTTTAACTTCAAGCATTACATGGGGCCAAACCCGTATTTGCAGACGGGGGCGCTAATATTCGATTTCGCCCTAACTGAGTCCGCGCAACCTCCGGCAATTAGCGATTATGTATCGATTATTGGCGATCGCTACCCCCATCTGCGTGATGAAACCTACGAATCTTATGCCCAACTGTTCGCTCGAACCGTGTCAGAAGTGGGAAAACTGGACATGGGGCTGCACCTCAAGCACTGGAGTATCAAGCAACTTCCCGCTTGCACGAAGATTGCCGTAGAATCACTTCATGCACGCACTAGTCGGGCAGTCGTTTACAGTGTTTGGGATTGGTTTGAAGCGATCGCTCAAGGCAAAGATTTTCGGATTGACGATCAGTTCAAGGCGATGCAGGATCAGTTCCGCTACTCCGTCTACGGCGGACCGACAGTCTATGCGCTGTGGCGTACAGCTCACGAAAAAGGAATTCCCGTTTTTTATCTGTGGGACGAAGGACTGGTTCAATATGGCTATGGAAGAAAGCAGATTCGCGGGATAGCAACGACTTTTGACTGCGATAGCCATCTGGATTCGGACTTTACCACTCGCAAAGATGACTGCAAAGCTTTCTTAGGTACCTTGGGATTCCCCGTTCCCAAAGGTGACATCGTCGCTTCACTGGAAGACGCTCGCGCAGCCGCTAGAGAGATTGGCTATCCCGTCGCTGTGAAGCCGGTAGTGGGCCACAAAGGAATTGGGGTAACGGCTGATGTGCAAGATTCAGAAGAACTGAAATATGCCTTTAGCAGGGCAGTCAATGCGATTCCTAAAGAGCAGCCAGTCCGGATCATCGTCGAAAAAAGCTACAAAGGGTCAGATTTTCGGATGCTTTGCGTCAATGGTAGATTCGTCGCCGCGACGGAACGCCGCGCCGCATCAGTCGTGGGTGATGGACACTCGACGATTGCGGAATTGATCGAGCAGGAAAATCGGAAGCCAGACAGGATAGATACACCAACGTCGCCAATGGGCAAGATCCAGTGCGATGAAGCGATGGAAATGTACTTAGAAGAACAGGGATTAGGTCTGGATAGCGTGATTGAAAGCGATCGCACCGTCTATCTTCGCAAAGTTGCCAACCTATCGGCTGGCGGCTTGAGCATCGATCAGACAAGCACTGTTCATCCTGACAACATTATCCTGGCGCAAGACATCGCCCAGCATTTCCGGCTAACTTGCCTGGGTATTGATGTCATTGCCCAAGATTTATCCAAATCTTGGAAGGATGGTGAGTTTGGCATCATCGAAATCAACGCTGCCCCTGGCATCTATATGCATCTTAGACCCGCCGTTGGTGACAGCGTCGATGTACCTTCCCATATTCTGGAAACCTTCTTTGACTCCCCTGAAAAAGCCAGAATCCCATTCATCACCTTCAACCGGATCTCAGTTCAAGAACTTCAAGAAGTCATTGACGATATCCTGATGCGACACCCCGACTGGACAATTGGCGCAGTTTGTCGGGATGGAGTTTTCGTCAACCGTTCCGAGAAAAACTTGAACAAGGATTACAACATTAACGTTCAAAACCTGCTCCGGAATCCCCAGCTCGATCTGCTGATTGTCGAGTACAGAGAAGATGTACTAGAGGCAGATGGGATGTTCTACTACGGCAGCAATCTTGTAATCTTGGATAATCCTACGGAAACTGAGATGATGCTGGCGAGAGACATTCTCCACGACTCTACTGTCGTGATTAAGGAAGGAGACACTATCTCCATCCGCTCTCATGGCTTGCTTGAACAGTACCAGCTTGGCTCAGCCGAACCTTTTTCGCGGGTTTATCTCAAAGAAATTCCGAAAATCTCACCTGAGTTTGAAGTCAGACACTAAACCTTTTGTACAAGTCTCTGGAAGACACAAGCGGGCAGATCTGTAGCCAAACCTCTCTCCGTATCGGAGAGGGGTTTGAAGATAGTTCCCCTCGCCTGTCGCTTTCTAAGGGGCGATTCTGGCTAGTAGTTAACCATAGAGATTATGACAGGCTAGGAGTTGGATAGAGACGCTTGAACTTTGTGCGAGCATCGACTGTAGAAAAGCGCCAATTGACAGTCGCTTGGTTTTGATT
>NZ_JACJPB010000055.1:0-158046 GCF_014695825.1 Coleofasciculus sp. FACHB-542 | reverse complement strand
TATGAACTTCGGCTCAGTCAAAGGTAAGATGAGTAAAACTTATGACCGGCAGCTAGCAATCGCCTAATTTTAGACCCCATATTACCCCAGCGACGACTTTTGCAAGAGGTCTATTGATGGAGATAGAGGCACAAATTATCCTCAGAAATCGGATTTTTATAATGAAGATTATTGCCTATTTTTAAATACAAAGAATGTAAGACCCGATGGTTTTAACTTCGATACCAAAATGTTTATTACAGAAGAAAAGGATAAGTTACTCCGTAAAGGTAAGCTCAAAAGAAGAGACGTAATCCTTACTACACGAGGAACAATCGGTAATATTGCTATTTATGACGAAAGTGTAGAGTTCGACCATATACGTATTAATTCGGGAATGCTAATTTTTAGACCTAATGAAAATATTATTAAGTCTGAATATTTATTTGAAGTTCTGCGTTCATCTATTATGAAATCACAAATTGAAAGATTTACCTCTGGTGCAGCACAGCCTCAGTTGCCAATCAAGACATTGGTGAATTTTACTTTTCCTGTTCCTAAAAATGTAGAAGAGCAATCCCGAATTGTTTCAAACTTACGTGAATTATATACAGAAACCCAACGCCTCGAAACTATCTACCGCCAAAAACTCGCCGCACTCAACGAACTCCAACAATCCATCCTGCAAAAAGCCTTTACTGGCGAACTCACCGCAGACACAGCGAAAACTTCTAAGGAGGCGATCGCAGCATGATTACCCTTGAAACCCTTGAAAAATGGCTGCTTGTACCCACAGAAACGGAACGCCTTGAATTTAAAGAAGCCAAACAACAGTTTGATTCGACGAAGCTGCTGAAATATTGTGTAGCGCTGGCGAATGAAGGCGGTGGTTATATCGTTTTGGGCGTTACTGATAAGCGACCTCGCCAAGTAGTAGGGTCGCAAGCTTGGTCAACAGCAGAAGCTTTGAATAGTATTAAGGCGAGAATAGTTAATGAACTTGGATTTCGGGTAGAAGTTACCGAATTAGCACATCCAAAGGGTCGAGTTCTAGTTTTTGAAGCGCCTCCCCGTCCTGTCGGTCGTGCATTGAATTATGAGGGAGCCTACCTGATGAGAGTAGGCGAAGAACTGCAACCAATGACTCCTGATATGCTGAAGCGGATTTTTGCTGAAGACCAGCAAGATTGGTTTTCCCTACCCGCCCGATCTGATGCCAGCCCTGACGATGTAATCGCCCTCCTAGATACCCAAACCTACTTTGAACTGCTAAAAATCCCCTATCCGACTAACCGCGATACTGTCCTAGAAAGATTACAGAGCCAAGATTTAATCAAACAGACACCGCAAGGTTGGACAATCACAAACCTAGCTGCGATCCTGTTGGCGAAAAAACTGGATGCCTTTTCCCCTACATTAGCTCGTAAAGCAGCCCGTGTCGTAATCTACGAAGGTATCAATAAGCTAAAAACTCGTAATGAAACGACAGGCATCCGAGGATATGCTGTTGGCTTTGACGGATTAGTGGATTTTGTCCACTCAGCAGCACCGCAAAATCGCTTTATCGAGGAAGTTGTGCGGGAAGAAGTAAAGATGTTCCCAAAACAGGCTTTACGAGAACTTATTGCTAATGCTTTGGTGCATCAGGATTTTCTAGCAACAGGTACTTCAGTGATGATCGAGATGTATAGCGATCGCATTGAGATATCTAATCCCGGCATTCCGCCCATTAAGGTAGAGCGCTTTATTGATGAAAATCGCTCCCGTAACGAACAACTTGCAGACATAATGCGACGTTTTGGTATATGTGAAGAAAAAGGCAGTGGAATTGACAAAGTTGTTAGCGCAGCAGAGGACTTTCAACTACCCGCACCAGATTTTCGAGGAGGTGACACGCGCACTACAGCAGTGCTGTTTGCCCATCAGGATTTTGCCGATATGAGCAAATCAGACCGAATTCGAGCCTGTTACCAGCATTGCTGTCTGCTGTATGTCAGCAATCAACCCATGTCTAACCAAACCCTACGGGAGCGGTTTCGTCTAGGTGAGTCAAAGGTAGCAACAGTTTCTCTGATTATAGGAGCTACCAAAGAAGCTGGCTTGATCAAGACAGATGAATCCGAATCAACCTCTACCCGCTATGCTCGCTATCTTCCTTTTTGGGCATAACAGTGTTTTAACGCAAACCGATATCAATCACTCTCGAAGCCTCAAACCCTTGCAAAACAACAAAAAAGTGTTTTAACGCAAACCGAGGTGAGTCACTCTCAAAGCCTCAAACTCTTGCAAAACCAACAAAAAAGTGTTTTAACGCAAATCGAGATGAGCGAACTATGAACGAAGCCGAAACCCGCGCCGAACTAATCGACCCTGCTCTGAGAAGCGCAGGCTGGGGAGTCGCGGCAGGTAGCCGCATCCGTCGGGAAGTCATCGCCCCCGGTCGCTTGGTGGGTAACGGCAGACGCGCTCAACCAGAATTTGCCGATTATGTACTGGTCTATCGCGGTGAAAAACTCGCCGTCATTGAAGCCAAAAAGCGCAGCCTTCCAGATACTGAAGGCGTTGGTCAAGCTAAAAAATATGCAGAAAAACTAGAAGCCCGATTTGCTTATTCCACTAATGGTGACGGCATCTACCAGATCGATATGCGTACTGGGGAAGAAGGCTACATCAGCCACTATCCCAGCCCCGATCAGCTTTGGGATGCCACCTTCAGCACAGCTAACCAATGGCGTGATCGCTTTGCCGACGTTCCCTTTGAAACCCGCAGTGGCACCTGGGAAGCTCGCTACTACCAGCACAACGCCATCAAACACGTCCTGGAAGCAATTGTAGAGGGGCGCGATCGCATCCTGCTGACAATGGCTACAGGCACAGGGAAAACTCTCGTCGCCTTCCAACTCACCTGGAAACTGTTTCAAAGCCGCTGGAACCTCAGTCGGCAACCGACTCGCCGCCCCCGCATCCTGTTTCTTGCAGATCGCAACATTCTCGCCAACCAAGCCTATAACGCCTTCTCCGCCTTCCCCGATGATGCCCTGGTACGAATTGACCCCGAAGTCATCAAAAAACGGGGCAGAGTTCCCAAAAACGGCAGCGTCTTCTTTACCATCTTCCAAACCTTCATGGCTGGACGAGACGACGCTGGCAACCCCGTCCCTAACTTCGGAGACTACCCCTCCAACTTCTTCGACTTCATCATCATTGACGAATGTCACCGGGGTGGAGCCAGCGACGAAAGCAACTGGCGCGGCATCCTGGAATACTTTTCGCCTGCTGTGCAGCTAGGACTCACCGCCACCCCAAGACGCGCTAACAACGCTGACACCTACGCCTATTTTGGCGATCCGGTCTATACCTACGCTCTCAAAGACGGCATCAACGATGGCTTCCTCACCCCCTTCAAAGTGAGGCAAATCGACACCACCCTAGACGAATACATCTACAGCGCCGAAGACGAACTGATGGAGGGTGCGATCGACGAAACCAGAACTTATACCGAAGCCGATTTCAACCGCATTATTGAGATCGCCGATCGCGAACGTTACCGAGTTCAGCTATTCATGGAAGCGATCGACCAGAACCAAAAGACCTTGGTTTTCTGCGCCAGTCAGCCCCACGCTCTAGCTGTGCGCGATCTGATCAACCAGATGAAAATCAGCACCGAGCCGAATTACTGCGTCCGCGTCACTGCCGCCGATGGCAAACTAGGCGAACAGCACCTCAGCACCTTTCAAGACAACGAGAAAAGCATTCCCACCATTCTCACTACCTCCCAAAAACTTTCCACCGGCGTTGATGCGCGGAACGTCCGCAACATCGTGCTGATGCGTCCGATCAATACGATGATCGAGTTCAAAAAGATTATTGGTCGTGGAACCCGACTTTTTGATGGCAAAAACTACTTTACCATCTACGATTTTGTCCAAGCCTATGAACACTTCAACGATCCAGAATGGGACGGCGAACCACAAGAACCCGTGCGCGTCACTTCTCGACGAGTCCGCGAACCAGCGGATGAACATAATACCCCCATAACCCCTGACAACCAAAGCAATGAGGGCAATGAAGACCCAGCAGCCCATCGCCGTCCTGAAATAATCAAAATTAAGCTGGCTGACGGTAAGGAACGTACCCTCCGGCACCGGATGTCTACCAGCTTCTGGAGTCCAGACGGTAAACCCATGACTGCTGCCGAATTTGTGGAACGACTCTTTGGTCAAATCCCAGAACTATTTAGGGACGAAATTGAACTGCGGGAACTGTGGAGCCGTCCTGACACCCGTAAAGCCCTATTGGAAGGGTTGGCGGAGAAAGGGTATGGAGATGAGCAACTCACCGAGATTAGCCGCCTGATCGATGCCGAGAAAAGCGACCTGTACGACGTGCTAACCTATATTGCTTATGCGTCTGAACCTATTAGCCGCCGAGAGCGAGTCATGAGCCATAAAGCGCTGATCTTCTCCCGATATTTCGGCAAACAGCAAGAATTTCTAGACTTTGTGCTGGATCAATACATTAAAGAAGGGGTGAGGGAACTCGATCAAGACAAGCTGCCTCAATTGCTAGAGCTGAAATATCACGACCTCAGAGATGCAGTGGTCGATCTGGGCAACGTTAGCGACATCCGAAGAGTATTTATTGGATTTCAGGAATATTTGTATTCTCAGGAAGGAGCAGCGTGATTCAGATAGGAAGACCTTTAAGCATACAAAAATGCAAGCTGAGCGCGTGCCTCAGCTTCTCAGGCTGGAAAGATACTCGCTTCAAGTCGAATACTCTTAATTAGGCGATCGCTCATTCATTCCCTACCAACTTTTCCAGCAACGCTTCCCACGCCTCAATCTGCTGCTGTAACTGATAAATGCGATCGCCTTCAGCCTTATGTTGCTGGTAAAGCCCTCGCCCTGCTAGTTCATCCCTGCTTAGCTCGATTAGTTGCCCTAGAGCCGCAATTATTACCGCTTTATCATCTTTAGTTAGTGCGATTGGAGTACCAGCCCCGACAAGCGTCTCTACTGCATCCATCCGGGCTGCTAACTCGCTTAACTGGCTTCTAACCACATCAAATGGCCAGTTTTCTTTTTTAGAGCTTCTACATCCCCTCTGAGAGCGGCTAGCTCAGACTGAACGTTACCGCCTGACTCTTTACCTAAATAAGCCTCGACAGCCTCAAGAATAATCTGCGATCGCGATCGCCCGGTTGCTTGGGAGAGAGCATCTATTTCTTCGATGTATTCCTGTGGGATACGAGCGCCCACCATCGGGTCTTTCGCCATTGCTTGTTCAGTTTAGATAACCTTGTTAACCCCATATTCGCACAACTGTTTTGCTCTTATACTGGCAATTGGGTTAACCTTGGATAACTAGGTTAACCCATGAAAATGTCAGAAGCCAGCGAGTGAGCCTCGGAAACTCTTTGCTGCTGGCTTCTGGCTCCAAGTAAAGGAGACTTCGATAATGATAAGACCAGTTGGCTATTCAACTGATAGTCAGTGTGCCTATCAGCAGGCTTTAGACGATTTCGGCATCACTCAACTGCTAACCCGCCTAAAAACCTACTCCGATGCTGACTTCGATGCTGCGTGGATGAACCTAACCCAACCAGAACTCGAAAGCCTAGCCGCCATCTTCATCCAGAAATTAACCGCTAACCTCAACGGCAAAGGGATCGCGGGTTACTTAAACGCCATCCGTCACGGCAGCATCGATATACCCCCCAGCTTAGTTCACCAAGTATTCCCGCCCTCATCGGTTGATCTGCCTGCCAACTTCCCCAACGTTCAGATCCCTCGCTACTTGTACGGCGACAAACTGCGCTGGATTCCTGAGGGCGACAAAACAGACTGGGGAGTTGTAATTGGGAGATTCTACAGCTTTGCTTCTCACCAGTGCGCTTGGACGTGGTGCTACCTCATCTGGCTCGATAAACTCTCCTCCAGTTCCCCTTGGACTATTGCGGATATTGCTTGGGAGGACGACCTCGAACCCCTGGAGGAAGCTTCATGAGTCCCCGTCCTCTTACCGAACGAGAGCAAACCCTAATCGACCTCTACGGATACTGCCAGCTAGGAATGACACCACAGCAGTTCTACTCAAAATGGCAAGTGAATCAGGAAGCGATCGCGTTAATCTGCGCTCGTTCCATGTCTACCGTCCGATGCTGGTTTAAAAGAGGTCAAAGTTACCGCCGCCCGATGCACAACGATGTGCGCCATCTCGCCTTAATGGACTTCCTCCTGCAACACTGGGAAGACATTCCAGAAGAACTCAAGAATCGGTTGTGTTCTAAAGAAGGTCAGTAACTCGTTAGCACTTTCATAAGTTCAGCCAAATTTCAAGACCAAATTGACCTGTCTTTATCAGCCATCCTCACAATAGGGTGGCTTTGTTATGCACAACACTCAGAGTAAAGAGTCATCCATGAACGAGGAGGCTAGACCAGAAAGCGCCATCCAAGCCGAGACTGCTTTTGAGCTAAAATGCTTACAACAAGAGAGAAAAATTCCCGTTGAAGCCAATCCCTATAAAGTGGACTTGGCACAAGCAGATTTTCGTGGTGTTAACTTAAGCTGGGCTAACCTCGCAGCCATAAATTTACAGGGGGTACAATTCGCTACGGCCTTCTTGAGGTCAGCCAACTTTCAGGGCGCTAACTTAATCGGTGCTAACTTCCAACAAGCTGACCTAAAAAATGCAATTTTGGCAGAAGCGCTACTCGATAATGCCAATTTAGAACAGGCTGATCTAAGGAAAGCCCAACTATGGAGTGCCAGATTAAACAATGCCAACCTCAGCCATGCTATATGCCGAGAGGCCATATTTGTAGAGGCGACCTTGAACAATGCCAACCTCACGGGCATTGACCTCAGCCACGCTGACCTGTGTGAAACTAACCTGTATCAGGCAAATTTGCATGAAGCTATCCTGCATCACGCCAGTTTTTGGACAGCGAATTTAAGTCAAGCGTGCTTAAAAAGTGCCAGCCTTCTTAATGCGAGTTTAATAGGAGCTAATTTACGAGGGGCTTGTTTGAGCGAAGCAAATTTGGCTTATGCCGATTTATCTCAAACTGACCTCAGAGATGCCGATCTTAGTTATGCCAATCTGACTCAATGCCAGCTCACAGACGCTAATCTTACTGGCACCAACTTTGAGGGAACGATTCTTGCCCCAATAGGGCTAATACCAAATCCGGTTATGTTATGCTACTAACAATTAATCATAGTTAAACCAATGATAATTGGTGAGATTTCTGATTTCATCATTCATTTGTTGCAGAACACAGCATCGAGCAGCTAACACATCTTCTAACTCATTAATACTTTCAAAATGCTCGTTAACTAAAGGTTCATCTACTAACGACCATAATCTTTCTGCTGGTTGTAGTTCTGGAGAATATGGGGGCAAAAGTTCGCATATTATTGCTGTTGGTAACTCAACCTTGGTGCTGGTATGCCATCCAGCTCTATCTTGAACTAAAAGAATAATTTTTTGGTCACCAGCACCTACCTCGGTCGCAAATGTTGTCAATACCAGGTTCAGCCACTTCGTATTTACTCTGGGAATTAAATACCAATATGTTCTACCGGTTTTTGGTTCGACAAACCCATAAACATATACCCACTCATACCGATGCTGTACTACAGCTATGGGTCTTGCTCCGATGGGCGACCACACTTTTCTCAGTATCGGTTTAAGTCCAACTCTATGTTCATCAAAGAACCACACTTCTATTTGAGCGCCAGGATATTGCTGTTGCAGTTGTTTCACTTTGAGCGGCAACTCAACTTTAAATTCCTCCTGAGCTTTTTCATCACAAGCGCGATGTTTCGGTCTCGGTTGCTGCCAGGAGTAATTGCACTTTTTTAGATAATCCCACCCTCTCTGATTGGCTACTTTTTCTCGATAGGTTTCTTTTTCTATCCACCTGGCTACCTTTGGTCCTGTCCAGATGCCCCCATCTGATGGTCTTGAACGTAGCTGTGTCAGTAATTTCTGCAATTGTTCCTGATTGAGCAATGCCGCTTTTCCTCGCACATGAGTTTGACTGACTTTTCTCTTATTTTTGACTCCTTCTATTCCTAACTCGTTATACCTTTTGAGTATCTTTTTTACATATTCATAATCTAGCCCCACTACTATCGCACTATCTTTAATTGTCCATCCCAATGCCACTAGCCAGATTACGTGCCATCTCCTTGCTTCTACTGGGTCAAGATTAGTTATATACTTTTGTTTAATTTCATTTGGCTCCAGATGATTTGCTAAATACGCTTTTTTTGGCATCTGTTTAATTTTTGACTTTTTTGTGATTATAAGTAGCCTAACATAACCGGATTTGGTATAAATCATTGCCATTTACTCTACCCCAACCAGAAAGTCTCCAGTTGGGAAAAAATGCGTTTCCGTTCGCAGGCAGAAATTAAAGTAGCGCAGGTACTTGAGGCAAGGGGATTGCTGTATTGCCCAAATAACCTAACTCGTTTAGGAAAATATCACAGAAGTTTTGAAGTAGATTTTTTAGTCTGTTGCCCAACTCGACTAGGATTCAAATGGGCAATTTTGGAGATAGATGGCTACTGGCACTTCCCAGAGAAACGAGCGAAGGAACACGAAAGAGAAAGGCTCTTTGAACATAGCGGCATTCGAGTTTACCGATTTGATGCCAAACTGTGCCAAAAAGATCCAGAATCCGTAGTCAATGAATTAATTGAGCTGATGAGTAAATAGGATGTAGTCTCTAGAAGCGCTAATGCCAAGAATACTGATGCTTCTGACACCCTTAGGACTTACGCAAAAACTCTCTGTACGACTTTACCCATAACCTTGCTGCAACAGTAGGCTTATGCTTCCATCTAACAGCGGCAATATTATGGTTCTGGCTTTAACTAAAATTACTTCAATGATTTAAATGGAGCTTGCCTCTCAGTAAATTTGGATAATTATCGCCTATTTGAGCTGTAATTCTACCCTCTGTGAAAAGCGATCGCTCTTCTACTAGGAAAGTTTCACGCTGAGAAGAGCGAACTTATAAGTGAAGGCGGAAATCCGCATCCCAATCCTCATCAACTGGATCATCCGCCCAAGGATAAAGCGCTCGAACCTCCTCTCTGTTGTAGGCAAAAGCTTCTTCTAGCTGCTCAGGGGTCCATTGAGTATAATGAACAATTTTCTCGGCAAACCAATCAAGGGATACACCGTCAAAGGCGTCACTTACAATACGCTCTAAACCAGCTTCAGATAAAGCAATTAGTAAAATAATTGCTTTAGTGTTCTTTTTCTTAAGTGCTTCATAAGCAATCACCTTATTAAAATCTCTAATGCTGATAGTTTTAGCAATAGATGCTCCTGGTGCATTGCCAAGTCTGGGAACACGTACCTCAATTTGTGAACCCGTGAAACCTGCTTTACGCAAGATTTCCAGGCGCTTAGAGTCTCTTTTTGTGAAGGTGCCAAACCACTGATCTGAGTATCCAAAAACTCTACTTACTCCTGTTACTCCAAACCGTTTCTCAAACCTGTGATTTTGCAACTTGTAAGCATCAATGGAAACTTTTCCAAACGAAATTTCTGCCTGAACAGCCCGAATTATATCGCCCATAAAAAACTTCCTTTCAAAGGTTTAGGCAAGTATAGACTTATAGCCCTCTAAAGTTTCTACCGCGTACGGGAACACCATTTCCTCAAGCGATTTTCTACTTTGCCACTATTAACGAACCTCATCACTGCCTTTGTTAATATCTTTTTCAAAAGAACGTTTATGACGCTCTAGGTAATCTCGAATTGCAACAGGTCGCAAGACAACTGAGGCACTAGAACGTAGTTTTTTGAGTTCAATCAACCGACCAATAACAATCGATTTGAGTTCAGCTTCTAGCTTTTTACCCAGTGTTTTGGCATATTCATGAGCCTGCTGAATTGGGAACGGCAAGACTTTTACTAACATCTTGCTGCTCATGAAATTGTGGTCACGATCGTAATCCAAGCCAGCAGAATCTATTGCATCGACTAAACGAAAAACCAGTTCAATTACGGCTGATGAAGCTTTATCTGACGATTTGCCTCGCAATGAAGTGAGAAATTCATAGCGTGGAACCATAGGAGGCGGATCGCCTGCCGTGTGACCAATGTAGAAATAGACAAAATCAGCGTTCTCGCACATGAAGATGAAGTCGTCGTCTGCAAGGTCGATGATGGCATGGTAGGGCAATGTTCCACCATGTTCGTCATGTTCAGCCAGCGCTTGTTCTCGTTTTTCCTCAAAGAACTCCAACCACGATTTCTTTAAGTCGTAGTTGTAATATTCGGTCAGAGACGGAAACTGACGCAATAAAGCACAAGTGACATAGTATCTCCCTGCAATGGTGTCGTTCGGTAACTCAGCAAGCAAAGCAGTCATCGCAGCATTGTCGCTAATCGCTGCTGCTCGTGAAAAATCCCACTCAGGTTCAATGGCTGTGCCAAATCTTGCAGCCGATCCCTTGGAGATATACCAGTTGACCAGACGGCTTAATACTCGCATCTGCGTTGACTTGACCGCTCCTGCAAAGATTGGCGGCTTCGTTCGCGCTGACATGATTCGCTCCAAAATACTTCGTTCGCGTCGAATGCCTTCACGAACCATTTCCCCGTAGGCATCAGGGCGTTTGTAATGACCAAATTCGCGCTCTTGGGGGGTAATTGTGCCGTCGCGAATGTGAACTTGTGGCTTTGGGATTTGTGTTCCGTGTGGGCGAATATCATAAGCTTTACCAGTGAAAACTTCTTCGTCCACGCGAAACTGCACCACATCCGTAGCACAGCGAGTCATGTGTTCATACTCTGACTCAGCAAGGTCAGGATACATGATCTGTGCAAGCACCATCCCTTTATACGCCGGGTCATCTAGCGTTTGCCGGGTTAATGGTGCTCCATAGATCATCTCTTGTTTACCCGTATGCTTCTTCTGCATCTCAGATAGAGAGATGTAAACAGTGCTGTTATTAAAGGTGATCACATCACCAAAGTCTTCAAAATAGCCTTTAGCTGTCTGTAATGCCAGCGTGCCAGCGTGCATACTACCATCACTGCCTGAAACAACAATTTGTTGTCGTGCTGACGAACCTCGCTCAGAAGCTACATCTACAAGATAGATAAACTTTTCTCCAAAGACTCGTTCTTGCAGAGCTTTTCTTAGTTCATCTGAGTCCCATACCAATTGCTCCTCGTCGCTTTGGAAAAGTTTGTGTAGCCCTGGAAGATGAATAGCACTATGAGGTAAGCTCAACCCTCGATAAGCTACTTGCTCAAGGTCACTATAGTCAGCATCAAATCGGTGACGCGAGTAAGGATCGACAATTTCGCGATCGCGAACAATCTCTAAATCCTTCTCGACCAGTTGAATCATGTAGACTAACATCCGGTAAAACAATTCGACCGGATCTTCATCTAAAAGGGCTTGAGCCGTGCGGCGAAGAATTGTTCGTCGGTTTTCCTCATAGTAGTCACGGGCATCTACTGCCGCTGCGATCGCCTTTGTCGTTGGCAGGTAGGCTAGATACTCATAAACATCGTCTAGAGTGAGTGGATTGTCTGGGTTGAGGGTAGGTGTGAGAGAGTAGATACGTCCCCGTTTTGGGTCTTCTGACTGCACCTCAATCTTGCCCGCAGCCACCATCCGATCCAGAACCTTATAGTAAGCAACGCGAGTTACCGTATCTTCCAAAACATCTGATACATCATCAAAAATTTCACGGGCAGAAGCACTCTTCTGATCTGCCAAATACTTAACGATTTGGCGCTCTCGTTCTGCCACCCCTGGCTTACTCATGGGTTTCCTCCGGCTGTGAAATTTGACGCTTACCAACCCAACCAGCCGCCTCAAAATCTGACCAAATGTCAGGAGTTGCGCCACCATGTGTCGTCGAGCGCTTGCGAACCTGAATCACACTAGCGTGGCGAATGGTTTCATAAGCACCCGTCAAAATGCAAGTTCCTTGAGGCATTTTGGGAAGTTGTTTAACCAAATCGTCTGAAGCATCAGAAAGCACACCTCGTAAGGCTTCAAGCTGATCCGGTTCGATCGCGTGAAGAAATCGCGTAAGCAAGCGTTTCAAAATTGAACGGTCAACGTCTTGAGGGGATTGAGTTGTCAGAATCAAACCAATCCGGACGTGCCGGCCAATACGGGCAAGCTCTCGTATAACCTGAAGTGCAACACTGTCTTGGTTCGCAGGGGTGACAAGGTGAAACTCATCGATTGAGAACGCGACAAACGGAAACTCTTTGGCTTGCCCCAAGTGCTGGAGATCGCGAGCTACAGCAGCCGTGATAATTCGCAGGTCAGACACCAATAGTCCCTTACAGTTGATATTGATAAAGGCTCCTGGCGTCAGAACGGATTTCCAATCATAGGGAGTTCCCAAATATGTAATTCGTCTCAGGCTCTCCGTTCGACTCTTAGCAGGATTGATGGTCACGGGTCTCATCTCTAAGTCCGGACCAACTGCTTTAATTTTGTCTAGCAAATCGTTCAATAGAAAATGATCGCCTGACTTCCTAGAAGCCTTCAGCAGTTCTTCATGAGCATGACGCACGAGATCAACCATGTTGCCGTTCAAGCTCGGAATTGCGTTAATTACATCGTCTGCGGTCAAAGCACTGAGGGGCACTTGAAAGTCAGTACCTGGTTCAAGATTAATTCCACCTAGCTCTTCCGCTGCCTCAACCATTTCGCCGTTAACATCGATGTTGACCTGCGGAACTCCCAGCATACGGAGTTCTTCGGCTACGACTCCACGTGTGTAGCTTTTACCCGTTCCAATCCCTCCAACAATGAGCATATGACGTTGGATCACGTCGCGTTTCAGGAAAACTGAAATGTCGCTACCTCGCAAAGCTCCGACATAAATCCCTCGATCTGGGTTATCCTCTAGCCCCAACGCTTCCACAATCTGATCGCCAGTTGCCATGTAGACGAAAGCGCCGGCACGGGGCAAAGTTTGCACATCTCGAATCTCTAGTACGTTGCCACTCTCATCTAGAATGGCTTCCTTTAGCGGCTCGATCGCTGCAACACGATAGATAACAGTCGATGAGCCTTCCTCGGCATATTCTGTGCGAATTGGTATCACTTCTCGCAGATTAGAGCTAAAAGCGTCTTCGTGGGGGTTGACCTCCCAAGCATTGGTAACACGTTCCAAAATACGACTATGGCGACCATCATCAGTGATAGCCTCTACCGCAACCATCGTTCCTGGTTTTGGCGAGGGGACATGGGGGGCAATCCGAAAATGTTGCTCCAGATAGTTTGGAGATTGTTTCTGCTCGAAGGCAATCAGTGTGCCAACATAGGCTGACCCGGTTGCAAGACTTTCGTCAGTAGTAGAGGAACGGTCGCCATAGTCCCCATCGTTCGAGTCTTCTTCAGGCTCTTGATATTCTGAAACGGACGAAACCTCAGAGCTGGTTGCCTCACGTCTCTTTTTTCCATTGCGCGAATGGCTCTTAGGTAACAGACGTTGAGATACAGAACTGTCTTGCGGATCTTCAGGCATCTTGTCCTCTAGGCTTAGTACAATTGAACTGTAACCAAATATACCTTACAGGTTACAACAATGACAAGCCAAGGCTTTAGAGTAATTTTTCTATATAATTTCAGTCAAATTACTCTAGAGGTTTCTAATTATGGTTACAGTCTTAGAGAACGGTAGAAAGATCCTGCCAGATGCGATCAGCAATCACCTGAGCCAGTAGTGGTGGGACAGCATTGCCTACCAAACGCATTTGATCTCCCAGGGTTCCATAGAACACAAACTCATCGCTAAACCCTTGTAAGCGTGCTGCCTCACGAATTGTTAGGGTGCGAGGCTCGATCGGGTGAATGAAGCGCCCACTTCCAGCATTCTGAAACCAAGTTGTGATGGTTCGTGCAAGCCCATGACGATGCAAGCGCCCGTATGCCTGAGAGTAGTGACTTTTAGGGTGATACTTGCTGTCAATATCCTCTAGCCCGCCACCTTCAGGAATGCGCTCAATGAGTTCTAGCAATTTGTCTTGGTGCACACGGGGAACATGGTTAGGAGCTGAGGAAGCACTACGATTAACTAGATCACCGATCGCATCCCACACTTTGACTAGGGGTTTTACCTCTCCTAATCCTCGGTAATTAGCCTTTATCTCTTTAAATGCACGGACAACCGAAGCATCGGCACCAAAAATGCCATCTTTATCGGCTGATTTGCACCGCGAGTTTTCTAAACGCTGCCGGCGATAATTGAAAACAAACTGCCTTGTAAAAGCGTGAGTAGGAGCAGGGAAAGCAGGTTTGATGCCTAGCTCTCGACGAAACGCCAAGACAAAAGCCCGGTGTCGAGTTTGAGCAATACCATACTGAGCTGCATTCAAAACAGTGAACTGAACCTCAAAATCTTTATTCAGTGCTTTGATTAGAGCTTTGAACTGGGGATGAAATATGACCTGCGGCACGTTCTCCATTAGTAGGAAGTCCGGCTTTAGGGCTGTAACAAACCGCACATAGTCTCCAATATATTGATTGCGCTCGTCATCAGGTCGCCTTAATCCAGCCGAACTAAATCCTTGGCAAGGTGGCCCACCCAACAGGCCTGATACTTTTCGACCATTAGCTTTCTTAAGTAGTCGGCTAGGTCTTCCAAGGTTCTTAATATTATCGCAAATGTACTCAGTATCAGGGTTTGGGTAGTTTAATTCAAACGTCTGTTTTGCAACTGTATCAATATCAGTAAGGGCAATAAGGTCGTAATGCCCCGTTTGCAGGAATCCTTGAGCAAGACCGCCAGCACCCGCAAATAGTTCTACTAGGCTTAATTTAGAACCTGACGTAGACTCGCCTTTGCTAGCTGACGATCGAACCATATTCGCATGACGTGAAATTAGTTTTACGGTACAACTGTTTGATAACGTCCCTTCTAGAGCGCTTAACTGGCGAAACAGTTGCCTCTTTGGGCAGGCGAGAAGCACTTCTCCAGTGGGAACGAGCGGGGGCGCTAGTGGGGTTTCTGCTATGTTAGTCATTGATTAACCTCTAAGTCGATCGACCCCTCGACATCTGCTTCTAATCGGTGCTGAGGGTTGAAAATTTTTAGACATCTACGAACATTTCGCGGTAGCGTTTCCAGTCATAAGCGATCGCTTATCATGCATCCCCTTCAGCAACTATCTCGGATTGATATTCCGAAGCTAGTTTTATTGCACCTGCTCGAATAGCTCGTTCCAATGTTTCAGAGCGGGTCAGCCCCAATTCATCCGCAATCTGGTCAATCATTTCGGAAGCCTCTTCAGTCAGCATGAACTGATAAGGCTTTTTCATTACACCTTCACCATAGGCGTCAGGCTTTGCCTTCTTTGGTCTAGGCACTGTTGATATCGTCATCTCACTACCTCAATAGAGTATCAATGCTTTATAGCCGATACTATACCATGATATAGTGGACTGTTGAAATCATGATATCATGATACGATAATTGATTTACAAGCAAAAACCACCCATAACTAAAGCGCAAGTAGACAGGAAACGGGACACGATCGACGGGGCGATGGGAAGATACGACAGCCCGAGTGATACCTGAGAGGTACCCCAAAGTACAAAGTTGCAAAAAAGAGACGGTGAAGCTACCAATCCACGCCTCCTTGCAAAACGCTGCGCTTTACTTATTCCTGTACGGCACCACAAGCCCACACCCGCTCTAGCCTCCTTCTGGAGGGCGACGGTTTGAGACCAAGCTAGAGCAATCGCCACTTGCGATTGCCTCACCCGCGCCGCAGTTCGCATCGCTCAAATCTTCTTGCGATCGCCTCATAAGTCACAAGCTTGACAAAATCTCGCAAGCTAACAGTTCTTGCTAAAGATGCTTCTCTCTTATCCTCTCCCAATCGAATAATTTTGACCCAAATCTGTTCGCCGGAAAAACCTTTTTTCCATAAGGCTTTGAGCGTTTTTGACCGCCGTTTTGTTCGCTGGTGAAAGAAGCGTTCTGAATATCCAAGAGCAACCCCTGTATTCTCAACCCCGATACGCTTTTCACCGCTACTGAAAAATATTTCGCTCAATAAGCTTTCTGAGAAGTATTCATCCCCTCAAAAGGCAACCGACAGCGATCGCAGCAGCCATTCTCCCACAACGCCGGAACCTTAAACCTCGCCTCACAGTTGGGACACTTCGACACCAACCTCAACTGATGTGTCTCACACCCTGGTGTTGACTTAAACTGCCACTCCATCCGATGACAAGGTGACTCGGCATAACACGCCCCACACAACCGAATCGTATTGCATTTCATCCCCACACCCTGCGGCGGCAACATTTCCCGCAACCTCTGTGCCTTAACTCCTACAACCTTCGCCAACGCCTCCAACTCCTTCGCACTCGGAAACGGATTAAGGTGAAACCGCTCCCATCGCGCCACCACCGCCCCAATCCTCGCCAACTGTCCTAACGCACTGGGAGTCAAATGATTCCGCCGCCTAAACCTGCCCAAAAAGTGGCTGAAACTCTCCCCCTCCAACGGCTCAACCGGAAACAGCCAAGGTTGAAGCTCATCTGCCAGCGTCATGGATACTCCTTGGCTACCTCCTGCAACACCTTCTGGTCAATCTTCGTAAACCCCCTAGACAACGACTTAATCGCCGCTTCCCGCAAAATCTCATCCAACCTACCGATATAACCCTCTGTTGCCTTCATCAGGATTTGCAGCATTTCCTGACTCGTCAAATTCGAGGCGACAGGCAACTTCAAAATCTTTTCCTCCCAAATTGCTACCGTTTTCTTAAACTCTTCCCCTGCCAACTTCCCAAACCGACGATGAGCGCGAAAGCGGTTATAAACCTGTTCATCCCGCTTAATTACCGTATCCAATCGATCGGTTCCCACCAAAACCACCGCAATTTCCAACTTGTCATTAATATCGCGCACATCCGGGAATGTTTCCGGCTTGAGGCGATCCGCTTCATCAATAATCAACATCTCCACCTCACAGGCTTTCAACACCTCCATCGCCCTGGAGCGAAAATCAGATACCGTCCCCTTAACCGCCTGATATCGCAAGCACTCAATAATTTCCTTAAAGAAATCCTTCGGCCCACACTTAGATGGCGGCATAATATAAACAACAGAAACAATCGGCGTTTGCCGTCCCTTCTGCTTGGGCTTATTGCGTAAAGTATAAGCTTCACAAGCGACAGTTTTACCCGTCCGTGACGCTCCCACTAAACGACACGATTGACGCGCTTTGCGCTTTTCATCCAACCACTGATGTATATCGCCAACAGGCTCTAGAGACACAATACTTTTCTTGTTCAGACGAGCAATTTCTGCTTGTAACTCCTGTTCATCCATTTTGAATTCCCCTTATTCTTCAGCAATTGGCTTGGCTTCAGTCATCACTTACCACCCATAATCCTCACGCAATTCGTCTAAGTCCCAAACTTCAATATCAGCAAATTCATATTCCGTCTGAGTTCCTTCGTCTACTTCTGACTCAACAGGTTCAACCGCTTCAACCCCAGGCGTTGCTGGAACTTGCTTATAAAGTTGCTCTTCCTTGTGCCTCTGCTTGCGAGTTTTCTTGCCCTCGACAAACGCTTCTCGCTCCATCACCTCCAGCAAAATCGACTGATTACTAACGGTTTTCCCTGCATCACGCAGTCTTTTTGCACTGGCTTTCGCTTCATCTACAGACAGTTGCTCCGTCTCCAATCCTTGAGCATGAGCGCGAGTCAAGAAAACTTCCTGCTGTTTCTCTTGGCGATAAATCCAAATCGTCGTAATATCTCTGGGATCATACCTGACACTCACTATCTCTCCTGCATACCCTTCCAGATACTCGCCTCGATACATTACATTCTCAAACTGCAAATGCCCACCTCGTTGCACCGTGCGCCTTGTCACTTTCATCAAGCAGGTATCTAAATCGCGCTCGGAAATCAGTTCCGGCACCCTTCTAAGTCCTGCCTCCCAACGCTGATAGCGGGATTGATCGCCCATCCGTGCATCAATCCTCTGGTTGTACTGATCAACAAGGAACCGAACGACTAACTGTTCCAGCTCCCTCAACGTCAACTGAGCGTCTTTTTCTGCATCCTTGGGACGTTCTTGGACATTTGAACCCGTGTAACCCGGTAACGTTGAAAATAGCGACTGATTCAACGTTTTAAACGGACGCTCAACAATCCCTCCTTCAGAAGGACGACTTCGCAATTTAGGGACAAAACCTAGCTGTACCCCAATTTCTGCCAAATGATTGGAGCGAAAATCTTTACCCCCATCCGTGTAGAGATACTCTGGTTTACCATACGTCCCCCACTCACAGTTCAGCTTGTACTCTGCGCCATATTGCTTCGGCAAAATCGCATGACGTAAGGCTAAAGCAACTACCTGAGAACTAGGCGCATCAAAGCCTAAATTGATGCCCATAATGCAGCGAGAGTAGCTATCAATGACAGTAGTTAGCCAAGGACGACCAATAAGTTCTCCATGTTGATCCACCAGCAACACATCCGCACGGGTATGGTCACACTGCCATACCTGGTTGCTATAGGAAATTTCTAGGTCATCCCCATCACGAGTTTTCACTGAAAGCGTCGAACCCCGCCAACCAGGAGTACGAATACTTTTTGCTTTCGCCTCTTTTTCCTGAAGCGGCTTGAGTACTCTTAAGACAGTTTTATAAGTGGGTGGCTCCTTGTCGCCCATCTCTGAAGCTTTTGCTTGAACCTTCAGAGCAACTTGCTTGGGAGTCATCCGCTTACTGCCCTTATTGCCCTGCTGGTAAGTCTTAATGATGAAGTCCTGCCAAGACTCACCAATTCTATGTTTGCCCTTATCAGCTCTGGGGCTTGAGGTAAAAGCCGCCAGTCCTTCCTCCTGATACGCCTTAACTAACCTTTGTACCGAGCGCATCGTAACGCCAAGCTTCTTTGCTCCTTCTCGGAGTCGTTCTCCATAGGTAGCGCGATCGCACGGTTCTATTAGACTCAGCATTACCTCCAGCTTCGGTCTCGCTTCTTCTGGAAGCTCACAAGCGATCACATTAGCCTCAACAGGGTCAGAAGCCACTTGCTCGTCAGGTTTCATTTCAGGATAAATAAATGTTTTAAAAACACATAATGTAATTATATCGGCTGTTTTAAAAAGGCGACACTTAATTTGTCACATTCTTAACTGCTCCATTTTCAGAAGACGACAACTAAATTGTCACATTCTCCCAATATGACATCTAATTAGTCACTAGCGGCTTAATAGACGGAAAATGCTAAAATCTTTGAAATCCTTATCACTAAAAAGTTTCGAGCGATGACATTAATGTGTCTCGACGACAAATAATTAGTCACTGTACAGCTTACTTCAGAAGTCATGTTTCTGGAGATTCTACCCAATCTTTTAGATATCCAGGAAGTATCTTCTTCATGAGAGTACACGCATAGCTCTCTAACTAGAGATATGCAACTGATAACTTATTTTCTGACCGCTTTTAAAGAGTCTAGAGGTGCTATAGATGAAAAACTTTAGCAGCTAAAGATAGGATGATTAAATCGCCTATAAGCAATGAGCGGCTTGATTTGTCAGTAGCTAAATACACGTCATACATTGCAGAATCCTGTGGCAGTATTGATGAATTCAGATTCCTACAAGCAAGAATGACAATTTATCACCTATTTACATAATTCTTAGGTTCCAAAAATATAAGGGGCTCCTAAAGCAATAGATGACTCGCAATTTCTCTAATCGAGCTTTGACAAAAATACTAAAAAAACTCGTGTAGAGTGTCGCTAACCCTAAAAGATCTGGCTGATTCTAATCGATCGTGCTTTATAGCCAAAAATTAACTTGGTTGTGGCGGTATTAAGAACAGGTCACGAGCTATAAACCTTATGATGATAACTACGCTGGTGTTGTTGCCTTGCGCCCCAAGACAAACGCATCTTATCTGTGAAATACCTACTCGACAAGGGGTTCAAGCATTTAGGCTTAAGGCTGAGCAACTGATAAAATTCCTACGGGGAGAGACATCCAGCATTTTAGATGCGTTTTCCCTGCCTTATGCACCTTTATTACCCAATTTTTGAAAAAAAGGATTTTTATTGAGTTAAAACGGGTGCGGAGGGACTCGAACCCCCGACAAACTGCTTAGAAGGCAGCTACTCTATCCACCTGAGTTACGCACCCACATGAAAATGGATCGCCAAACTTGGCTCTGTCGTAGATTGTATCTGTGCCGAGTGCTGCAAAGCAACCCAGAAAGCCAAAGCTTTCCAAATATATCGCTCAAGCAGCTTTAAGCTCAATGTAAACTAGAAACCAACATACCCAGACGTTTGGATACGATAGTGTATTAGTCAAGGCGATAGGCGCTACGCGGACGCACTCGCGGCGTTGTCCGATTTTATCCCAGCACCAGGGCTGGATCGCGCCCTTATATAGTTTCGTGGCGATCGCTTTTTAGCCGCACCACGCCCCCGGCCAAGTCAGGAGTCATTTGCCAGTGTCATGTTTATTCTGAAACGGCAGGATGTTGAAATTTCTAGCATTCAGCACCCCAAGCGGGAGCAACAGATCCCGATTCTCACTTATCAGGGGCAAACCTTTCGCTTGATCAGTGTATTTGCAGCTAATCAAGCAGAAGAAGCCAGAGCCTTTTGGCGAGACCTTACCGATAACCGTGGCAAAGCCTGCGTTTTGCTGGAAGAGCCAGATCGGTATAGCGTCTGGGGCAAAATTCGTCTAGATCAGCTGGCTGCGGAGGCTAGTAGTGACGTCAAAATTGTCCCTCTCGCCCAAGCTTGCCTTTTGTTGCTCCAGGCGGTTTACATAGACGTTGAAGACCTATTAGGAAACAGACAAGCCGGATTATTTCAAAAAGACCTTAGCGATGTCTTCCGTCAGTGGCACTTTCCCAGTGCGGATGGGCCGGAAGCTGTGAAAAACTTGCTAACAATGGACCCTTTGAGTAGCCTCCAAATTCCCCCTTGGGAGGAACATCATCTGATCACCTTGTTACAAGAACTGCATCGCTTGGGTAAGGAATATTTCGGCAATACCCACTTTGCCCAAGGAGTAAAGGATACATTACAAGATATGCAACCAGGAGAGCGGTCTCAGTTCCTGGAGTGGCTAAATCAATCTCCCCTAGGTAAGCTGTGGCGCTAATCTAAAAAATGTTTGGGAAATATGCCAAAGCTTGCATTAAGATGAGACACTTGCGCTTCTTAAAGGAGATTTGTTAGCAGATTATTAATTGAATTGCATTTGCGATTAAACCTTGCGTGCATCCTTGTTTTGAAAAACTATGAGCAGTTCTTTAGAAAAGTCATCGGAAAAAGTATCCGGTTTACAATCCCTTCTGAGCGTACAGACAGTAATCGTTTCGGGAATAATCTGGGGTGTGCTAGCGCTACTGTATTTTCTGCTGTTTAGCATTTCTGCACCCGGAGAGGAGCGTCCGCTTTGGTACTCGATTGGAACTTACATTTTTGAAGAGGTAGCTTACCTAGGCGCAGCAGTGCTGTGTTTTAGAAACTGGCGCAGTCCCCAGATTGTTAGCGGACGTAACGTCTGGCTGGGATTTGGACTGGGGATGTTGTGCTATTTTCTCGGGAACCTGTTGTTTTGCTACTGGGAACTGGTTTTACACCAAGAACCCATTGTGTCACCTGGGGATTTGTTTTTTGTCCCTGCCTATTTATTTCTTGCCTGGGGAATGATTTTAGCTGTCATCTCACGGCGACTGAATCTAGAAGTTTGGCAGTGGGCAACCGTTGCAGCGATCGCAGTTGCCGGAATTGCCTTGGCAGTCTGGTTACAGGTTGCCTCCCCGAATAATGCATCCTCCGCAACCCCACCTTTACCCGTAGGAACAACACAGGGAACAACACAGATAGCGAAGGCGACTTCACCCAAGAAAGCGATCGCTGCCACCAAAGCACCAGCCGTCAATAAAACCGCTACTGTGGTGAAAACAGCACAAGCAAAACCCTCTGCTCCTACTGGAGAGAATCAGGCTCCAGCCTGGGTTCTATCAGTAGAAAAGTTTCTAGAGCCATTAGGAACCTTTTTGAACATTTTTTACGTTGTTAGCGATATCTTTCTGTTGATCGTTGCCTCGACCGTATTGCTAGCCTTTTGGGGGGGTCGTTTCTCTCAGTCTTGGCGGATGATTGCTGGGGCAGCTTTTTCATACTACGTTGCTGATATGTGGCTGAAATACGCCGATAAGTTCATTGGTGATGATTATCAAAGCGGAGGACTATTGGAAGTATTTTGGGTCTTCAGCGGCGTCCTGTTTGCCATTGGCGCTGTCCTGGAATTTGATACATCCAGTCGTTCCCGTCGTAGCGGACGCAAACGTGCTTAGGAAGTAGCATGAGTGTGAGAAAACTCTCCGAATTAGATAAGCGCGACATCCTCAACCTGTATCGACAGCCAGGAGAGACAACCTCAACCCTGGCTAGTCGTTATGATGTCAGTAATTCAACGATTAGCCGTCTTTTAAAAAGTCGTCTATCAGAGCCAGAATATGAAGCCCTAATCCAGCAAAAGCGAACCAATCGCTCCCATTCAATTTCCGAACCTGCCACTGAAGCTGACGACGAGCCAGTAGAAACATCGCTGACCGCATCGGTAAAGAGCGAAGAATCCTTTCCCCACACTCAAGAATCGTTTGCAGATATTGATAGTGAGGAATCAGTAGAGGCAAGCCCTACCGCCCCACGGAGGCGTCGCAGGCGCTCCTCAGTCTCTACAGAGGAAGAGAGGGCACAAGAGCAAGAAAACATTCCTTCCGAAATTTTCCCTGGGATCGATTCTTCTCTGCCACTTTTTCAGCTGGCTGTGGATGCCGCACCAAGTAACAACCCCGATCTACTTGATAACAATTACAGTGCAGAAGCCAGTGTCATAGAAGAGATGCTGGGGGAAGACCTGACGGATTTAGAAGACGACGAGGATGACGACGACGATTTAGAAGATCTCCAAGACGAAGACGACTGGGATGATACGCCAACTCTAGAAAGTCCGATTCCAGCAGGAACCTTTAAGCGACAAAACCGTGCTAGCGTTCAAGTTTTACCGCTGTCTAACGCGGTGCTTCCTAAAACCTGCTACTTAGTTGTAGACCGAGCAGCAGAATTAATCGCTAGACCCCTGCGAGAGTTCAGCGATCTCGGACAAATTCCTGCCCAAGAAGTTCAACAGAGAACACTGCCAGTTTTCGATAACCATCGGGTAGCTCGTAGGTTCTCGAACCGCACCCAACGAGTGATTAAAGTTCCAGATGGCAGGATGCTTCAGAAAACTTGTTCGCAACTGCAAGCTAAGGGAATTACTCGCTTGCTGATTGATGGTCAAGTTTATTCGTTATAAGAGGCAGCGGTGAAACGCCGTCAAGTTCTCAAACAGCTGCTACAAACATCCGGCGGGCTGATTGCGGCTAGCTTGCTCCCAGGCTGCCAGTTAACAGGGTCCGTAGAGCCGCTGTTTTTGCTTGACCTGCTCAAGCCAGACTCAAAACTGCCAGAACACCTGCTCACGCCATTGAGCGAATTTTATGTGCAATCTTATGCGTTGCCGCCTAGGATTAACCTTGACAACTGGCGGTTAAAGGTTACGGGTGCTGTTGTCCGGCCGCTGACGCTGACCTTTCAGGACATCATGGCAGCGCCGCAGGAAAATTTCTATTTGACAATGGAATGCATCGGCAATCCCACTGGCGGCAACCTGATTGGAAACGCTCAGTGGACGGGTACCCCTTTGCTACCTTTTCTAGAGCAAGCTGGTGTTAAATCAGAGGCGATAGAATTTAGGCTGCACGGAGCTGATTCCTACGAAACAACATTGCCAGTTGCAGAAGTCATGAGACAAGAAGTGCGACTGGTTCACCAGATGAATGGCGAAGCTCTCAATCAGTCGCATGGCTATCCTTTACGCATCATTATTCCCGGTCACTTTGGTCAGAAGCAACCCAAATGGCTAGTCGAGATTGAAGCTGTCAGCAGCCAGAAGCGAGGTTTTTGGGAACGTCAGGGCTGGTCTAATACCGCAGAAATTCCTACTCATGCGCTGATGCGCCAAGTACAAAACACTCGCGTTTGGAACAGGCAGCATCGGGTGCATTTGGGGCGCACGGGTGAAATAGGTTGGGAAAGCGGCATTTTGATTGCTGGTGTTGCCTTGGACAAATCTAGTCCGATTACAGCCATTGAGGTAAGTACCAACGATGGTAAGATTTGGCAGAATGCCGAGCAGAATCAACCGCCATCTGCCCATGAGTGGACGCTCTGGCGTTATTTGTGGATGCCCCAGCAGCCGGGAAATTATACTTTACTTGTTCGCGCAACGTCTTTACGCCAACAGCAGCGACTGAAAGATGATAATCGGATGGATGGTAGTAGTGGCGTTCTGCGAATTCAAGTAAATTTGCAAGCCTAAACGCTAGCCTTTCAGCGATTTAAGACAATTGAGAAATCAGTAACAAACGCGAAGTCTTGTGTCTTTGTTTAAAATAGGTTTTGAGAAACGGATGCTTGTGTAGGATGTATGGCAGTCTTCCCATACACCCAAGCAGAGTAATCTCTGTCATGGATGAATCTTCGCTAGAAAACTATGTTGATTGTTGAATGACACTTCACCTGTCTATAAAAATTAGAGGAATTTATAGATAAACTGACCACCGTATTTTTACGGAAAATAGGTTTTGTAGAAGATTGTTATTAGAAAAATTACTTAATTATTGAGTTTTAAGAAAATATAAAAAAATATTTGTTACATCATCTACTTGAACCTTATAAGGAGGGTAATCTAGAGAAGTAAAATATTGATTAAGGCGTCGGCAAATAACAGATAAAAACTGGAATGAAGAAAGATTATGTTATAAAAACAACCGCAGAAAATGTGGCTATTTAGCCTGGTAAGATTCGTTTCAAGTCTCTTCAACAGTTTATATAAACTAGGGAGCGATCGCGCTATGGAAGTAAGCCATTTACTTAAGCTTTATGAAGACGGACAAAGAGACTTTGCCGGGATCGATCTCAACGGAAGTGACTTGAGGGGAGTGACGCTCATTGGGGTCAATCTCACGGGCGCTAACCTGAGAGGAGCTAATCTGAGTCGAGCTTTCCTAACAAAGTCAGACTTAACGGGTGCTTGCCTAAACTGGGCCGATCTAAGTTTTATCAAACTGAGCGAAGGCAAACTGGTAGAAGCAGACTTGACGAAAGCGAACCTCAGTGGAGCGTTTCTAGTGAAGTCAAAATTGCCTGGAGCCAAACTGAGCGGTGCAAATCTCAGCAGTGCTAATCTTCGAGTAGCTAACCTTTGGGGTGCTAATCTCTGTGGAGCAAATATGCAAAGGATTAATCTGCGGGAAGCAAATCTCAGTGGCGTTAACCTTAGTTGGGCTAATTTGTGCGAAGCGAGACTCACAGGCGCGAAATTGTATGGCGCTTCCTTAAATGGTGTTAACTTCAGAAGAGCTTTTTTAAAAGGATTAGACCTGGGCGGAGTCGATTTAGAGGGAGCCAACCTTAATGATGCCAGATTGAGTGGCGCTAACCTGGAAGGCGCTAACCTGAGCGCAGTAGATCTCAGCCAAGCGACACTGCGTAGGGCCAATCTGAAAGGAGCAGATCTGCGGGGAGCAAACCTGGCAAAGGCGTCTTTGGAAGGGGCAGACTTAAGCTGGACGATTCTGAGTAGAGCAAACTTGAGTGAAGCAGATTTGAGTGAGGCAAAACTGGTAGGAACTAACTTGGAAGATGCTCAAATGAATGGCGCTGTGCTGCCATCAGAACACCAAAACTCATACTCAGAAGCAACTGTTAGTGGTAGTGTGACACCTTTTGAACAACCAGTTAGAGCAATGGTTGGGTAGTTGAGAGAACGCTAACTGATAATTGCTGATAGATTTGGGATTTTTTGTGGACTGGTTACAGGTTATGGGTCGGGATTCTGGTACAACTCGTTACGCTGTAGTGTTGGTAACGGCGTCTTCGCGACAAGAGGCAGAAGCGATCGCGCAAAATTTAGTTGCATCCCAGCTAGCGGCTTGCGTTAACTTAATGCCAGTGTATTCTGTCTATACTTGGCAAGGTAAGGTTAACTCAGAAGAGGAATGGCAGCTAATCATTAAAACAGATTTAGCGCACTTCCCCGCCCTCGAAGCCAAGATTCGAGAGTTGCACTCTTATGAAGTACCAGAAATTATTGCTTTGCCAATCTTAGCTGGCTCTCCACCCTACCTTCAGTGGATTTCAGATAATGTGAGAAATTACCTGTAGATAGCTGCTTCCAGACGTGTTGCTAAGTCAAGGATGTCTTCAATCCTAGCAATTTGCTGATCCATTCTTCTAAAATATTTTCAATACTGTAATAAATTCCCGCTAAGCCACCAGTAACGGCAGCAGTGGTATCCGTATCGTCACTTAAATTCACCGCTTTTAGTACCGCTTCGGTATGAGAAGAGCTGCCAATGTCAAAAACTTCGCTGTGGGGAGTCCAGAAATCTCAGTTCAACCAACGATAGAAATAGTTAGCTGTTACATTCGGAGAAAATCCATCATGATTTTGCGAAGCAGAAGATAAGGGAGCTATCATCTGACCAAGTGCCAGCAGGTTGATTATAAGTTCCAGAACCTATCATCTCTGTTACAGGTGACTTCACCGATTGATTTGGTAATAAATTTGACTGGAAAACCCAACGCATCACCGGCATAGGCACCGATCAGCCCTGCTAAAACTTTAGAGCTTCTTTTCATTTCAAGTGTTTTATCCGGACTGCTGATGATTCCAGGGTAGTTGGCGATCGCGACTGTGCGTGCATTCAGTCCGTAGTGATTTAAGAGCTAGCAGGGATGGCATTATCTTAAGGAGAATTAGATGCTTGAAGGCGTCATTGTTCCTCTACGCTGCCAAAATTCCCCAACTCTGCGCTCCCACTGCTGCCAGTAAATCATCATATTATCTGGTTCAAACCAGAACACCTCAGCAGGCATTTCCGGAACCGCTACAACCAGCAAGGCATGACGCAGATGGATACCATACTCTTGGTAAAATTTATTAACCGCGCCCATATAAGCCGCTAACTGAAGCGGGCTATCACGGAGGCGTTCAACTGACCCTTTCGGCTTATCAGCGGTTTTCCAGTCACAGATGCAGGGAATGCCCTTATAACTTGCAACGCAATCCACTCGACCCGCATAACTCAAATCGTAGTGGAAGACAGAACCTTCCACGAGCCTTACCTCGTGAATGTCTTGCAACACCGGCTCTATGCTATCCCAGTAAGGTTTAGCCGCGTCTGGACAGGCGACATTTTCCCCCAGTAGATAGCGCTGAATGTGCTTGTGAGTGGATGTACCGCGACGGCTAGCAGCACCAGAAATTCGGTTGGCTTCCTCTACTCCAACTCGGTTGCGCCAGTTGAAGAGTGCTTCTCGATCTTCTTGCGGTTTGGTGGCGTTGAGGATAGTGGAGACGCTAGGAAAGCGATCGCCCTTAGCATCCACATAATATTGTTTCCCAGATTCCCGCAGCGTTTTAGCACGGTGATGAGGCAGCAGATTGATATTTAACGTCATTATTGTCTAGTTATTAAATCAACCAGTTAGCATGATAGATGCCGATATGGAACGTTCAACCAGGGGCTGAGACGTTCTCTTTAAACACCTTGCTCAGGCTGATTCCGTTCCTGCTCTCTCCCCACTAAACGCAAATCCATTCGCATGATGGGACGACCTTTACAAGTCCTTGCCTGTTCTTGCTGTCATTATTTGATTCAAGCCGATGGGCGGATTTGAACCGCCGACCGTTCGATTACGAATCGAATGCTCTACCACTGAGCTACACCGGCACTGCCGATTTACTATCGTAGCAGGTTTAGATAGAAACTGTTGCACCCAATTTCTGGAAGAAATGCGATCGCGTTCAAATTTATAGCACCAGCCGCCGCTGCTGCCGACCACCATCATGCCAAGATGGATCTAAAGTCGGTGGGGATCGAGACGGATGGTAGACCCAAAATTAAAAAATCGCACCCGCAACATCAAAGGCACTCGGAAAGTCAGTGCTGAACAGTATGCACAACTAAAAGCTGAACTTGCTACTCCCTACAAAGGTCTTAGGCAATTTGTTTATGTGGCGTGCGGCGCTTCTGGCTTTATCGGAGGGATGGTCTTTCTTGCCAAGTTAGCCTCCGGTCGGGAAATTGCCTCAGCCGTGCCTAACTTAGCACTACAAATTGGCGTAGTTGCTTTGATGGTTTGGCTGTTTCGCCTAGAACAAAAATCCCAACGTAAGCCATAAAGCTGATCGTTTCCAGTAATCTTGCGGATTCCTCTAAGGGGTAAGACAATCTAAGCTTGAAAGAAGGGATCTGGTGAGTATTTCGCACCCTGAGAACTTGCGAGTAAAATAGGCTAGATTCAGTTATTTGGCTTAACGACATTCTTGCAGTCTTTGGCTTCCCTTGTTGAAAGCCGATAAGGTTCTGCGTTACTTCATCGGCTGAGCCTCACCTAAGATTAAGTGTCATCCCAACACATGGAACTAGAACAACGCTTGGGTCTATATCAGGTATTCCTTAAGCTCTATGAGCATCATCGTGGTTTACTAGATGAGATTCTGAAGCTAGAAGATAGCGGCAATAAATTTCTTAGTGGCATTGCACCTCGATATATCCAAGGCGTAGCGCAGGAGCAGCAAGTTTATCTAGTCACAAATTTAATAGATGCTAAAACCCAAATGTTGTTTCAGCCGCAGCGAATTTGGACACTGGGGCGGGCGCGTCAAGCTGCCCTACCGATTCCAGATAGACGGTTGTCTCGCAATCATGCAGCGATTCGATATATCGACGATCAGGGGTTTTATCTGGTTGACCTGAATAGTACAAATGGGACTTTCGTTAATGGCGAACCCGTATACAAACGTGTTCTTCTCAAGGACGGGGATCGCATTCGTCTAGGTGGTCTGGCTTTCTCCTTTTTCCTGGGCAATACTATCTGCATGGTGGATAATGTCTCTTCAACCCTAATGGCAGAAATTAATGCCCTGACAAATGCAGAGCAATCGCTTCCGGTTACAGAAGTAGAAACACCTACCTCTCCTACAACAGTTCAGCCTCCCAACACCGAGTGCCAAAAAGAGACTCTACATTTCCTCTCTGGCCCCTCTGCCATTAGAGATCCATTAGTCCCAGTTTTGGAATCTCCTGTAGACCCTCAGCTAACTCCGACTCAGCAATCAGAAATTTTAGACCGTTTTTTCAGTAGACGAATTTCCGATCCAGGCACACAAAACTAAACTTTATAAGAATTTATACGAAAAACCCGTTTCCAATAAGAAAACGGGTTTTTTTATGTGTAACAGTAGCCCTAAGCTTCCCAAAAAACGATTTATAGGGTAGAGTCGCCCGCCCTACAGCGCTTTTAGTCGTCTAAAAGTTCTTCCTCTAACTCTTCGTCTTCGGCGTCAACTCGCGTGACAGAGTTGGCAGGAACAACTGCCCCCATCTCTAGCTTTTGACGTACCTTTTGCTCAATTTCTTGAATTAATTCAGAGTTTTCTTCCAGGTACTTAATGCTGTTATCCCGGCCTTGGGCAATATTATCACCGTTGTAGCTATACCAAGCTCCTTTACGGGTAATGACCCCAGTTTGTTCTGCCAGGTCAACCATACACCCTAATGTCGAGATTCCCTTGCCAAAGATAATGTCAAACTCTGCGACGCGGAAGGGCGGGGCGACTTTATTTTTGGCAACTTTAACTTTAGCTCGGTTACCAAACTCTTCGTTGCCTTTTTTCAGCGTTTGAATCCGACGAATATCCAAGCGCACTGAAGCGTAAAACTTTAAGGCATTACCACCAGTGGTTGTTTCTGGGTTGCCGTAGGTGACGCCAATCTTTTGTCGCAGCTGGTTGAGGAAAACGACCGTACAACCAGATTTACCGATGTTTCCGGTAATTTTGCGAAGAGCCTGACTCATCAAACGGGCTTGCAAACCCATGTGGGAATCGCCCATTTCGCCTTCAATTTCAGCGCGAGGCACCAAAGCAGCTACCGAGTCAATGACCACGATATCCACTGCCGCAGAGCGAACTAGCTGATCGACAATTTCTAAGGCGGCTTCTCCGGTGTCGGGTTGAGAAACCAAAAGATTGTCAATATCAACGCCCAGTACGGCTGCGTAAGCGGGATCTAGGGCGTGTTCAGCATCAACAAAAGCAGCAACTCCTCCTAATTTTTGCACTTCAGCGATCGCGTGCAAAGCGAGGGTTGTCTTACCAGAACTTTCCGGGCCATATATTTCAATCACCCGTCCCTTCGGCAAGCCACCGCCCAAAGCTAAATCCAGGGTCAGCGCTCCAGTGGAAATTGTTTCCACCTTCATGCGGGTGGCATCTCCTAGGCGCATAATTGCTCCTTTGCCAAAGCTGCGCTCAATTTGGTTTAGCACCAGGCTCAGGGCTTTGTCCTTGTCGGGATTGTTCGTGATTTGGATAGCCATTAATGCCTCAAGAACAGAATCAGGTGTGGTGAGATTTTTTTCACACTTAGCAAAAATTGCTTTTGTGTGGGCTTCTCCGCCTCGCGGACTGGAGTTTCCTGCTTCGATGGCTGGTTGTGATAGTAGAAATGTCTAACAAGACATCCTTACAGCCTCCACAGGCAGAAACGATGGAATCCACCGCCTTTTGATACAAAATGAATGCTGGTTTTAGCCACTTGCCCACTCAGGTTTACCAAGTTTTTGGCTTTGTAAGTGAGTAGGAAATTTCCACTAACTAGGGTTACTTCAACGATTGGCACCGAAACTTAAAATTGTCCCAAATAGCGACAAATTTTAGTTTCAGATATTTTATTATATCACTTTTAGCGACAAATGAGAGCCGCAAGTGCCCTTACATCAAGCTTTACACGGATGGGGGAACCCCCTAGCTAGGCTCGTGACAGGAATCTCTATTGTAGTTCAAATGTTCTACTTTTACCCAACACTGAGAGAGAAAATCGGTCAATAAATAAACGTCTAGCCTGTTTTAAGCAACAAGTGGGATTTGCGATCGCCACTTTGGTCACGTCAGTTTTGTCAAAAGTTAACGAATGCAGCCGAGTCTCGCTAATCTAGAGACAGAAACTGTAAATGGCTTGATCTAGGCTTATTTGAGCATCCTCCGCGTTTCCTGATGCCTCAATTCCTATATTTTCCTTATCTTTCGGCGATGAACTATTATCTTTCCAATCAGCTGGTTCCAGATACAGCTGTATCGGTGGCTGGGTTAACGTCTTATTTGCAACTGCTGTTAGAGCAGGATGAACAACTACAGCAAGTCTGGGTGACAGGTGAAGTCTCCAGCGCCTCTCAGTATCGCAGTGGATTATTCTTCACCCTGCAAGATCCGGATGCTAAGGCGGCAATGAGTTGTGTGATATGGAACAGTCAGCTAAATAAGCTGATGCAGCTGCCGGTGCAAGGAGAGCAGTTGATTGTTTTGGGCAGTATCCGAGTTTATCCCCAGCGAGGACAGTACCAGCTAATTGTCTGGCAGGCGCTACCAGCGGGAGAGGGGTTACAGGCATTGCGCTATCGCCAGCTGCGAAATCGGTTGGAGGCCGAAGGATTGTTCGATCCAGAACGCAAGCGATCGCTCCCCACTCATCCCCAAACCATCGCTGTTGTCACGTCGCCGCAAGCTGCTGCCTGGGGAGATATTCAACGCACGCTCAAGCAACGTTATCCGGGTTTGCAAGTTCTGTTTTCACCGGCATTAGTCCAAGGAGAACAAGCCCCGGCATTGATTGTTTCGGCGATTGAGCGAGTGGAACGGGATGGTCGCGCTGAAGTCCTAATTTTGTCGCGCGGGGGTGGTGCGGTTGAGGAGCTTGCTTGCTTCAATGATGAACGGGTAGTGCGAGCGATCGCAAATTGTTCGATTCCCGTGATTACTGGGATTGGTCATCAGCGGGATGAATCTTTGGCTGACTTAGTTGCCGATGCTTATGCTCACACCCCCACAGCCGCCGCCGAACAAGTAGTTCCAGAACTGGCAAGTCTTTACGCAGAACACCAGGAACGTGTCCTCGCCTTGACTGAAGCTGTGAATCAACACATGGAAAACGCTCAAGAACAATTACAAAGAGTGCGAAGCCGCTTGCGGCGGATTCCGTTAGACCGACAAATTCACCAAGAAAAACAAGCGATCGCTTGGAAACGTCAACAACTGTTACAAGGAACGGCGCGACATTTAGCACAGGCAAACCAACACTGTCAGATGCTCCGACAAAAGCTAGCCACGCTTGACCCCAAAAGCGTTCTGCAACGAGGTTATGCCGTCGTCCGACAACAAGATGGTGCGATCGCGCGTTCCACAGAAGGACTGGCATTCGGACAGGAACTACAAGTTCAGCTAGGCACAGGACAAATTAAAGTCAAAATTAGTGAAATTATAAATAGCAAGGAGTAGCTATTTCACGCGATACGGGGATTTTTTATGAGCAAACCCACCAGCACCACCGACGGCTCAAGCGATCGCCGCATCAATACCCAATTTCCGAAAGATTGGAACTACGAAGCGACGGTTGCCAAAGTTGAAGGGATCATTCGGCAAATTGAAGCCGGAAAACTAGAACTCGCCGATGTTTTTGAAGAATTTACCGCTGCGGTAGAATACTTGCGCCAATGTGAAATCTTTCTACAAGAGCGGCAACAGCAGATGAATTTATTAATTGAGACCCTGGCAGACGAGCCAACATCCTTCTAAGAGATGGCATCAGGCAATACTACCGCGCTTCCTGGCTTCTTTATAGGAAGTCCCGACATTTCTCAAACCAGCCTTAATCATTTGTTGTTCGAGTAAGGCAAAGAAACGAGCGCGATCGCCCCCTCGCACAACTGCCTGATTGTGTGCCTCTGCAAGCGCCACCGGATAGCCATAACCCTTCTGCACCTGAGCCAACATCAAGCTGAGCGAAACATCCAGCTTCTCTGGATTCTCCGCCACCCAAGCGGGAACTTCCACACGAGCAATTTCAGTCCCGACATGGACGTAGCAGAAGTAGATTTGATGGGCACCGTACAACTCCAGAATTCGTGCAGAACTGCGCCATAGAGGACTGCGTTGACCGGGCTGCAATTGAGACGCCCAGAGGGCAGTATCCCGCAAGGGATCGAAAACCTGGCAGGGTGCCCGGTCAAACTGACCAGGACAATGAGTCATACAGTCGGGAACTGGATGCGGACAGGCTGGCAAACGCAGGAAGTTCAGCGCTTCGCTGCTGCGAGAAGCGCTCAGGTAGCCCATAATTGGAATCCCCGTGTCGCGTAGAACATCCCAAGCTTCCAGAATCGGAGGCAAAATATGGTCGCGGGCTTCCCCTGGTAACTGCTCCAGAAACCAATAAATTAGCGATCCATCTACCATTGCTAGGGCAGGGATTGGGGATTTGGGATCGGGAATTGAAGATGGAATTTCCGATTTTCTGTTTCCGTTTCCCTGTCTTGACGTGACTTGTGAAGGTTGGTTAATCCAGCTAGCAGCCAATTCCGCCAACACAGACGCCTCCGAAGCCGTGCGTCGATAGCCCATCCATTCCTCAGGGCGAATTCCCCACTGGCGGGAAATATAAAGGTCTTCCGAGCGATAAAAAACTTCTGGGAGGCTATCTAAGAGCGGGTACAAGCTTTGTCCATAATGCAGCACTACCCGGCCCACGTTAATCAGATAGCAGTAGGCGATTTCATGGTGACTTGGGGCAATCTGAGAACCGTCTGTGGCGATAATTGTATGAACAGCCGGAGGGGTAGGAAGGTCAATGGCAGTGCTTAGGGATTCAATGGGTGCGGCTGCTGCAAACCCCAAGCGATCGCGCCACTTTTCTTGCAGATGTACTAAATCTGCCTGAGACTTTTGAGCCAGCGTCAGTAAGTGCTGGGCGCGTTCCAAGCGTTGGCGACTGGCAGCAGCCTCTACCGTCAGGTGTTGACTAATCCCCTGCATTTGCCGCGCGAGTTTGGTTAGGTCAAGCATAGTCAGCTATCCGCTTTTCGCCTATCAGCTCTCAGCTTAAAGCATGAAACATCAAGGCGATCGGGATGAATTTATAATTTACACTTGATACTTCTTCATCCCTCTAACCTTGGGTTCCCTTTTCTCATCTAAGCCCAAGCCGAGAAATCTTGAGCAAACTGAGACAGAGATAAAAGCTGAATTCGTTCCTGATACGCGACCGACTCTCGTTGAGCAGCAGTATTGTAACCCCAATCGGCAAGAAACAGCTTGATATCATTGAGGTCTGGTTGCTGTTGCACAGTTTGCAGAGTTTTCAAGCGATCTTCCACAAACCAAAGGTGAACCGACGAATCGCTGCTGAGTTCGCGCAAAATTTCGTACTTAGGACGCCGATTTTCTTTCCCAATAATGCATTGATCGGGTAGTTGGATACCCTGTTGCTGCAACAACTGGCGGACAAAGCGTCCCTCTTTGGTAGTGACGATGTACGTTTGGATGGGTGTATCTGGAAGCGATGCCTTCTCCGATTCCATCCGATGCATTTTTTCAACAACACCTGGATAGAAACGATGCAAGGCTAGCCAACCCTCTAAATCCCTATCAATCCACTCATCCCGGATACGATCGAGCTTCGTGCCGATATCAGCCGCATTTAGATTATCTTCTAGCAAGATTTGCTGAGCCACCCTTGACCAATCTTGCAACATCTTTTCGTCGGGAATGCCCAATATTAGCGCCCGGATTGCCACCGGCATTTCCCAACCGATTTCTATAATCGGTCGTCGCTGGTAGAAACTTTCAGCCAAACCATCTGGAGGTGTGAGATTAGGCGGTGCCCAAATTTGACAGTAGGTGCGCCAAGCTGTCTGAAAATACTCGATTAGCCCGTCACAGATAACACCGTCAAAGTCAAGGGCGAGAATATTTGGATAACTTGCACGCATGGTTCTAAAGCCGCAATCATTCGGTTTATCTTTGCACAATTTGCCCAACAAGCCCAATAACTAGTAGAGACGCGATTCCTCGCGTCTCTACTAGAGTTCTCAAAATTTAGGTTTCAAAATTTAACTGGGGTGCAAGGATTCGAACCTCGGAATGGCTGGACCAAAACCAGCTGCCTTACCACTTGGCGACACCCCATCGCGTCAACCTTCGTTATAGTAGCAGTTCCTACTAGGGAATTGTCAACCACTTTTAGAAAATTTCTCTTAAATCCTTCTTCATCAGTGGGTAAATGGTGAAGACTCAGTATGGATTTTTGGAACTTGACTCATAGAAAAGGCTTCTTGAACGCTTACCGGCTAAACAGTGTAGCTCTCATAGCCAGCTTCTCCTCCTATGGAAAGCCTACCGGGAAAGTGTTGTTAGCTTTTTTGACATCTTTACCTCCTCGAAACCCATATAGGGTGTTGCACAATCATGCGATGATTTTCTTTTAAACTCCGCGCTACCTCGTCTTTGCGCGAGATTATCATCTTTCTACTGTGCAACGCCCCATATAGATCCACAGCTTTTTCGATTAGGCGGGATAAATTCGCAGCCGTCGGTTCGGTTCTTCCCCAAAACTGTCAGAGTTGAGACGATAGTGTTCGACGAGTTCGTGTTGCATTTTACGAACTTTAGAAGAACGCGGCAGGAGTTCCACCGGCTGTCCTTTGGGAATCACGATTTGCTCCACGGCAAGGCGGGCTTCTTCGAGAGCCTCAATCTCGTCTTCACTACCGCTACTAGTAAATAAGCTGAGTTCGGGGACATCTAGAACCTGAGAGTCATCCATATCCAGCAGACGCCTTAGGGCACGGGTAATCTGGGGAATGGTACTTGCCTTGATTGCATGGATGGGAACCTGACGGGCTTTGGCAATATGTCGTAGCTTGGAATGGTTTTTTACGTGCGACCGAATCGCCAAAACTGCATCCGCGCTATCCATATCCTTCGTCAGCAAGATGGGCAAATTCAGCACCCGAATGACTTGCTCTAATTGTTGGCTGCTCACCCCATAAGGATAAACGTGCAATGGCAACTCTTCGCCATTTGGCCCCACAAAGGTTTCATTTCCGATCGCCTGAGGTTGATGCCAAGATTGATCCAGCATCTGCTCAAAAGAAGGTGCAAGGTTAGAAGAGACAGGCAATGAAGTAGAGGCAGATTCTTCTCCTCTAGCTAATAGGTTTTGCGGTTCTGCCCTCATGCCTCGCGTTGATTCTGACTGCATTGGTAATGGAGTCATTTGCCCAGAAGCCCGCCAGCCCATTGGTCGCGCTGGGGCGTCGTGGGTGGAGGATATACGGCTACCTCCGCTCATCGCTGGTCGCATGAGTGACGGTGCTTGGGGGGTCTCATGGGTAATCGTAACTTCCCCAGTCTCGCTGGTTGTCCTAACTTGATAACCCGGCTGACGCCCCCGCAGCAGGGTGTCAACGGTATCGGAAACACTTTCATGTACCACCCAGCGCTGCCGTTCTAGCATTTCAACAGCAATTTCAAAGGTTGGCGGGGCTTTGCGTTCCAATACCGTCTTTTGGCTACCCCGGCGTCTAGCTTCGTCATCTCCCAGAGTTACGGCCTGAATGCCACCCACTAAGTCAGATAACGTTGGATTTTTAATCAGATTTTCAATCCGATTTCCGTGAGCTGTACCCACCAGTTGAACACCTCGTTCAGCAATCGTTCGAGCTGCCAAGGCTTCTAGTTCTGTGCCAATCTCATCAATGACGATGACTTCTGGCATATGGTTTTCTACTGCCTCAATCATGACTTGATGCTGGAGTTCGGGACGGGCGACTTGCATCCGTCTAGCTCTACCAATTGCTGGATGAGGAACGTCACCATCCCCAGCGATTTCGTTGGAGGTGTCGATAATGACAACTCGTTTCTGTAAATCGTCGGCTAAAACTCTGGCGATTTCCCGCAGTGCTGTTGTTTTGCCAACACCGGGACGCCCCAGCATCAGAATCGATTGACCTGTTTCTACTAGGTCGCGAATCATGCCGATGGTGCCAAACACGGCTCGACCTACCCTCAAGGTAAGACCAATGATCTCGCCGCTTCGGTTGCGGATAGCGCTAATCCGGTGCAGAGTTCGCTCTAGTCCTGCTCGGTTATCCCCACCAAAATTTCCTACCCGGTCTACACAATAATTCAGTTGTTCTTTCGACACTGACGTTTCGGAGAGATACTCTGCCTGTTTAGCAAACCGAGCCTCTGGAAGACGCCCCAAGTCTAGGACAACCTCAACTAACTTATCCCGTCCCGGATGCTGCTCTAAAGGTTGCCGAATTTCATTCGGTAACACGTCCAGTAATTTCTGGAGATCGTCTGTAATCTGCATTCTTTGTACAGTGACGTTTTTATCCACAATTGGTGATTTAAATAACTGATGTTGATGTTTGTTCTTTACCTGGGAAGCGTTGCAGGTTGGCGATCGCGTTGAAAAGTCGCTTTTTGCAAATCGTCAATCTTTTAACCTCCAACCTTTTAATCGATGACATATCTGAAATCGCGCTTCTACTGGCTATTGGGAAAAGGTTTTGAGTTGAGAAACTAGCGAGTGAGCAAGATCAACAGCTTGCCAGAGTAAATCCGGCTTTTCTTCCAAGCGTCCAGGTAAAGGTGTTTGACTTGAGGCGGAGGCATTCCCACCTACTTCGTTTATATTCATTTTTTCTAATTCATCCAAAATGGGTGATAACAAAACACGAGCGTAGCTGCCATAAGCAATCCCGGCGATATTGGGGGATTGAGCGGGAAAAGTTTGAGTTGGTTTGGGCGGGTTTTTCGTTGATCCCTGGTTCCCTACAGGGATGCTTGATAGAGATGCCCTTCCGACTTTTGACTCTTGGACTTCTGGCTTTTGGTGGTTGTTGAGCAGTCCCATTGTCCTAAGTTTGCCAACAGTGTGGCGATTAGTGCCTCCTGCTAACTGCACATATCCGGGCAATCCCGCAGTTAGAACTTTTTGACCTAACTTTACAGCAGCTATCGTTGTGCCATCGCCAATATCGCCACTCATAGGACGCCCATCTGTTTGCCAGATGAGAGGACAAGGTAGGGGTGCCATCAATTCGTATAGCGCTCGGAGGTAATCAAGCATCGCTTCACCATCTGGACAACTAATGGCTAAAAGCTTGAGCTGGTTTACCCAAGGCGCGATCGCACTCCAGAGTCGTTTAAAGTCTTCTACTCTGCCAACTTGCGTGTGAATTTCTAAGGCATCTACGCCGCTTTGAAATACCAAAGGTGCGATCGCTTCCGGTGCGGATACATAAGAACGAGTATAAATTAAATTATTTGGGCATACGGGAATACACCGTCCGCAGCCATAACAACGTTGATCGATCACCCCTGAAAAACCGTTCTGGCCAAAGTCAAAAGCGATCGCATCAGCCGGACAAATACTTTCACAAGGTCGCCAGCAATCTGCTGGACACTCAGTTGAGTTAAATTCAGCTTTTCGGAAATGAGGATCTTCCCCATCATTTAGGCTGACCATCAGCCACGGCAAACCTTCTACGCAATAGCCGCGATCGCGGGCGGCATCGGCAAGGGTAGCCGCAGCCTTTATACCTTCTTTCGCCGCAGCAATAACTGCTGGGTCAGCGGCAACATCGATACAGTCAGCCCCAGCGAGGGTATATGCCAACGTAAGATTTCGGACGGCAGGGAGGTGTTGGAAACTAGCTCCGCAAATGAGCTTAAACCAGTGACCCTCTCTTAAGGAACGTAAGGGATAGTAGGTATCAGTCACCCTTATATGCTAGTGCGTTCCCGGATAAATGGGGAGATCCAAGTAGCAAAAATTAGGGGAGTTTTCACCACTCCCCTTTTCATGGAAACCGTAAGCATCAGGGGTTTGCCTTTAGTCAGCGATCGCATTGAGCAGCACTTCCGCCAAGGTCATATCTGCCATGTCATCCAGCGTTATCGTGTCGCAGATATCAAACTTTGCCCCTGCACCTTGTAAGTCATCATCCAACGCCTTTAAAAACCGAGCTGCTGTAGCGTCTGACCCTACTTGAATCATCGAAATCGCCAGTTCTTCATCGCGTTCCATCTGTCGGGACGCCTCAATAATCGCCCGCATCACGCCTTTTCGGTCATCGGGTTCACCATCTGTGACCACCAAAATGGTTTCGCCACCCACCTTAGTCTGACCGGCTGCTTTCCGCTGAAAGTAGGCAGCGATCGCATCTTGTAATACACCTGCTAAATTAGTTGTGCCAGCTGGGTCGTTTTCTTGAAAAATTTGTGCGACTTTACTGGAATTCACATTCTCATAGCGTTTAAATCGGCTGGAAAATAAGTAAACTGTGATCCCATCCGGGTCAAACTGTTCGCATTTTCGCGCCAACGCCAAGGTAGACTCTTGTGCCGCATCCCAGCGGCTTCTGCCTCCCGGCTGGTCTGGCGTAGACATACTGCCGCTTTTGTCAATAATTAACGTATAATCCCGATCTTCTGCGCTCATTAGCTAATCTCCCCATTATTTTTTTAGATTGAATGACTTGCTGCTGATTCCGCAACAAAATTGCGATTAAATACTGGCAAGCAAAATTTTGGATTTCAGATATGGAATCCAAAATCCAAAATAAACAGACAGCACCTAGTCGTTAATGGCGTTGAGCAACACTTCCTGTAAAGTCATGCCCTCCATGTCATCCAGCGTTACAGTGTCGCAAATATCAAACTTTGCCCCGGCACCTTGCAAATCATCATCCAAGGCTTTCAGAAACCGACTCGCCGTTTGATCCGAACCCACTTGAATGAAGGAGATGGCTAATTCTTCATCTCTATCCATTCGGCGAGAGGCTTCAATAATCACCCGCATCACGGCTTTGCGGTCATCGGGTTCACCATCTGTAATCACTAGAATTGTCTCGCCATTTGGCTTAGTCTGACCAGCCGCCTTCCGCTCAAAGTAGTTGTCGGTGGCGTTTTTCAAGACATCGGCAAGATTCGTAGTGCCAGAGGGATCGTTTTCTTGGAATATCTGCGCTACCTTGCTAGAAGTCACATTATCAAATCGCTTAAACCGACCGGAAAATAGGTAAAGCGTAATCCCATCGGGATCGAACTTTTCACATTTTCTCGCCAACGCCAGAGTAGATTCCTCTGCGGTTTCCCAACGGCTTCTACCGCTCGGTGGCTCTGGGGTAGACATACTCCCGCTTTTATCGATGATTAATGTATAGTCACGGTCTTCTGCCACAGATCCTCCTTCCACCAAAGATAACCTCCAGTGTTTGTCAAGATTTCCCAATCTAGCCTAGCCCACCTGCTGTGACTATCTAGTTGGATTAGATAAAAGAAATATAAAAATTTCTACAGCAGAGAGGGGATTAATTATCATTCTGGCGATCGCTGCTGGCTTCTACGGCTTAGTCTCCCGCAAGGCTTGCAAATAATCAATCGCTGCCTCAAGTTTAGAGGGATATGCATCGGCAAACTCTTCAAACCAAAGACCTTCTTCTGAAAGTGGCTTTAAATTTTTCAGCCATTCTCGCGCTTGGTTTTTGAATACTTCCCGTTGTTTCTGCCTTAGTTGCTCCTGTTTGAGTTGTTCTTCTCTGAGTTGTTGCTGTTTTTTTAGCTGTTCTGTACGTTCTTGTTCTTCAAACTCAGCCCTAATTTGAGCCAGAACAATGTCTTCAGATGAGCTAATCGGCTCGTTTTGCCATTTTTGCCGAAGCAATTCCGGAATTGTGTTTGCAAGCGGGAGGTTCGCAGAATGATTTTGTAAGAAGTTCGCTGGTTGCGGTTTGACTGGTTCTTCTTTCAGTTGTGGCGGTTTTTGCAGTTCTTTTGGTTTATCTTTTGTCTCATACTCAGCCTTGACTGCCGCGAGTATGTCATCGATTGATTCCATAATTTTGGACGCCTCTAGAGAGATTTTAGATTTCTCTTCACGATCAAAATCCCAAATCCCAAATTAGACTTTGAACTTAGTCAATAATGGCATTGATCAACACTTCCGTTAGGGTCATGTCCTCCATGTCATCCATCGTGACTGTGTCGCAGATATCAAACTTTGCCCCAGCACTTTGCAGTTCATTATCCAGCACTTTCAGAAATTTTGTTGCCTGCGCGTCTGTGCCAACTTGGATAAAGGAAATCGCGAGTTCTTCATCCCGATCCATACGGCGCGACGCTTCAATAATTACCTTCATTACCGCTTTCCGGTCATCCGGTTCCCCATCTGTGACGACTAAAATGGTATCTCCATTGGGCTTGGTTTGTCCTGCTGCTTTACGCTGGAAGTAGTTATTCGTCGCATCTAGAAGGACTGCCGCTAAGTCAGTGCGTCCAGACGGTTCGTTTTCGCGGAAAATTTGTGCAACTTTACTGGCGTTTACATTGTCATAGCGTTTGAATCGACCGGAAAATAGATAGATAGTGATGCCATCCGGATCAAATTCTTCACATTTACTGGCTAAAGCGAGAGTAGACTCCTGCATCATGATCCAGCGGCTTTTCCCGCCTGGCTGGTCTGTCATCGACATACTGCCGCTTTTGTCAATAATTAATGTATAGTCGCGGTTTTCTACCATAAGAGTTTGCCTTATTTGCTTACTTCTTTAAAGGTATCAAAATCCTCTAGCCGAGCTAAAACGTCTGTAGGTCATAAAGCTTAACCATTCAGACGTTCCAGCTCGTTTTAGCTCGACATGACTTAGAGCTGCACCCAAGCATTTGTGCGACCCTATAGGATTGGATTGACTGATGCTGGTTTTAAGCAGCAGCGATCGCGTTTTTAAGCGGTGTCCAGCGGAAAGCGCGATCGCCTCCCATTTCTACAGCAATCTTTAGGCGTGGCTCTATACTTGGCAAGGTGGTTAAATATTCCACTTCCTCACGGGACAATACGTGTCCTTCAATTATCCACAGCACCAGTCCCTTCGATTTGGGAGGTAGTTGTTCCAACTGATAGGTCACGATAGGTGGCACGTAGTAAACACGAATGTCTTTCTTGCCCAAATGCGCGGGACGAACGCCGTGTACGCCAGTTAAATACGTTGCTACGTCGCCGAGTCCCCGTGCTGATAGGCTTAAAGTGGTATAGCCAGCTGCACGCAACCGCCGCTGGTAACGCCCTTCAAACCCTCCTTCTAAGGGTACATACGTTCCTAAAGCACCTGACTTTTCCAAGTCTTTGACGAATTGATTGCCGATGGTGATCAGTGCCATATTTTTATGTTCTACCCAGCTTTAAGTTTTGTTAATTGCTGCTGGCAATTTATTATAGTTGGGCGCTGAGGAACCTATCAACTTTAAGCAAAAAGCAATGTGCAACAAAAGCTTTGAAAATTTTAGTAAGGTTGCACTTTTTCCAGACAGTGTTGAGTTTTGAGCCTCGTTTGAACATAGGCTTACAGACAATCGAGGTTAAACTGTTTGGGTGATCGCGCTTTTTGTGGAGATGCGATCGCTACGTAGAGCTGTAAAGATTTGACTTATTTTGACTCAACATCTACTGAAAATAAGTGAATAGGCTTCTCGTGAAGATGGAATCGCAATCGACCTAATCCCAAAAATCATGTACTGGTAATCCCTTATTGCGCTTTAATACCACAGGTCGGAAAAAAAGCTCAAACAGGTAACGTTAAACGGCTGAATCTATGCTTGAAAGCCAGCTTGCTTCTATCCGCAATCTCTTGTAGTGCTTTTAACTGTAGGGAAAATGTCGCCGAAGTTGTAATACTGTGTTTACAAAGACTGTGCAAACACATTGTGAAATGCTATAACCGACCTAAGTGCGGGTCGTTGGTATGCGATCGCCTTCTTCCTTATCTATCCGTAAGCCGTTAACTGGACAGTTGTCTTCTGGATCTGGAGTTGCACGACACGCGAGGCAGACGATCCAGCAGACCGCTAAATTTTTTTGGCACAATTGCTAGACAAGTTGTAACAAATCGTTTATAGTTAACGATTGTGATCAAAATTCGAGCAGCTATTGCCGCTGAAGTTGAAATCGAGTCCAGGGACAGCACGCCTTCCGAGTGAAAAACTATTGAGTCTTTCTCATAAGAGGTTAGTGCCCCCAGCGAGCGTAAAGCAACAGAGACATCGATTTCAGGATTAGCGACGATCTAGAAGGTTTCTTGAGAAGAACCCTTTTCAGCCGGAAAAAGCCCTTTCGCTTTCTCGGATACTGGATGGCTTGCCACCTAAGTCCCCGCGAATATAGGCAAAGCGCTTCTAGCGCTTACCCGACCGTCGAATAGCTTCATCCCAGCTAAAGAAAAAGCCTAAATTAGGCTGACTTGAAAGCTTGCCTCTCTCAATCCGAGGATGCGCCCCAGCTGGCTGGTTTGATAACAACGTTTGTTGGAGCAAGCGGATTTACGAAATACTCGTAATCCCGCCTCTTTGTACTGTGTAAAAAGGAGAGACCAGAAAGCCGTGTCTGTTGGTATCCTCGGCACCAAACTCGGCATGACCCAAATATTTGACGAAACAGGAAAAGCAATTCCTGTGACGGTCATTCAAGCAGGGCCATGCACCGTTACGCAAATTAAAACCAAAGCAACAGATGGCTATACTGCCGTCCAGCTTGGTTATAAAGAAGTCAAACCCAAGAGTTTAAACAAGCCTGAATTGGGTCACTTGGCAAAATCAAGCGCTCCTCCCTTGAAAAAACTGCGAGAGTATCGCTTTGAGAATGTGGGAGAGTTTGAGCTAGGGCAAGAACTCAAACCAGATATTTTTACTGCGGGTCAAATTGTGGATGTAATCGGCACAAGCATCGGAAAAGGCTTCGCCGGTTATCAAAAACGCCACAACTTTAAGCGAGGACCCATGTCCCACGGTTCCAAAAACCACCGTCTACCTGGTTCGATCGGTCCTGGAACCACACCAGGGCGTGTTTATCCTGGTAAGCGGATGGCAGGTCGTCTAGGTGGCACGCGCGTTACCGTTCGAAAATTGACAGTAGTGCGGGTAGACGCAGAACACAATTTACTACTGATCAAAGGAGCGGTTCCTGGTAAGCCAGGGGCGCTGGTTAATATTGTTCCTGCCAAGAAAGTAGGTCGAAAGTAGTCATTTTCTAAGGTCAGGCTGGCTAATCGCTAAGAGCTTTTGATACTTAGCAATCTTCAATTAGCAATTAGCAATTAGCAACGAACAAAGGACAACGGATATGGTTAACTGTGTAGTACGAAACTGGAACGGGGAAGAGGTCGGACAGGCAACTCTAGAATTAAAAGTTGCTAAAGAAGAGAATGCGGCTCATATCGTCCACCGAGCCTTAGTAAGGCAACAGGCGAATGCTCGTCAAGGCACAGCCAGCACCAAAACCCGCGCGGAAGTTAGGGGGGGAGGTCGTAAGCCTTGGCGTCAAAAAGGGACAGGTCGCGCTCGTGCTGGATCGATTCGTTCACCACTGTGGCGAGGCGGCGGTGTCATCTTTGGTCCCAAGCCAAGAGACTATGATACAAAGATGAACCGGAAGGAACGGCGTTTAGCACTGAGAACCGCCTTCTTTAGCCGAGCTGAAGACATGATTGTGGTGGAGGAATTTGCTGACAAGTTGCCTCGGCCTAAGACTAAAGAATTGGTAGAAGCGATCGCACGTTGGGGCGTCCAACCAGATTCTAAAGTCCTGCTGATCCTAGCTGAACGGGAAGAAAACGTTTATTTGTCAGCCCGGAACGTTGCCAAAATGAAGATCATCCCTGCCACCCAATTGAATATCTTTGACCTGTTGGCAGCTGACAAAATCGTGACAACGCCATCCGCCCTTGCCAAAATTCAGGAGGTTTACAGTGAGTCAGTATAACCCCCGCGAACTTGCGGATCTGGTGTATCGACCGATCGTAACTGAAAAGGCAACTCTGCTGATGGAGCAGAACAAGTATGTCTTTGAAGTTGTTCCCAAAGCGACTAAGCCAGAAATTAAAGCAGCAATTGAAGACCTGTTTAAAGTAAAGGTTGTGAGTGTGAATACCCTTCGCCTACCGCGCAAAAAGCGCCGCGTCGGCAAATTTGCAGGGTTTAAGCCTCAGTACAAGCGAGCAATTGTAACTCTGGCAAGCGGAGAAACCATCACCCTCTTCCCAGAAGTTTAATAAGTTGGAAAGTTGAAAAGTTGAAATTTTAAATTTTAACTAATTTCAACCACCTCAACGGAAAGCCGCCCTACAAGCGTCTTCAAACTTCAACCTTCAAACCTCTTTTTTAAGTTATGGGCATCCGTTCTTATCGGCCTTATACTCCCAGTACTCGTCAAGTGACCATTTCGGACTTTGCCGAAGTTACGCGGAGTGAGCCGGAAAAGTCACTAACCTACACAAAGCACCGCCCCAAAGGTCGAAACAATCGTGGGGTGATTACTAGCCGCCGTCGAGGTGGTGGTCATAAACAACTCTATCGGGAAATCGATTTTCGCCGCGATAAGCGTAATATCCCGGCAAAAGTGGCAACCATTGAGTACGATCCAAATCGCAATGCCCGGATTGCCCTGGTTTATTACCAGGATGGCGAAAAGCGGTATATTCTTCACCCAGTCGGCTTAACCGTCGGTACAGTTATCACTGCTGGCCCAGACGCCCCAATTGAAATTGGCAACGCATTACCATTAAGCAAAATTCCGTTAGGAACTGCCGTTCACAACGTAGAACTGACTGCTGGACGGGGCGGGCAAATTGTTCGCGCTGCTGGTGCCACTGCACAAGTAGTCGCTAAAGAAGGTGACTATGTCACCATCAAGCTACCCTCCGGTGAAGTCCGCATGATCCGCCGCGAGTGCTACGCTACCATCGGACAAGTCGGCAATGTTGAGCATCGCAACTTGAGTGCTGGTAAAGCTGGTCGTAATCGCTGGAAGGGACGCCGTCCAAAGGTAAGAGGCAGTGTCATGAACCCAGTCGATCACCCACATGGTGGTGGTGAGGGACGGGCACCAATTGGTAGAAGTGGACCAGTCACACCTTGGGGTAAGCCAACTTTAGGTGCTAAGACCCGTAAGCGGAACAAGCCAAGCAATAAATTAATTGTCCGGCGTCGTCGCAAATCTTCCAAGCGAGGTCGGGGCGGTCGGGAGTCCTAGGATTTTAGATTTTGGATTTTAGATTAGCAATACGTCCAAAATCCAAAATCCAAGATCCAAAAATCCAAAAGTAATTGGGGTTATTTGAACTATGGGTCGTTCTCTTAAAAAAGGTCCTTTTGTTGCGGACCATTTGTTGAAAAAGATTGAAAATTTGAATGCTAGGGGCGATAAGCAGGTTATTAAAACTTGGTCTCGTGCTTCAACTGTATTACCGCAAATGGTAGGTCACACCATTGCGGTTCATAACGGGCGGACTCACGTGCCAGTTTACGTCACCGAGCAAATGGTAGGGCATAAGTTGGGAGAATTCGCTCCAACTCGCACCTTCCGGGGACACTCGAAAGATTCCAAGGCAAAGAGGTAATTTTGAAGTTTGGGTTTTGAGATTATTCAGAATTCCAAATTCAAAATTATTAAAAGGGAGAAATCTATGGCAGTTGATACTACAGAAGAAGTGAAAGCGATCGCGCGATACATCCGGATGTCTCCCCACAAGGTGCGCCGGGTTCTCGACCAAATTCGGGGACGCTCCTATCGGGAAGCACTGATCGTTCTGGAATTTATGCCCTATCGGGCTTGCGATCCCGTCCGCAAGGTACTGCGCTCAGCAGCCGCCAATGCCGAACATAACGCCGGTTTAGATCCCGCGAGATTAGTGGTTTCTAAGGCTTATGCTGACCAAGGCTCAACCTTGAAGCGCTTCCGACCCCGCGCTCAAGGTCGTGCATATCAAATTCGTAAACCAACGTGTCATATCACTGTAGCTGTTGCACAAGCAGCGGCAGATGAATAACACTACTTTGGCTAAGCGCTAGTTGTCAGAAACAAGCTTTTGAACAATTAGCAATTAGCAATTAGCTGATTTAAGAGGACGCATTCGTGGGACAGAAAATTCATCCAATTGGTTTTCGGCTGGGGATTACCCAAGAACATCGCTCCCGTTGGTTTGCGGATGCTAAGCGCTACCCAGAACTCCTGCAAGAAGACCACACTATTCGGCAGGTCGTAGAGAAAAAACTCAGTAACGCTGGTATCTCCCAAGTACGGATTGAGCGCAAAGCCGATCAAATTGACTTAGAAATCCACACAGCTCGACCGGGTGTTGTGGTAGGTCGCGGTGGTACTGGCATTGAAGTATTACGCGGCGATCTTCAAGAAGCTTTAGGCGGTGGCAATCGTCAAATTCGGATCAACGTGATCGAAGTAGCACGGGTAGATGCCGACGCTGGACTGATTGCTGAGTATATTGCTCAACAGTTAGAGCGACGAGTTTCCTTCCGGCGCGTCGTGCGTCAAGCGATTCAACGTGCCCAACGAGCTGAAGTCCAGGGAATTAAAGTACAAGTCAGCGGACGGTTAAACGGGGCGGAAATTGCCCGAACCGAGTGGACAAGGGAAGGCAGAGTTCCTCTGCATACTCTTCGAGCCAACATTGACTACGCTTACCGCACTGCCAAAACTATTTACGGCATTCTTGGCGTTAAAGTTTGGATCTTCAAAGGTGAAGTGATTCCTGGTCAGGAAGAAATTCCGGCTCCTAACAACGCTCAGCCTAGACGTCGTCAACAGCGTCGTCGCCAGCAATTTGAAGACCGCTCTAATGAATAGGTTGATAGGTAATCGGTAATCGGTAATGGGTAATCAAAAAGAAAACGCCCAATTACCAGTTACCAATTACTAATTACCAATTATCAATTACCCCTTACCAAGTCATGTTAAGTCCCAGAAGAACAAAATTTCGCAAACAGCAGCGCGGGCGGATGAACGGTTTGGCAACTCGCGGCAGTAGCCTAAACTTCGGTGACTTTGGCCTCCAATCCACAGAACCTTCTTGGATTACCTCCCGTCAAATTGAAGCCAGCCGCCGAGCCATGACCCGCTACATCCGTCGGGGTGGAAAAATCTGGATTCGGATCTTCCCGGATAAACCAGTTACAATGCGCCCTGCTGAAACCCGTATGGGTTCTGGTAAAGGTTCGCCGGAATTTTGGGTAGCTGTCGTGAAGCCAGGCCGGATCTTGTTTGAGATTGCTGGGGTTCCTGAAGAAACCGCCAGGGAGGCGATGCGTCTAGCTTCCCACAAGTTGCCAATTAAGACGAAGTTCATCACTCGTGAAGAAGAAGGGACTGTGTGAGTTATGGCTCTGCCCAAGATAGAAGAAGCCAGAAATTTAGGCGATCGAGAACTGGCTGAAGAAATTTTAGCTGTCAAGCGTCAGCTGTTTGATTTACGGCTGCAACAGGCAACCCGACGCTTGGAAAAGTTACACCAGTTCAAGCATACGAAGCATCGTTTAGGTCAGCTCCTAACTGTAGAAGGGGAGCGGCAACGGGCTGCAAAGGCTCAAAAGCCACAACCAGATGCAACATCCGAGGAGTAGACCCCAATGGCAGTTAAAGAACGAGTTGGCTTGGTCGTCAGCGACAAGATGCAAAAGACCGTAGTGGTTGCTGTCGAGAACCGCTCACCGCACCCCAAGTACGGAAAAATTGTAGTGCGTACAAAGCGTTACAAAGCTCACGACGAAGAAAATCAGTGCAAGGTAGGCGATCGCGTCCGGATTTCCGAAACACGTCCTCTAAGCCGCACCAAACGATGGGCAGTGGCTGAAATTCTCAACCGTGAGGTTCAATAAGTAAAGTTATGAGTTTTGAGTTTGTAAAGGCGGGTTCATCGAAAATTTCGATTTGACACCGATATTTAATGAGGTAAACCCGTCAGTAACAAGTTTTAAGCGGAAATCTAACGAAAGAATGTCGGGAATAAAAATCAAACTTCTTACGTTCTTTCTTTTGCTAAAACTTAAAACTTACAGCTCAAAACTATTATTCAAAACTTACGCATCCGAAGCTAAGAACTATGATTCAGCCCCAATCTTACCTTAATGTCGCAGACAACAGCGGCGCTCGTAAATTGATGTGCATCCGCGTCTTAGGTGCCAGTGGCCGACGCTATGCCGGTGTTGGCGACGTAATCATTGCGGTCGTCAAAGATGCCATTCCCAATATGGCGGTTAAAAAGTCGGATGTTGTGCGAGCCGTGATTGTCCGTACCCGAAAAAATATGCGCCGGGACAGCGGTATGAGTATTCGCTTCGATGATAACGCCGCCGTCATCATCAACGCAGATGGCAACCCTAGAGGGACGCGCGTTTTTGGGCCAGTTGCACGCGAGCTGCGCGACAAAAACTTCACCAAAATTGTTTCTCTAGCTCCGGAGGTACTCTAATGGCCGCAAAAAAACAGTCTAAAAGAAACGGGACGAAGCTTCCCCAGCGCTATAAAATGCATGTCAAAAAAGGCGACACAGTACAAGTGATTGCCGGTCGTGATAAAGGCAAGGTTGGTGAAATTTTGCGGACGCTTCCCCAAGAAAGTCGAGTAATTGTCAAAGGCATCAACATTAAAACCAAGCACGTTAAACCTCAACAAGAAGGTGAATCCGGTCAAATCGTGACAGTAGAGGCACCAATCCATAGCTCTAACGTGATGCTTTACTCGGCTCAACAAAAGATTGCCAGCCGCATTTGCTACACCTTGAATGAAGAAGGACGCAAAGTGCGGATGCTCAAAAAAACGGGTGAAATTATTGACTAAATAGTTGTTAGTTACAGCATATTGCTAATTACTAACTGCTATTTCCCCTGACCAAGCCCAGGGATATTAAGGAAAAAACAATGACACAAAAACTGAAAACGCTGTACCAAGATACGATCGTTCCTAAACTGATGACTCAGTTTAATTACACGAATACCCATCAGGTACCCAAAGTCATAAAGGTTACGGTTAATCGAGGTTTAGGTGAGGCTTCTACCAACGCTAAAGCGTTGGAATCTTCCCTTGCTGAAATTGCCAAAATTACGGGTCAAAAACCAGTAGTGACGCGGGCGAAAAAGGCGATCGCTGGATTTAAACTTCGCCAAGGGATGCCAGTCGGCGTGATGGTGACTCTGCGGGCGGATCGGATGTATGCCTTTCTCGACCGATTAATTAACCTGTCCTTGCCACGGATTCGGGACTTTCGCGGCATTAGTCCCAAGAGCTTTGATGGTCGGGGAAATTACAGCCTAGGCATTAGAGAACAGCTGATATTTCCAGAAATCGAATACGACAGCATCGACCAAATTCGGGGCATGGACATTTCCATTATTACTACAGCAAATACCGACGAAGAAGGCCGCGCCTTGCTAAAAGAAATGGGAATGCCTTTCCGGGATCAATGAGGCAGTCAAAATAAGGAGGGAATAATGGCGGCAAACGACACAATTTCAGATATGCTGACTCGCATTCGGAATGCGAATCTGGCGCGGCACCAAACAACAGAAATACCAGCGACAAAGATGACTCGCAGTATTGCCAAAGTCCTCAGGGAGGAAGGCTTTATTGCTGAATTTGAAGAAGTTGGCGAAGGGATTAAGCAACACTTGCTAATTTCTCTAAAGTACAAAGGCAAAAACCGTCAACCGATTATTAATACCTTGAAGCGGGTCAGCAAACCTGGTCTGCGGGTCTACTCTAACCGCAAAGAACTACCCCGCGTGCTGGGCGGTATCGGAATTGCGATCATTTCTACCTCCAGCGGCATTATGACTGACCGGGAAGCACGGCGTCAGGGTGTAGGTGGAGAAGTGCTTTGCTACATCTGGTAGATAAGCTAATAGCTATTAGTTATTAGCTATTAGCTCGATTGGCTGGTAGGTTTCAAAAACCTAGAAAAGCACAGACTTTCGGACTCACCGATAGACCAAAAGCTAACAGCTAACAGCTAACGGCTAACGGCTAATTGATTAGGAGGATTAAGTCATGTCTCGTATTGGCAAACGCCCTATTAATATTCCTGCTAAGGTACAAGTCTCGATCGAAGGGCAACATGTTGCAGTGAAAGGGCCTAAAGGAGAACTATCCAGGGTTCTACCATCTGAGGTGAGTATAGAGCAGGAGGGAGAAACGATCTTGGTCAAGCGGCGGGATGAATCTCGCGCAGCTCGTCAACGCCACGGTCTTTCTCGTACTCTGATTGCCAACATGGTCGATGGAGTTTCCCAAGGATTTCAGCGTCGTCTAGAAATCCAGGGAGTCGGTTATCGTGCGGCAGTTCAAGGTCGCAATCTGATTCTGAGCGTGGGTTACAGTCATCCAGTTCAGATTGAACCTCCCGACGGTGTTCAAATGGCCGTAGAAAACAACACAAATGTAGTTGTAAGCGGCATTGATAAAGAAATCGTAGGAAATATCGCTGCTCGAATCCGTGCTGTCCGTCCACCGGAAGTTTACAAGGGTAAAGGCATTCGCTATGCGGGTGAAGTCGTAAGACGTAAAGCTGGAAAGGCAGGTAAGAAGTAAAGATGAAGCTAACTCGTAAAGAACTAATTCAACGTCGGCATCACCGGGTGCGGCGTAAGGTAAATGGCAGTAGTGAGCGTCCTCGGTTAGCTGTCTTTCGATCCAATCAGCACATTTATGTCCAGGTAATTGACGACACTCAACAACGTACTCTTGCCTGTGCCTCAACTTTGGAACCGGATCTAAAATCACAGTTAACAACAGGAGCTTCCTGTGCCGCCTCTGTTGAGGTAGGCAAGTTAATTGCTCAGCGAGCGATCGCTCAAGGCATTTCGAGGGTTGTCTTTGACCGAGGCGGCAACCTTTATCACGGTCGAATCAAAGCCCTGGCAGACGCTGCTCGCGAAGCTGGGTTGGATTTCTAAAGACAAGCATGCAAAAGGCAAAAGTAAAAAGAAAGAAGTTTTTATGTTCATATTTCTACCTTTGATTTCTCTTTCTTTTGCCTTTTTACATTTTTAGTTTTTACTCTCACTCTCAAGGTTCAGGATAAAACTATGGCAAAAGAGCGTCGGAAAAGTTCTGCACGTCGGGAAAAAGAAATCACCTTTCAAGAACGGGTGATCCAGATCCGTCGTGTTAGTAAGGTCGTCAAAGGCGGTAAAAAACTCAGCTTCCGCGCGATCGTTGTCATTGGCAATGAGCGCGGTCAAGTTGGCGTCGGCGTTGGCAAAGCAAGTGATGTAATTGGAGCTGTTCGTAAAGGCGTTGCCGATGGCAAAAAACACTTAATTGACATCCCCTTGACCAAGGCAAATTCTATCCCCCATCCTATTAACGGAGCCGGGGGTGGTGCCCAAGTGATGATGCGACCCGCAGCTCCAGGAACGGGCGTTATTGCCGGTGGTGCTGTACGTACTGTGCTGGAGTTAGCAGGTGTGCGTAACATCTTGGCAAAACAGCTGGGTTCTAATAACCCCTTGAACAATGCTAGAGCTGCCGTGAATGCTCTTTCCACCTTGCGTACATTTTCTGAAGTGGCTGAAGAACGCGGGATTCCTATCGAAAATCTCTACGCCTAAATTTAGCCATCAGCGATTAGCTATTAGTGACTCTCAGTTTAAAGGCAACTTTAATATCTTGGACAAACAATAAAACACTAACAGCTAATAGCTTCCCCAAAAAATAAGTCGTCAATCCTCAAGGTCAAGCGAATGAGATTAGAAGATGCAGTTCCTAAAAAAGGCTCAAAGAAGCGCCGCCGACGCATTGGACGAGGTATAGCAGCTGGTCAAGGTGCCAGTGGTGGCTTTGGGATGCGCGGTCAAAAATCTAGATCGGGGCGGGGCACACGACCCGGATTTGAAGGCGGACAAATGCCACTGTACCGTCGCCTGCCTAAGTTAAAGCACTTTACGGTCATTAATCGTAAGCAATACACTACGATCAACGTAAGTAAGCTGGCATCACTCCCTGCTAACACGGAAGTGACTCTAGACTCATTGATGGAGTCTGGCATTCTCACCGCAAATCATGGTTCTCTGAAAATCCTCGGTGACGGTGAACTGAATGTGGCTCTGAACGTAAAAGCAGCAGCTTTCACTAGCTCGGCTCGCAGCAAGATTGAAGCCGCTGGTGGCAGTTGTGAAGTTGTTGCTGCCCGTGCCCATAAGGGTTAAACATATTGCATGCCAGCGTCTCTTGCTCATCGTTGAGGTATTCCTTACATGGTCGTTAGTCGAGACAAAAGCCCAACTGCTCAGGAAACCTTTGCACAGATGGCTCAAGCAGCCGGTCTTAGAGGTCGGCTGCTTCTCACCATCGGCTTGCTGATTTTAGTTCGCATTGGCATCTTTTTGCCAGTACCGGGGATTGACCGGGCTAGGTTTGCTCAAGATATTCAAAATAACCAATTAATTGGATTTCTGGACATCTTCTCTGGGGGCGGAATTACCGCCTTGGGGATTTTTGCTCTAGGGATTTTGCCCTATATCAATGCCTCCATCATTATCCAATTACTAACAGCTGCCATTCCTTCTTTGGAAAAATTGCAGAAGGATGAAGGAGAAGCTGGAAGGCGAAAAATCTCTCAGATTACTCGCTATGTAGCGCTGGGAGGGGCTTTGATTCAAACTAGCTTCATTGCGGTATGGCTTGAACGCTATGCAACAAACGTTCGGGGACCCCTGTTTATCGCGGAGACTGCACTCGCTCTAACCGCTGGTTCAATGTTTGTTATGTGGGTGTCAGAGCTGATTACGGAGCGGGGGGTTGGTAACGGTGCTTCTTTGTTGATTTTCATCAATATTGTTGCAGTTCTACCTAAATCGCTTGGGCAAACTATTAATTATGCCCAGGTTGACAATCGCAATGTGGGACCCGTGATCATTCTGCTGCTAGTTTTCCTAGTCATGATCTTGGGAATTGTGTTTGTCCAGGAGGGAACCAGGCGGATTCCGATTATTTCAGCACGCCGACAGGTAGGTAAACGACTCTACCGGGAAAGGACGAGCTACCTGCCTTTGCGGCTGAACCAGGGTGGAGTTATGCCGATCATTTTTGCCTCTTCCGTTCTAATTTTCCCAGGTTTCCTAGCTCAGATGACTCAAAATACGGGCAATAATCCGGTCTTGAGTCAAATACATCAAGTTCTCAATCAAGTTGCGAATGCTCTAAATCCAAATAGTCAGACGCCCGGAGTTTATGAGGTCGTTTATCTGATCTTGATTCTGTTTTTCAGCTACTTTTACGCATCTTTGATTGTAAATCCTGTGGATTTATCACAGAACTTGAAAAAGATGGGAGCCAGCATACCTGGCATCCGTCCAGGTCGGGCTACTAGCGATTACGTGGAAGGAGTTTTGAATCGGCTAACTTTCTTAGGCGCTATCTTTTTGGGATTAGTGGCAATTGTACCCACAATTGTAGAAAGAGCCACCGGCATTACAACTTTTCAAGGGCTGGGAGCTACTTCTTTGCTGATTTTGGTGGGCGTGGCAATTGATACAGCAAAGCAAATCCAAACCTATGTCATTTCCCAGCGCTATGAAGGAATGGTGAAGCAGTAGTGACGCGATTGATTTTTTTGGGGCCGCCAGGAGCGGGGAAGGGAACTCAGGCACATATCCTCGCTCAAGAGCTGGAAATTCCTCATGTTTCCACGGGTGACATATTGAGAAATGCCAAGGCTGCTGGAACTGAACTCGGTTTGAAGGCGAAGTCCTATATGGATCGAGGTGAGTTGGTTCCCGATGCTTTGATATTGGATTTGGTGCGCGATCGCTTGACCCAAACAGATGCCCAATCCGGTTGGATTTTAGATGGTTTCCCCCGTAACGTCTCTCAGGCAACTTTTCTGGATGAATTGTTGCAAAAATTAGACCAAGTCTCCGATTACGTTCTCAATCTGGAAGTGGCGGACGAAGTTTTGGTAGATCGGATGCTGGAACGAGGTCGCAAGCAAGGACGAACGGATGATACAGAAGAAGTCATTCGTCATCGTTTGGAAGTTTATCGCAACCAAACGGCTCCGCTAATTGATTTCTACAAGCAGCGCCAACAGTTGGTTTCAATTGATGGCGATCGCTCTCTAGAGGAAGTTACTTCCGCACTCAAACAAGTTGTTCATTCTTGACAGGAGCGGGTGCGATCTCCCAATGTCAGGGGTCAGTTCGTTGCCAATCTACTTTCCGACTGGCGGCTGGGACTGACCCCCAACCTGATGAAGTAAATTTTTGATAAAATATGTTAATAAGACCTTGACTGTCAGTCAGGGGAATGAGCTGTGAATGACAGTAGGCAAGCTGAAGAATTGAGGAAAAGGATAACTTGGCTAAACAAGATTTAATTGAAATGGAAGGCACGGTAACAGAATCCCTGCCTAATGCAATGTTTCGCGTCGATTTAGACAATGGGTTTAATGTATTAGCCCATATTTCTGGGAAAATCCGCCGGAATTACATCAAAATTCTACCGGGCGATCGCGTCAAAGTGGAACTCACCCCATACGACCTAACCAAAGGCAGAATAACTTACCGGCTACGCAACAAAAAGTAGTTGCCAAAAAAAGCGACTCGCTCGTTTTTAAAAGCTTGTGTTATGAAAAACTTCATCAATTAGATGAACTTTTAAATACACTTAAAAAGTGATATAATGTAGAGCTTGCAATGTAGCCAAAATAGGCATGAAAGTTCGAGCATCAGTCCGAAAAATTTGTGAAAAATGCCGCGTCATTCGGCGGCGCGGTCGAGTCATGGTGATTTGTTCTAACCCAAAACACAAGCAACGCCAAGGTTAACTCAACCCGATCCTCAGGACAAGTTTATAGCACTAAAAGCAAGACTAGGGAGACAACAAGCGTGGCACGGATTGCTGGGGTAGACCTTCCTCGCGATAAACGCGTAGAAATTGGTCTGACTTACATTTATGGAATTGGACTCTCGCGCTCCAAAGAAATTTTGGCAGCATCCAAAGTTAATCCAGACACAAGAGTAAAAGACTTAAGTGATTCCGACGTTGCTGCTCTGCGCGAAGCAGTGGAAAGCAACTATCAAATTGAAGGGGATCTCAGACGCTGGGAGGCGATGAACATCAAGCGCCTGATTGACATTGGCACCTACCGGGGTCGGCGTCATCGAATGGGCTTGCCAGTTCGGGGTCAACGAACCCGTACAAATGCGCGAACCCGTCGCGGCAGACGTCTCACAGTCGCAGGTAAGAGAAAGGCACCAGGGCCGAAATAACCTTCTTGTGCTAGCTGAAAAGCTAAAAGCAGAGGCTTGGATTTCGGTCGTTTGCTAAAAGCAAAATTGACCAACCAATTCAGCCAACCCATTATAACTACTGTCAACTAGATCCACATGGCGCGACAACCAACAAAAAAAACAGGTCCAAAAAAACAAAAACGCAACGTACCTAATGGCGTAGCTTTCATTCAGTCTACTTTTAACAACACGATTGTCACGATTTCTGACACGAATGGAGACGTCCTCTCCTGGGCTTCAGCTGGCTCAAGTGGCTTTAAAGGAGCGAAAAAAGGAACTCCTTTTGCAGCGCAAACCGCAGCTGAAAGCGCGGCTCGCCGAGCGACCGATCAGGGGATGCGTCAGATCGAAGTCATGGTTAGCGGTCCAGGAGCTGGTCGAGAAACCGCGATTCGAGCGCTGCAAGGGGCGGGGCTAGAAATTACCTTAATTCGAGATGTGACGCCAATCCCCCACAATGGCTGCCGTCCGCCCAAGCGACGTCGAGTCTAGAATTGCTTTGACAGCGATCGCTGTCAAAGCAATTCGTAATTAGCAGCAAGTGGCAAACAGCTAACTGCTAAATTGGCATTGAGACAGTAGGGGCAATGCTAGGGAAGAGCTTCTAGCGTTCTTTCCAGGGGTTTTATGAAGAAGGGAGGTCACTCCGTGGCGCAGTTTCAAATTGAGTGTGTAGAGTCCAAAACTGAGAATAATCGGAGCCAATATAGCAAATTTGTCCTGGAGCCTCTAGAACGGGGTCAAGGTACCACCGTCGGCAATGCGCTGAGGCGGGTTCTACTGTCTAATTTAGAAGGGACAGCCGTGACAGCTGTTCGGATTGCTGGGGTTAATCATGAGTTTGCCACAGTTGAGGGAGTTCGGGAGGATGTCCTAGAAATTCTGCTGAACATGAAGGACATTGTACTCAAAAGTCACTCCTCCCATCCCCAAATTGCTCGATTAACTGTCACAGGCCCAGCAACGGTGACAGCCGGACGATTTGATTTACCCTCTGAAGTTGAGGTGGTCGATCCTAATCAATACGTTGCTACCCTAGCAGACGACGCTAGGTTGGAAATGGAATTCCGCATCGAACGAGGAAAGGGATATCGCGCCGTAGACCGGGGACGAGATGACACTGCTGCTTTGGACTTCCTCCAGATTGACGCTGTGTTTATGCCCGTGCATAAAGTTAACTACAGCATTGAAGATGCCCGGATTGACGGTTCTCTGGAAAGAGACCGACTAATCCTTGAAATCTGGACGAATGGCAGCCTCAGTCCCCAAGAGGCACTTTCTCAAGCGGCAAGTATTCTGGTGGATTTGTTCAATCCCCTGAAAGATATCACCCTCGATCCGATGACGGTAGACTATGCCGATGATGAAGATCCTACCAGCCAGATCCCAATCGAAGAATTGCAGCTTTCGGTGAGGGCATACAACTGTCTCAAGCGAGCGCAAATTAACTCTGTAGCTGACTTGCTGGATTACAGCCAAGAGGATCTACTAGAGATTAAAAACTTTGGTCAAAAGTCGGCAGAAGAAGTCATCGAAGCCTTACAGCGGCGACTAGGAATTACCCTGCCTCACGAAAAGGCTGCGAAAACAACTTGAAGTAAAGAGTAATGGTAATAGGTAGAATTAATTACCGATTACCCATTACTTCTTCACCGAGTACCCATTAGCAGTTACCAATTCCCAATTAGCAATTCAAAATCGTTATGCGTCACTGTCGTCGTATTCCAAAACTAGGTAAGCCTGCCGACCAGCGTCGAGCGCTGTTAAGGGCGCTGACAACCGAATTAATCCGTCAGGGCCGAATCACAACCACAAAGACGCGTGCTAAGGCGCTGCGCCCGGAAGTGGAAAAAATGATTACTCTGGCAAAGGACGGCTCTCTGGCAGCCCGCAGGCAAGCCATGGGCTACATTTATGACAAACAGTTGGTTCATGCCCTGTTTGAGCAAGCCGCTAGCCGTTACGGCGAACGCAACGGGGGATACACTCGTATCCTGCGAACTGTGCCACGTCGGGGTGATAATGCTGAAATGGCAATTATCGAGCTGGTTTAACGTGAGGACTGAGGACTGAGAGAATTCAAAACTCACTACTCACTACTCAAAGCTCATCATGTTACAAGCCATGCCATTATCAACCCAGCGAGTTGCCCTGGTAATCCAATACCTGGGCACTCATTTTCATGGCTGGCAGCGACAACCTAATGGGCGCACCGTGCAGGAAGAGATTGAAACAGTTCTGTCTAAGGTCCAGGAACGACCTGTTACTCTACACGGTGCGGGGCGCACTGATAGCGGTGTGCATGCAGCAGCACAAGTGGCACACTTTGAGGCTACGGGTCCCATTCCGGCTGAGAAATGGGCTGCGATTCTTAATTCTCATCTGCCCGATGATATTCTGATTCGAGCCTCAGCCGCTGTGGGTTCAAACTGGCACGCTCGGTTTTCTGCGAGCTGGCGTCGGTATCGATACACGCTCTATACAGATCCCAAGCCAAACTTGTTTGTGCAGCCCTTCAGTTGGCATTATTATTATGCACCGCTAGATGAATCTCTCATCCAGGCAGCTTTAACCCCTTTGATAGGTAGCCATCATTTGGCTGCTTTTCACAGGGCAAATTCGGCGCGATCGCATTCCTGGGTGGATGTGCAGGCGGCAGAGTGCTACCGAGACGGCTCATTTATTCATATTGAGATTCAAGCCAACGGATTTTTGTATGGCATGGTGCGGCTGCTGGTGGGATTACTGGTGCAGGTAGGAAAGGGAGAGCGATCGCCAGAAAGCTTCACCGAGTTGTGGGTAAACCAGCGTCGTCACGAAGTAAAGTACTCTGCGCCCGCTAAAGGCTTGTGCCTGTTGCGAGTTGGCTACCCAGAGTTTCCCTTTCCCCCGGAAGTCTGGTTTGACACCCAGCCTAAGTTGGTCTTGCCGACTGTCACCGCCGAATATTGCCTAAGTTGAAAGCTTGAAGATGAGAAGGTTGAAGGTTACAAGGTTCTTCAACATTCAAAGCTCCAACTTACCAACTTTTGACTCACCCCTTGAAGCGTATAAAAAGAACCATGAACAAAACCCCCATCCCATCTCAAGATTCCATCGAACGCAATTGGTACGTCGTTGATGCCGCAGAGCAGCGGCTGGGTCGTCTGGCGAGTGAAATTGCCATGATTCTCAGAGGCAAAAACAAGCCTACCTTTACTCCCCATCTGGATACCGGCGATTTCGTGATCGTCGTCAATGCCGAAAAAGTGGTAGTCACCGGAAAAAAACGCACTCAAAAGCTCTACCGGAAACATTCTGGACGTCCGGGCGGAATGAAGACGGAAACCTTTGCTAAGCTACAGGGCCGTATCCCAGAGCGGATTATCGAACACGCCGTGCGCGGGATGTTGCCTAAGAGTTCTCTAGGGAAACAACTGTTCACCAAGCTGAAAGTTTATCCGGGACCATCCCATCCCCATGAATCTCAACAGCCCCAGGAACTCAAAATTCAAACAATTCCAGGAGGAGAAAATTAATGCAAGCAGTAGAACAAAGTGGTCGAGTCGTTTATTGGGGAACAGGTCGCCGGAAGTCGTCCGTAGCAAGAGTTCGCCTGGTTCCCGGAAGCGGTCAAATGATTGTCAATGACCGACCGGGCGACAATTACTTCAATTACCAACCGGCTTATATGTCAGCGGCAAAAGCCCCCCTGGAAACTCTGGGTCTGGAAAATGAGTATGACATTCTGGTGAAAGCCCACGGTGGTGGATTAACGGGGCAAGCTGATTCGATTCGTTTGGGAGTAGCGAGAGCCTTGTGCCAACTCGACCCGGACAATCGCCAACCGCTGAAAAGCGAAGGCTACTTAACCCGCGATCCCAGAGCGAAAGAGCGGAAGAAATACGGCTTGCACAAAGCCCGGAAGGCTCCGCAGTACTCGAAGCGATAAAAAAGCGATCGCATTTGAGTTGGTCATCGATGGTAGGTGCGAGGTCGGCCTCGCACTCACTGATGCTGGAAAGCTAGAATTATATAGGGACATTACCCAGTCGAGGAGTAATCATGGCAAGACAAGGAATTCATCCAGAGTGGTATCCAGAAGCAAAAGTTTACTGCAACGGAGAAGTGGTAATGACCGTTGGCTCAACACAGCCAGAACTTCACGTTGATGTTTGGTCGGGGAACCACCCCTTTTACACTGGAACCCAGAAAATTATTGACACCGAAGGTCGGGTAGAACGCTTCATGCGGAAATATGGAATGTTGGAAACTACCCAACCCCAAGGTGATGATTCGGGTTCCCAAGGCAAAAAGTAGCGGGTCGGCTTGCTCGTAGCGCGACCCGCCTGATGGGTCGAAGTTATTGATGATAAGCTTTCCTGCTGTTTTTGTGGAGCGATCGCATTTCCTATGGCTGAAACATACCTGCTGGAAAAATTAAATTCCGTTGAGCAGACCTTTAATGAGTTAACTCGCCGACTGGCAGATCCAGATACCGCCTCCAATCCAGATGAGTATCAACGGGTGGCAAAAGCTCGTTCCTCATTGGAGGAAGTTGTTAATACCTACGAAAGCTGGAAAACCACTCAGCAAAACTTGGTGGGAGCAAAACTGGTACAGAAGGAATCTGCCAGCGATCCTGAGTTGCAGGAAATGGCAGCCTTGGAAGTGGAAGAACTGGAAAGCAAGCTTGAGCATTTGGAAACACGCCTCAAGATTTTACTTTTGCCCCGCGATCCCAATGATGACAAAAACATCATGTTGGAAATTCGCGCGGGTACAGGTGGAGATGAGGCGAGTATCTGGGCTGGAGATTTGGTGCGGATGTACTCGTACTATGCCCAAACTCAAAACTGGAAGATTAAGTTACTCAGCGAGTCGCGGGCAGAGTCGGGTGGTTTTAAAGAAGCCATCTTGGAAATCCAAGGCGACAACGTTTACAGCCAACTGAAATTTGAAGCAGGCGTCCATCGGGTACAACGAGTGCCAGTGACGGAAGCTGGAGGGCGGGTTCACACCTCAACGGCAACAGTGGCGGTGATGCCAGAGGTGGATGATGTAGAGATACACATTGACCCGAAGGATATTGAAATGAGTACAGCTCGCTCTGGCGGTGCTGGCGGTCAAAATGTGAACAAGGTAGAAACTGCTGCCGACTTGTTCCACAAGCCGACGGGGATTCGGATTTTCTGTACGGAAGAGCGATCGCAGTTGCAAAACAAAGAACGCGCGATGCAAATCCTCCGTGCCAAGCTTTACGAAATGAAGCTGCGCGAACAGCAGGAAGCTGTGACCTCCATGCGGCGTTCTCAGGTAGGTACTGGCTCCCGTTCGGAAAAAATTCGTACTTACAATTACAAAGATAACCGCGTCACCGACCATCGTCTGGGTCAGAATTACAGCCTTAACCCAGTTCTGCAAGGCGACCTAGAACATATTATTCAGGCTTGTATTTCTCAAGATCAGCAAGAACGCTTGGCAGAATTAGCCGCTTCCACTACCAACGCTGAGTCGCTTAATTAAGATGAGCGCTAAATGTATCGACAGACGCGATTAATCGCGTTTTTGCCATCCTGAACCCAGCCGACGTATAAACGGCTGGGTTTTTATTTTTATCCAGATCATCTCTAGTAAATTGCCCATAATCAGGGAAACTCAGCCTGCCAGCGAATGCTGGAAAATTAACAAACCTGCTCTTAGACGCGATCGCTTCAACATCAGTGGTTTTGCCTCCTATATCACTATCCGCAGGCTGAAATTCTGGCAAAATTAGCTAAGGAACGGTTAGACCCTGCTGTGTTGCTCGAAAATTGGAATAGCGATCGCCCTTCCCTAAAAAAGAGCTAACTTTTCCTCTATCTATGTGGATTGGAAGTGAGACTAGGATAAATCAAACTGTCCAAATGCCTTTTTTTCTTGTATTTTATTCTTATTAGAGAGATATCAATAATTCCTCATGTATTATTAATAACACTATTAAGTCAAGGTTCTCTAACTCTATGTTTAAGTAAATCAATGTAAAAATAGACTCTTGTAAATTCCTTAAAAAAACCGTTCTAAAGGCTTGTATAAATAGCGTTGACCAGAGGTGCCGAGATGCCAAACAATAATCAAGCTTCGGATTGGAATTACGATCCAAACGATCCCTATTCTCCAATCTACTATAAGGGAGCAGTCGTTGGATTTATAAAACCAGAATATGCACTCCGAATCGTTGACTTTCTCAATGAAGATGAAAGGCTACGCAAAGCTCTCAAAATGGCCTGTTTTGACTTGATAACTGAGGCAGGGGGCGATACGAGTAGAGTCGATCTTTTAATGAAAAGATATATTGCAAGTACCGAGCGTCCTAAATATGGATCGGCGGCGGTCGCCTTGCTGTTAAGGGATAGACAAGATGAACTTGATATTAGTGATAAAGAATTTGCCCGATTCTGCGATTCTTATCGATTGTCTTGGAAAGAGCTGAAAGAGATTTTTCTAGGAAAAGAAATTAACGATAATCAGCTAGGGCCAATTGCACGAATCGTAGGGAAATCTATTGAAGAGCTGATTGAAGTGCGGGATGGGCCACCTCCCAGAGGCGATCGCTAATGTGAGTAAGCGTGCCGGAAAAATTAAATACAACTGATTATTTGGGAAATTTGATCCTGGAGAAGATTTACCAATCTTTAATCACTTTCCTGAATCAAGGAATACCAGTAGTTGTTATTTGCTCTGAGCAGGTGATAACAAAAGCGCCTGAAGTCATAGACGAGAAGAAGGACTTATGTAATCTAAAATCAGCTTTCCACTCAGTACACCTAGAGAAAGGCGATCGCGCTGTTGGATTTTCAAGTTGTCTACCAACAGTTGCCAATTCCGATTTTAGAATTAAATTTTGTTAAGATAAACTGGACTCTCTCGATCGCCTGACGGACTTACTGGCAATACCAACAGACATCCGTCAACTAATTCGCTCATTCCCCCAGCATCCTTGGAGACTCTTGATGTTACGACTTGAACATATCAGTAAAATTTATCCCACCGGCGAAGTTCTCAAGGATGTCAACTGGGAAGTCAAACCGGGCGATCGCATTGGCTTAGTCGGCGTTAACGGTGCCGGAAAATCGACTCAGCTCAAAATTATTGCGGGGGAGATGGAACCCACTGCTGGGGAAGTGATTCGTCCTGCAAATTTGCACATTGCCTATCTGACTCAAGAATTTGAGGTAGATCCGACGCGCACTGTGCGAGAAGAACTTTGGACGGTTTTCAAAGAAGCCAACGAAGTACAGCACGCTCTGGCGCAGGTGCCGAGAGAAATGGAAACTGCGAATCCAGAGGAATTAGACCGACTGATCCACAAATTGGATCGGCTACAGCGGCAATTTGAAGCGTTGGATGGCTATGGGTTAGATGCACGGATTGAGAAGATGTTGCCAGAAATGGGGTTTGCGCCAGAAGATGGCGATCGCCTCGTTAGTGCTTTCAGCGGTGGCTGGCAAATGCGGATGAGTTTGGGCAAAATCTTACTCCAAAAACCCGATTTATTACTACTGGATGAACCAACGAACCACCTGGATCTAGAAACCATTGAGTGGTTGGAAACCTATCTCAAAGGGCTGAAGACTCCAATCGTGATAGTATCGCACGACCGAGAATTTCTCGACCGTCTTTGCACCCAAATTGTAGAAACAGAACGCGGCGTTTCTACCACCTACCTAGGTAACTACTCGGCTTATTTACAACAAAAAGCAGAAAACCAAGAAGCCCAACTCAGCGCCTACGAACGCCAGCAAAAAGAACTAGAAAAGCAGCAAGTCTTTGTTGATCGTTTCCGTGCTAGTGCTACCCGCAGCACCCAAGCGAAAAGCCGTGAGAAACAACTAGAAAAAATCGAACGGATTGAAGCGCCGACTGGGGGATTAAGAACCCTGCGCTTCCGCTTTCCTGACGCTCCCCGCAGTGGTCGCGAGGTGGTAGAAATTCAGAATTTGGTACATACTTACGACGAAAAAATTCTATTTTTAGATGCGAATCTACTAATGGAACGAGGCGATCGCATTGCCTTTCTCGGTCCGAACGGGGCTGGAAAATCAACCTTGTTGCGTCTAATTATGGGCATGGAACAACCTACTGAAGGTTCAGTTCAATTAGGCGCTCACAACGTGATTCCTGGCTACTTTGAGCAAAATCAGGCGGAAGCATTGGATCTGTCTAGAACTGTCATGGAAACTATCCATGATGAAGTTCCTGAGTGGAAAAATGAGGAGGTTCGCACACTTCTAGGACGCTTCTTGTTCAGCGGTGACACCGTATTTAAAAAAGTTGAGGCTCTGAGCGGAGGTGAAAAAGCTCGTCTGGCGTTAGCAAAAATGCTTTTGCGCCCAGTTAATTTAATGATTTTGGACGAGCCTACTAACCACTTGGATATTCCGGCTAAAGAAATGTTGGAAGAGGCAATCCAAAACTACGAAGGTACGGTAATTTTAGTCTCCCACGACCGATATTTTATTTCCAAAGTTGCCAATAAAATTGTCGAGATCCGTGACGGCGAATTCCGCCTATATCGAGGAGATTACCATTACTATCTAGACAAAATTGCTGAAGAAAAAGAGCAGGCAAGATTAGAGGCGATCGCTGCTGATAAAGCTGCTAAGAAAGCTGCAAAAGCTGCTAAGGAATCTAGCAAACGCAAATAAAGTCTAGAAGTCGTTTTTTAAATGCAGAGAACGTAAAGAATCGTCGCAAAGGAACGTCAGCAGTAGTCTCACCACTGCTGACGTTCCTTTGGCAATAAAGATAGGTTTAAACCCTCGCTTATTGCGTTCTTGAGAGCTAAAAAGGTACGGCGCTTAGGGTGGGCTTTCCAAGTTTCCAAAAGTCTTACTTTAGGTAGATGCAAGTTATAATAAAAAGACTAAGTTTCCATCGCTGGAGGAAATCGTGCCACTTTCCTCGACCTGGCGAACAACCAGCAACAAGCCTTAGAAATCTTGGAGCCTTGGAAGCCGCTTTATGCAGACTTTCCTTGTCTGTCCTCTCAACTACGAAACGCCTATGCATCGGCTGGCTGTAACTATGGCGGCTCAAGGCACCGACGAGCTAGCCAACCAAGTCACCGCAGAACTGTATCGCTGGTTTCTCAATGCGATTGCGATCGCTCTTGGCAGATCCCGCTGAGTTAGAAACCACTCTACGCTCCAGCAAGAATCGGGAATTGTTTCGTTTTCTTGACATATCACGGTCGATCTGTTCTTAAAGCCAAAAAGCCTGCTTGCAAAGCCTGTACCTTATTAGACTTGTTTGCTAGTGCGGGTTAGATGGTTTAACAGACACAACAACCGGGGAAGACCAACGCATTGTGGCAGACTAGGCGATGTGTAAGCTTGACGCCTACTGATCTTGCAGGTGCGTCAAGCGGTTGTCATCAAGGGAGTAGCGCTCCCTTACATACTTTTAGCGATCGCTTCCTACCAGGACTGTCTTCAGAACCCTGTAACAAAATAGTCATCCGAGCTAGAGAGAATTGCTGTGCTGTCCCTGGCAAAAAAACTAAAAAAGCTAGCAGAAGCTACTAAAAATAACACTGCGAGTACAAAGGGCGATGATATCATGACGGAGAAATTACTGAAAACAAAGGGCAATTGAGTATGGCGCAAGCACCTGTCTCTCCCGTGGTGCTAGTCATTCTAGACGGCTGGGGGTACCGCGAAGAAACCGATGGCAACGCCATAGCCGCCGCTAACACACCTGTGATGGATAGCCTCTGGGAAGTCTATCCCCACACACTCATCTATACCTCCGGCAAGGCTGTAGGGTTGCCAGAAGGTCAGATGGGTAACTCAGAAGTAGGCCATCTCAACATTGGTGCTGGTCGGGTTGTACCGCAAGAATTAGTTCGTATCTCAGACGCCGTGGAAGACGGTAGTTTACTGAGCAATCCTGCACTGGTGCAAGTCTGTCAGGAAGTCAAGAGCCGGGGTGGTAAGCTTCACCTAGTTGGGCTTTGTTCCGAAGGTGGGGTGCATTCTCATCTGGCGCATCTTCTAGGATTACTGGATTTAGCGAAAGCGCAAGAGATTCCCTCAGTTTGTATCCACGCGATCGCAGATGGACGCGATACCTATCCCCACGAGGGGATAGAGGCAATTCAGAAGATTCAAGACCACATTGACCAGATTGGGGTCGGGCGCATTGTCACCCTCAGCGGTCGCTACTACGCAATGGATCGAGACCAGCGGTGGGATCGGGTGAAACGCGCCTACGATGTGATGACTCAGGATGGCTTGGGAGATGGTCGCTCGGCGCAAGAAGTTTTGCAGGCTTCCTATGCTGAAAATGTCACAGATGAATTTATTATCCCAACCCGAATTGCTCCTGGAGCTATAGAAGCGGGGGATGGTGTGATTTTCTTTAACTTCCGACCCGATAGATCCAGACAACTTACCCAAGCCTTCGTGTCTCCCGGCTTTAAGAGGTTTGAACGACAGCATATCGAGCCGCTGAGCTTTGTTACTTTTACTCAGTACGAACCGAATTTACCAGTTTTGGTGGCTTTTGAACCCCAGAACTTGAGTAACATCCTGGGAGAAGTGATTGCCAATCGGGGACTGCGCCAGTTTCGGACTGCTGAAACCGAGAAATACGCCCACGTTACTTATTTCTTCAACGGCGGTCGGGAACAGCCTTTTGAAGGGGAGGATCGGGAACTGGTACCGAGTCCAATGGTTCCAACCTATGACCAAGCACCGGAGATGTCAGCAGCAGCGGCGACGGATGTAGCGATCGCTGCCGTTGAAAAACGCATTTACTCCTTCATGGTCATCAACTACGCCAACCCAGACATGGTGGGGCATACAGGTCAGATGGAACCAACAATTCAAGCCCTGGAAACGGTAGACCGATGTTTGGGACGCCTTCTAGAAAGCATCAATAAGGCGGGTGGCACGGCGATCATCATTGCCGACCACGGGAACGCTGAATATATGCAGGATAAAGAAGGCAACCCTTGGACGGCTCACACAACGAACCCTGTGCCCTTTATCCTGGTGGAAGGGGAAGGGTTAAAAATTCCCGGCTATGGGACTGAAGTGACTTTGCGAAGTGATGGACGTTTGTCGGACATTGCACCGACGATTCTGGAAATCTTAAAGCTGCCACAGCCAGTAGAGATGACAGGTCGTTCGATGCTGGTTCCTCTGGAATTTGATGTCCGCGCCAATCGCACACCCGTGCGAGTTTCTCTGTAAAGTTCTAGGAGCTAATAGCTAATGAATCATTGCATCTTGCTGATGCTTAGCGGTTAGCTCTTAACGATCCGCAATTCACGATTCTTAAAAACTGACACCGAACAACCAACTATGAATCTATATAGCATCCTGCAAATTATATGGGCGGTTTCTTCCGCAATTCTGATTGTTTTAGTGCTGCTACATAGTCCTAAAGGAGACGGAATTGGGGGGATTGGCGGACAGGCTCAATTGTTTACCAGCACTAGAAGTGCAGAAACAGCGCTGAACCGAGTAACCTGGATATTCACTGTCATCTTTCTGGGTTTGTCGGTAATTTTGAGTATGGATCGGTTATGGCAATAGCATCAAATCGTGATGTACGATAAATGATGATTTTTGAGTGGAAAAAGGAGAAAACTGGGAAAGTTGAAAAGGCGAAACCTTCAAACTTTCAAACTCTTAAGCGAAGCCTACAGAACCGCCTGTGGTATCCAAACTCTTTTCAAAACTCAAAACGATTCATTCGGGTGGGGATCGCGATCGCTACTTGCTTATTGGCGGTTTTAGCCCATTTTCGGGTGGTGGATGCGGGTGATGGTTGGGCATCTGAAGTGTCACGCCAGCTATCAGCAACCTCCTTACCGACACTCCAAGCGCACGTCTTACCACCGACACTGTTGCAATGGCAAGATACCAGCAACAGTGGTGATTACTTCTCTCAAGTGAAGCCTACCCCCGTTGGCTATCTGGTTTGGTCGCAGTTTCCGGTTAAGGTGTTCGTAGAGATGCCAGAAACTTCCACCGCCAGCCAACAGTGGGCAAGTGCTGTGTTAAAAGCTGTGCAGGAATGGCGCGTTTATTTGCCCATCCAAGTGGTCGAGCAGTCAGAGATAGCTGATATCAAGATCGTGCGATCGCTTCCTCCCCTCAAGCCATCCTTTAACCGCCGCACCGGGGAATTTCACCTGCCTCGCGCTCGTTCTGCTGAAACCCGCTATGAATTCTACCTCAACCCAGCGACGGGCACCCCATCTGTACTATCCCATCGATTTACGATCCAACTGAGTCCGACTCAAACCGGCGACTATATTCAATCCGCTGCCCGTCACGAACTAGGGCACGCACTAGGTATCTGGGGGCACAGTCCTTTAGAAACAGACGCCCTGTATTTTTCCCAGGTGCGTAATCCTCCCCAAATTTCTTCGAGAGACATCAACACCCTCAAACGGATCTACGAGCAACCAACGCGACTGGGATGGCCTTTGCCCAATGCCACCCAAAGCCAGCTTAAGCTTAGAGTAGTGGCGAATAAAACAATACGCGATTACTCTTTGAGAAGGATGACTAGCTGATTTTCGTTCTCCCTGGATAACGCCAATCACTCAACTGGACTCGCCGTTCCTGTAGCAACTCAGTATAAAGTTTTACTAATTGCTCGATGTTGCGGCTGAGGGTATATCGCTCTAAAACCCTTGCGATCGCTTTTTGTCCCAGTCGCTGCGTAAACTCCGGGTTGCCTCGTAACACAGGCAGTAGAGTTCGCAACTGCCCCGCAACCCCTTGAGTTCTGAGAATTATCCCAGCGTCTCCCTCTAAGGGATTCCCCTCCAAAACTTCACCATCAGCACCAGCATCAGTTGCTACACAGGCGACGCCACAAGCCATTGCTTCTAGTAGGGAAAGTGAAAGTCCTTCCACCAGAGAAGGCAGAATAAACACATCAGCTCCCCGCAAAATTTCGATTCGCCGTTGCTCATCCGGTTCGGTTCCCCACCAGATGATTCCGTATTCTGAGTCGTAAAAAGGCTCTAAAGAGGGCTTCATCGGCCCGTCGCCGACAATTAATAATTTACACTCCGGCCCCATTTCTGACTCTTTCCAGGCTCGGAGCATTGCTTCCACATTTTTTTCGGTAGCAATTCGACCCTGGTAGACAAAGAGGCGCTTAGCGTTTAATTCAGATTTGATGTTAGAAGGCCCTGGACAATACTTCTGGACATCAACGCCATTCGGAATTACAGCTACCTTTGATGCTGCCACTCCCAATCGTGCGAGTAAATCCCGCTGAACTTGAGAAAAGATAACCGTTCGGTCGTAATACGCCAGGAAAGGTGCATACAGCTGATAAGTCAAAAGCTGAGTCCCTGATTTGAGATTTCGTCGCTTCCCGTCAAAAGGGGTATGGAAGGTGGAAACCAGGGGTAAATTCAGTTCTTCGCAGATTTCCGGCAGTAGGAAATCTAGGGGTGATAAAGTGAGCGAGGCATGCACCAGGTCTGGCTTTAGCTCTTCAAGCGATTGCGTCAAAACCTTTCTCGATCTCAGGGTGGGAATCGTATAAACCTGGGACTTGTACAGGAAAGGTAGAGACACTTCTTCACATCCAGGCCAAGCCTGGAGGTCAGATTCTTCGTCTTGGGCAAAGTGGAGAAAGCTAACTCGATGGCCCTGGTCTAACAACGCATTCGTAACTTCTCGACTGTAGGTGACATTGCCGCAAAAGGGTGATTTTTTTCCGAGCCAGGCTATGTGCATTTTCTAAGAGTTTTGAGTTTTTAGTTTTGAGTTTTGAGTTATGAGTTAATCATTCAAAACTCGTCATTCAAAACTCATCACTTTTCTTTTCCTGTACCGGAAATATACCAGGTTAAGAGTCCTCCTGCGATCGCGATCGCTGCTAAACCGAGAAATACTGCCTGTAAACCCAAAATCGTCTCTGCAACGCCTGCTAAGGCTAATGGCAGGCTTAGAGCAATATTAATGACGTTGTTTTGTAACCCAAAGACTTTCCCTCGCATTTGGTCGGGAGTTTCGGCTTGGATGGTTGTTTGCATCGGGATAGCCACCAGCGACCCAAAAAAGCCCAAAAGCGTTGTCAACAGGAATGCCAGCAATAGCTGCTTCGTAAACAATCCCAGACCAACCAAAGAGGCTGCCGTTCCGATAGAACCATAGAGGCTGAGCCGAGTATGGGAGAACCGCTGCCCAAAGTGTCCTAGCACCGTTGCCCCCCCAACCATGCCAACCCCACCAGCTGCGAGTAAAAAACCGAACTGAGAGGATTTCAAACCAGGAATAACTTCTGCCATCCGCACAGCTAGAACCGACAGCGCCGCAAAAACTGAAAATAAAATTACCAGTTGGATCAGGGCATTGCGAACGCGGCTTTGTTCGTTTAGGTAACGCAGTCCGTCGCGCAGGTCTTCCCAAACATGGGGCGATTCGTGTTCGGGAGCGTTCGTTTTTTCCCCTGTGCGGAGGATCATCAACAGCAATCCCGCGATCGCATAACTGCCACCCACCACCAATTCTTTGCCAATGTCCGCTCCCCCACCCAAGCGTCCCACCAGGGTGTCGGCAATTCCGAGTAACGGCTCTCCCACGGCAAATCCCACGATCACTGAAGCCATCATTGTCATCGTGTACAGCGAGTTCGCTGAAAGCAGATGATGGCGTCCCACAACTAGCGGAATCACTGACTGCTCGGCAGGAGCAAAAAACTGCGTCAGTGTAGAAATCAGAAACGTTAATCCCAGCAGGATGCAGAATCCCACCGGCAACCCTCCAAGAGTTAACCAGCCATGCGAGATCCACAGCAGCGGTGGCACTGCCAAAACCAGTGCCCCCCGCAGCAGGTTCGTTGCCACTAGCACTGCCTTCTTAGGCCACCGATCGACATACACACCCGCCACGGAACCAAACAGTATGGCGGGAATCGTAAAAGCCATCATGATCGCCGATACCCACACGCTGATTGTCTGATCGGGTGCTTGAAAGTGAGTGGCAATCAATGCAATCACCAGCACCAGATACACCTTATCCGCTATCTGCGAGAAAACTTGTCCCCCCCATAGCGCCAGGAAATTCCGGTTTTTTAGAACCGGCAAAAATCCTTGTGCGTCCTCCTCTACTTCCTCATTCTTTACTTCCTCATTGACAACCAGATTGGACGGTGAGGCGCTGTGGTTCAACCCTCCATTTGAGGGAGCGTCCGTTTCTGTATCTATCTCTGGGGTTACAGCATCGTCCACCGGGGAGTGGGGGAAAGAAATCGCAGGGCGAACCTCTTCCCATTCAGAAGTTTCAGGGGGTGTTAAGCGCTCGTCAGACAAGGGGCGTGATGTGGTAGGTGTTGACGATCCAGTAAAAGCAGGGTGGGGGCGCTCGGAAGCGGGAACGCTGAGTCCGGAAGAGCGAGGAAATTTTCCTTCCTCAGTCCACCGTTCGCCGTCCTCAATCCTCTGTCTAGACTGACTTAGGGACATTCGAGCTTGTAGATCGGAATCATACCGTTGCATCATGGTTCAGGATAAATTCAGCTGGGACGAGAAACAAGCATCCATCAAAGCAGCAGAGCGAATTGACCGACCAAAGTGATACTGGACGTACTGACGTAACAGTTGCTCTACTGAAACCCAAGCGGAGTCTTCGGAAGGATGAGGGGTTAGGGATGTCGGATGAGTTAATTTTTCATTGCTTTTTCCGTTCTGGGGTAGCTCTGGCTGAGCCAGCTGCTGTAGCAGCGCCAGCTCGATGGCGTTCAGTTTGGTGTTCAGCATCAAGGGCGTTTGTGGATGAACAACTGTTTGGTAGTTCCCACTGGCTTCCTCTGGCATTGTGCTTTGACCTTGAGGTGAAAAGCCGATGGCTGTAGGCGAGAATTTCTCCTTTACTGCCATGCCTTTTGCTGTACTACCAGACATGCGCGATCGCGCTTCGGCTTGCAACCGTTCTAATGCTGGTAAGCTCACCGTTCCACCGGCAGTAGTACTAAACCCAACTCGCCAGTCTGGATCGGTAAATTCCGGCATCAGGGGATGCCGCGAGACACAACAATGTTGAACCTGCGGCGCAACGCCAGCCAAAGCCATCAGGTGAAACACGCCGTGGGCTAAGTGAGCTAAAACCAGAGCCGCGCTGTTGGCAGGCAACCGCTCTAACCGATGCAGATGTTCGTTGAGCAGCTCATACAATTCCATTTGCGGCTGATCGCTCAACGCTTGACAAAGAACCACTTCCGCCAAGTATTGGCTGGCTGTCAGTTTTTGGAGATCCTGACTTAAGCCGGGGAAAGATTCTAGCGTTTCTGCCTGAGTAATTTTATCGAGCGATCGCCCTTTGGCAATCAGTAGCTCATTCACTACAAACAAAGCACTCCTACCGCCTAGCTTCGAGTGGTGCTTGCGTGCCCCCGGTGCTACAGCCCGAATCAAACCAAATTCAGGCGTCAAAATCGTTAGCAGCCGGTCAGACTCGCCCAGCGCCATACTCTTTAGATTGATTCCGGTTGCTTTGTAAGTTCGACTCATGACGTGGGGTAATTGGTCAAGAGGTGATGGGTAATTGATCAAGAGGTAATGGGTCAAGAGTTAGCAGACTCATTCCCGATTACTCATTACCAATTCCCCTTTCCCTCCTTCTCCAGCGTATCGCGCTGACGAATCAGATCGGGGCCGTGCGACGTGCCTAACCGCGTCGCTCCTGCCATGATTAACTCCAAGGCTTGCTCCGGGGTACGGATTCCCCCCGATGCTTTAATTCCGACCCGTTCTCGTGCGACTTCTTTCAAAAGTTGGATATCCGCTACTGTGGCACCCCCAAACAAACCAGTGCTGGTTTTTAAAAATGCCACTCCTGCATCCATACATATTTCCGCTGCCAGTCGTTTCTCTGCATCTGTCAGGCGAGTGGTTTCTAAAATTGCCTTGACGGTTTGACCCGTTTCACAAATTTCTGCAATTTCCCGGTGTAGTTCCTCAGTCTTCCCAGTTTTCAACCAACCCTGGTTGATGACAACATCCAATTCCACCGCCCCATTTTCGACGGCTTCTTGGGCTTCGTAGAGCTTAACCGCTGATGTCGTCGCTCCAGAGGGAAAACCGATGACTGTACAAACTTTCGGCTGCTTGCCTTTGAGAAGCTCAGCCGCTTGCCGCACGTATGCCGGATAGACGCACACTGCCGCGAACTGAAACCTGTCAGCCTCTTCACACCACTGCTTAACCTGCTCTGGGGTTGCCGTTGGATTTAGCAGCGCATGATCGATAAATGGAGCAATATCAATATTTGGCTGAGTAACAGCCATTGCTTCTCCTCTCGCTCACCTTACCTATTGTTAACTTTTATCAGATATTTAAGCAAAATTAAACAAAAGATCGCGGAATCATTACCGGCTAGCCTGTAGCTTTAATCGGACAGGCGATCCAGACAGACAGGTGTTCTTCCCTTACCTGATGGGAGGTTGACACTACCGACCCAAAAATGGTGAGAGCAATTGGATAGTTAAGCCGTCGCAAACTTAGGTTAAAAATATTTAGAGAAAGGAAAACAAGTTAAAAATGTCTGATAAGCCAGGGTTAATGGGACTGGGGGGTATATTTTTTGTAGTTGGAGCGGGTATGGTACTTGGCAGTTTTGTAAATTACCATCAAAAGCAAGATTTTATTAAAAGCTCATCCTCTACTACAGGTACAATCATTAATTTAAAACTTCAAGTATCTAGAAAATCGCGGGCTTATTTCCCTGTATTCCAATTTCAAACCCCCAATGGAGAAACGATAAAGGTTGAATCTAATATGGGGAGTAATCCACCCGGATATGAAATTGGGCAATCCGTGCCGATTATTTATAGCCCTAATAATCCGAGCGAAGCAGAGATAAACTCTTTTTGGTCACTTTGGTTTGCGGCGATATTTTTATTGGGAATGGGAGGTCTTTTTGCCGTAATAGGTTTAAGTATGCTTGTTCACGCTTTACCCTTCAAGAAATCTAAAACTACAGGAGATTTTGCTGATGAAGAATCTTTGATAAATTAGGAGTAAATTTTGGTGTACAAAGAATATATCTAGTAATTTTTAGCTCAGTTAAAAAAAAATCCAAAATTTTTTTCCGATATCAGACAGTTAAGTTTTAAGTCTAAGTTTTAGAGCGATCGCTTTGTGTAACCTACTCTAGCTTCAGTTTAATGCAGGTGAAAGCGATCGCTCTTTATCTTAATTGACGCTAGTTTATCTAAAAAGCTTATTTCTTCGGTGTCTTTGCTGCCTCAAAGGGCGTGTACTTCCCCCCCAAAGCTTCCACAATCGTGCGGGTATTCGCAACCATCATATTAATGTAAGAATCTCCATCGCTACCAGCAGCACCAATCGAGTCAGAATAGAGCTGGCGTGGGGCTAACTTTACCCCAGATTCCTCTGCAACAGTCTTAATCAAAGCCGGGTTAATTGTTGTTTCTGCAAAAATCGCCGGTACAGTCGCAGCCTTTACAGATTCTACTAATCGCTTTACTGTTTGGGCGCTGGGTTGTTCTTCTGTACTGATGCCAATCAAAGTGCCAGCAACGGGAATGCTATAGGCACGAGCATAATATTGAAAAGCGTCGTGGCTTGTTACTAATTTGCGCTTATTTTCTGGAATCGTTTTAATTTCCTGGGTAATCCAACTATCCAGTTGTTTTAATTCACCCGTTAGCTGCGCCGCATTCTGAGTAAATTTCTCTCTGTCTTCGGGTGATAGCTCAATCAAGGCGTCACGAATGGCATTTACCATTTGAATGACGTTATCAACATCGCCCCAAACATGGGGATCTGGCACCACTTCTCCTCTGCCTTTATCCAGTTGCAAAGACTTCACAACTTCCCCTACAGCAACTTTGCGAATCTTGCCGCCGGTTGCGTTCATCAGTTTAATCAGCCCTGGCTCCAGGTTATAGCCGTTATATAGAATCAGGTTCGCTTTCTCTAAAGCCTGACTATCTTGAGGCACAGGTTCATAAACATGGGGATCGGTTCCCGGTTTAAGAATGCCTTGGATCTGAATTTCGTCTCCCGCCACCTCCGCAGCCAAGTCTTCAATGATAGTGCTAGTGGCAACTACATTAGGTTTACCATTTGCAATTGGATTTGCACGATTTGAGGAAGGCTGGGTACAGCTGGATAAGGCAAAAGGCAAGAGAATTCCTAGGCAAAGGCTAGAAACCAGAGTCAGAGGATTCCCCGATTTTGCCTGGGAAAGGCAAAAATTACTTTCTTTTACCTTTTGGGAGAGCCTAGAGCGCTGTACCATCAATTTCACCTATCTTTTAGATTATTTCTCTTTATAGATGTTTTCATATTCTTTTCATTATTAGAGTAATCTAAAAAGAAAGCAAGATAAAACCACCCTATGAATACTGCCACCTTCTCCCCTGATACCGATTGGGCAAAAATGGTTTGCCATCTGCCAGCCGCCTCACTAGAGGCCTCTACAGCAATTAAAATCAGCCAGGTGGGAGTGCAGTACCGCACGGTAGAGGCGCTACGGAATGTCAGTTGTGTAGTGGCACCGGGACGTTTGACAGGGATTATTGGCCCCAATGGTGCGGGAAAAAGTACCTTGATGAAGGCGATGTTGGGATTGATTCCCGTGACGGGTGGCACGGTGCTGTATGGCGATAGACCTTTGATGGAGCAACGGGAACGGGTAGCGTATGTGCCGCAGCGATCGCAAATTGACTGGACTTATCCGGCGACTGTTTGGGATGCTGTAATGATGGGGCGTGTCAAGAAAACTGGCTGGTTTCGTCGCTTCTCTACGGTAAGCCGACGGGTGGCAGCAGAGGCTTTGGATCGGGTGGGAATGAGCAATTATCGCGATCGCCCGATTGGACAACTCTCCGGAGGACAGCAGCAGCGGGTATTTTTAGCGCGGGCTTTAGCCCAAGAAGCAGAGGTTTTCTGCTTTGATGAACCGTTTGCCGGGATCGATCAGAAAACCCAAGCAATTATTTTTGACATTTTCCGCGACCTTGCCGACGCTGGAAAAACGGTTCTCGTTGTCAATCACGACTTAGGGGCATCTATCACCCACTTTGATGACTTAATTTTATTGAATACTGAGTTAATTGCCTCCGGTTCGCGCCACGAGGTGCTGAGTCAGGAAAACCTGTATCGTGCCTATGGCGGACAGGTGATGTTCTTTACAGAAGCAGCTGCGTAGAGGCGGTCTTTATCTCATTATCTATCCGCCCAGAAATATATTTCATCAATCCGCCCGGAGTGAGTTTTAAATTAAAGAAATCACTTCTCACTCCCCCTTAAACTTTGTGTCCTTTGCGCCTGGAGCGGTTAGAATCCTCTAAATTTTTATGTTAGAAGCGTTGATTGAGCCGTTGCAGTACGGCTTCATGCAGCGATCGCTGATTATTGCCATTCTCGTCGGCTTGCTGTGCGCTGTTGTCGGTAGCTATCTGATGGTGCAACGGCTGGCATTGTTGGGAGATGCCATCAGCCACTCGGTTTTGCCAGGGTTAGCGATCGCGTTTATGGTAGGTGCCAATATCTTTGTCGGGGCATTTATTGCCGGGGTTTTGAGTACGATGGCGATCGCTTGGATCAGAACGCGATCGCCAATTAAAGAAGATGCCGCAATGGGTATTGTTTTCTCTGCCTTTTTTGCCCTCGGCGTCACCTTAATTACCACGATCCAAAAAGATAACAAAATTGACCTCAATCACTTCTTATTCGGCAATATCTTGGGTGTTACCGTTGAAGAAGTCCGCGACACTGCGATCATTGCCGCAATTGTCCTATTGGTGGTCGTGCTACTGTACAAAGAATTATTATTTTATACCTTCGATCCCTTGGGAGCGCAGGCAGCGGGATTGCCTACTAACTTGCTCAATTTTGGCTTAATGCTGCTGATTGCCTTAACCATTGTTGCCAGCATGAAAGCTGTGGGTGTCATCCTAGTGCTATCGCTGTTAATTACACCAGGAGCAACCGCCTATCTATTAGTGAAGCGGCTGCACAATGTGATGATAGTTGGGGCGGGGATTGGCATTATTTCCAGCATCAGCGGGATGTACCTCAGTTATTACCAAAATTTGCCTTCCGGCCCAGCGATTGTATTAGTTGCATCAGGATTATTTGTTTTAGCTTTATTATTCAGCCCTAGCTACGGAATCTTCACGAATAAACAATCGGATTTTGGACAACTCTCGCCAGTTTGGCGAGAGTTGAAACAGCTGATGCGATCGCGCTCGTAAGGCATATAGATATCCAAATCAAGTTATCGTTTGTCCAACAATTTCTTGGATGTCTCTACCTGCTCCTGTGCTACCTGGACGAACTCCTGTGCTACCTGGAGGAACTCCTTGACTGCTTTGGTATGTTTTTCTGTTGCCTTGGAGTGTTCCTGTGCAGCTTTCACGAATTCCTCTGTTGAGTTTCCATCATGCTGCTGCGATGCCTTGGCGTGCTGCTGCGATGCCTTCGCATGCTGCTGTGTAGCCTTTCCGTACTCTTCTATCAACTTTCCATGCTCTTGGGCGCTCTTTCCGCGCTCCTTTAGAGTCTTTCCTACCTCCTCGATTAACTTCCCATGTTCCTCTGAGACCTTCGCGTGTTCCTCTGCGGCCTTCGCGTGCTCCTCTGATACCTCATGCATAATGACTTTACCTTCCTTTTTCTCTACCAACCTGTTTTTTGTACAACCCGCTTGTCTCAGGTTAATACTTGTTTATCCTTCTCATCCTCTGGCTTAATATAGGTTTGGTCATGTTGACCCACTCATCGCAACGACGATCCTACTTATTGCCAACTAGCTCCTTTAAAAGTTGAGAAAGAAGTTGTTTTGAAGTTTCAACTGCATCTGGCTGATTTTGAAGGGAAAGACAGCAGCACTTAGTTGACCGATCCCTGCAAGTGGCTGCCTAAGAAAACCCAGGGATAAAACTACTGTGACGCTAAGTTTATCTAATTTCTTATTTGTGTTGATCGTTAGAAATTAGGGTTTCAACAAAGTGTTATGTAGACAAATTGTTTAAGAATTTCAGAAGATGAACTACGAGCAATGCAAGGTGCGATCGCTCAGTTTCGTAATGAGGCGGGGAAAGCGATCGCAACCTAAATTGGAATCAATACCAGCACAGTAGTGGCGAGTGCGATTTGCAAGAAAAAGTTTCTCTACAACCTGTGGGGCGATCCTGTGAAATCAGGAAGGTAGGGGCATCCACAAAGAATGCTCCTACCCGATCAAATCAGAGTCAACTAAGAGTCTGCGAACGAGAATCTAGATACTCTTCAGTTCTGTTTACGCTTTTGCAGAGCTTGACTTTTCTGGCGTTCCAGTGCTGTGGTTGTCAGTTTTGCCATTTTTGTGATGGGTATGTCCATTCCCGTTACGCGGCAAAATTACTCCATAACCACCGTGGTTGCGCTCATAAATGACGTTAATCTCACCGCTTTCAGCATTGCGGAACATATAGAAGTCATGATCCACCAGCTGCAACTGTTCCAAGGCTTCGTCCATCGTCATTGGCGGCATTGCGAAGTACTTGGTACGCACCACTTCTGAGGGGAGTTCGGGGGTGCGAGAACCAATGAGATCCTCTGGCACTGGCTCTTGTTCTACCACAATGCCAGTCTTCATTTGAGTCTGGGTCTTCTTATCCAGACGCTTTTCTTTATATTTCCGGAGTTTGCGGGCAATTTTATCGGCAACTAGGTCGATGCTCGCGTAGAGACTCTCGCTACTCTCTTCAGCACGGATTACTGTACCGTTGGCAAAGATAGTCACCTCAGCGGCTTGTTTTGGATTTATCCGGGGATTGCGAGCCACACTAAGATGCACGTTTACTTCGCTCGTCAAACTCTGAAAGTGGCTGACTGCCTTGTCAATTTTTTGATTTACGTACTCACGAATCGCGTCGGTAATTTCAATGTTTTTGCCGTGGATAACAAGCTTCATACCGGATACTCCATGCTGTACCGTTGTGATAATTTAGAAAGCTCAGCAGAATTGCGGCTTTCTCAGTAGCGATCGCGTTCCCGTTTTTTGGTGTTAGCAAACGTTGAACGGAGCCAAAACTTTGAGCAGTAGCAAATTTTTACCGATTTCACACTGTTGCTAGGATGTTCTTGCTGGCAGTCCCTCAGCTAGAGGGGTTGTCAGCAGCCCTATCGCAAATAAGCAACTGCCGATGTTCTTGTTTAGGTTTCCTAGGGTGCTATTTAACTAATGTACATTCCCCAGCTTGGTTGCGATCTCCAAGTCTATCTTTGGGGTTATTTTGAAGAGACATCCTCCCTCAACACTTGAGGTTATAACTTCAACACTAGCACTTTGTATTCTAGAGAACTTATGCCTTTGACTTCTCTTCAGAATCCTTTGCATCTTTTGACATTTCTTGATTCCAGCAGATTAATTATGCAAAAAATATAAGTCAAATTACTGTTGATTTTTGCCATGATTTTAAGTAAGTCTGAAGGGTCTGCTGGGAAAGCCTCGGAGCAACTGCGCCAACTCCGGTTATACAATCGGGGGCAGATGCCCTATTCGGCAGCTTGGGACTGGCAGCGATCGCTGGTTTCCGAACGCATCAACGATCCTAGTCTGGCGGATGCCCTGATTTTGCTAGAGCATCCGCCGGTTTACACGCTTGGGCAGGGAGCCAGTCTAGAATTTCTTAAGTTTGACCCCGCAGCAACCGACTGGGAGGTTTTCCGAGTGGAACGGGGGGGTGAGGTAACATACCACTGTCCGGGTCAGCTGGTGGGTTACCCAATCCTGAATCTGCGCTATTACCAGCAAGATTTGCACTGGTACTTGCGGCAGTTAGAAGAGGTATTGATTCGGGTGCTGGATGTTTACGGGTTAAAGGGCGATCGCGTTGCCGGAATGACTGGCGTTTGGCTGGAAGGCTGTAAGGTAGCAGCGATTGGCATTAAGGTCAGCAAGTGGATTACTATGCACGGCTTTGCCTTAAATGTTTGTCCCGACCTCACCGGATTTGAGCGCATTGTCCCTTGCGGCATTGCTGATAAGTCGGTTGGCAGTCTTGCCCAGTTCGTACCCGGAATTGACTTGCACCAGGTGCGCCAAGAAGTGGCGAAAGCCTTTGCGGAAGTTTTCCACGTTCAGCTAATTGTGCAAAATTGCTAATTGTTTATTGCTGTTTAGTCTTTATTGAGCGTATTGACCTGCAAAAAACTATCTAAGTCAGCGTAGGAGCCTGCGTAGGTCACGGTGGGCACTTCATAGCCCTTTAGATTGACGATATATTGCTTAAAACCAGTCTCTTGCTTTGCCAAAGAGATGAGATATTCGTGAGTGGTTTCTCCCACAGCAATATCCAGACCCAGTTGCTTGGTGGCAGATTCCAGACGAAATGCCGCATTCACCGTATCCCCAATCGCGGTGTAATCGGGGCGATCGCCACTGCCCGTGTTCCCAACCATTGCAAAACCCGTATTAATTCCTGCCCCAATTCGCAGCGGAAAGGGCACGGGATATTTATTGCTCAAATCCATTGTGATTTTATGGAGGGCGCTCACTGCTTGACAAATGTTGAGCATATCCTCATCGGTCACTCCTTGGGGTCCATGAAACCAAATCGCCATGACCGCATCGCCAATATATTTATCAACCCAGCTGCCATACTCTCGGATGATATTTCCTGCATGACGGAACCAAGTACCAATCACCGCCGATAATATTTTTTCATCTAGTTGCCGGGTGAGAACTGTGAAGTCGCGGATGTCTACCACCATGACTGACATCAGACGGCGTACGTGCAAAGTCGAAGTCAGCGTATCCTTGTCCCCGCTTGGCAATGGCTCATTGTTGCGGTTGGCGGTAGGGCAGTGAAACTCTAGATCCGTCTGACCAAAGGTAAGGCGATCGCCATTGCGTAAAGTAACCGGAATACTGACTCGTCTGCCATTGACAAAGGAGCCGTTGCGACTTCCTAGGTCAATTAGGTAGAACTCGCCGGTTTCGGTACACTGCAACATTGCATGGTTGCGAGAAATCCAACGATCCGGCAACACAAAATTGTTGTCGTCACTGCGACCAACTGTCCAGCAGTTACTACTTACCAAGGGGAGATAGCGATTGCCGGACTCGGTACGAAGGAGTAAGTAAGGAGTGGGTCGCAAAGTCACCACAGGCTAGAGAAGCAACGACGCATCGTATGGAGTGGTTAAATTTTAGCTTTCTTCTGGAGCTTGATGGGTAATTTGGGAACCTTTGTAACTAGATGTCCCGACATGAATAAATTTTTCAGGGGACACTTTCAAGATATTTTTAAGCCATAGTAGCAGCCAGCCAAAACAGACCGTCTACCAAGATTGTACTCAAAACGGCTCCACCAAAGGCCCACCAATGCAGCTGGCGCGATCGCAATGGTACCAGACCAACACCTAATAGGATTCCGAGAAGCACGAGTGCCCAACTGGTTCCCCAGGGGGTGCTGACTTGAGCGATCGCACTTTGAAAAACCAGTGATGCCTCGCTTGGTGCAACTTGCATGACGGTTCGCCAGTGTGGAATCAAACCAGCTAAGTAGAAGTATATATCTGTTACTGCCGTGCCAAACAGGGAGCCAAGATAAAATAGGTTGCCGACAAGACCCCAACGGCGGGTCAAACACCATAAGGCAAACGGTAAACCGATGGCTTCCACCGGCAAGTGGATCGTGGGTTCCCAGCGCAGCCAGCCCCAATAAATCGACCCTGCTAACCAACTCCAGCTAAATCCCAGCAGCAAATCTCCCCACACATGAGTCGCAGGACGCCGTCTGAGAACCACGCTCAGCCAAACCCACCCGGCTGTCATTACTAAACTCAGTTCTGGTAGCAGCCGCACTAAAGGGGCTTGCACAAACACTGGCACGGATACCAGAAAAGACGCAGCTGCGAAAACTAACCAAGCTTGGCGGGTGCCGATTCCCCAATCAAAAAACCCCAACAGAGTTTTACTTGGCTGGGGGAGATTACCAGGGACAGAAGAAGATGAATTAGAAAACCAGGTATCGTTAAACAAGATTTTGTTAATATTCTTTACTTTAGTTTACATCTTTTACGATATCACAGGAAAAATGCCCTAGGGGGGGATATAGAAATCTTAGCTGAGTTTTATTGAGCAATACAAGTGGCTTTTCGGAGTAGGGTGGCAGAAAATGAATGGGAAGTTGGGAGAAACTCAGCGTTGAGAGTCGGAGATTTTCTAAAAATTGCTCGTCTTATGTAATGCCTGTGTTATGTGTAGTGGCGCAAGATGCCTCTGCCAGTGACTCGCAAAGAAGAAAGAAGAAAGGCTGACTTGTCTGGAATGCTGCTTATTAGAGGATTTCATGGCTGTATCAAAACGTAAAAAATTGGCGATTCTTGGTGTCGGTGCTGCCAGCACTGTGTTGACCTTCCCCTTAGAAGCGATGGTAAGGGCGCAAGACGTGGCACCCGTTGCCGCAACCACACCTCAGATGAATATCTTTCAAGCGGTGGTTCTAGGCATGGTGCAAGGGTTGACTGAGTTTCTGCCCATTAGCAGTACGGCGCATTTGAAGGTGGTGCCGGTGGCGCTAGGATGGGGCGATCCAGGAGTCGCCTTTACCGCCGTGATTCAGCTGGGCAGTATTGCCGCAGTGCTGTGGTATTTCTGGGGGGATTTGACGCAAATTACAACGGGTGCATTCAAGGCGATCGCTCACAAGAATTACGAATCCAACGACTTCCGTATGGCACTGGGAATCGTTTTGGGAACCTTACCCATCCTCTTTTTTGGACTGCTGATCAAAAAGTTTATTCCCGACTTTGACAACTCCCCGTTACGGAGTATGGCAGCGATCGCGATTGCCTCTATTTTCATGGCTTTATTGTTGGGAATTGCCGAGCGCATTGGCAAGAAAAAGCGTAACTTTGAGCAATTAACACTTCAAGATGGCATTTTGATGGGATTGGCTCAGGCTTTGGCGTTAATTCCCGGCGTTTCTCGCTCCGGCTCCACCCTGACTGCTGGACTATTTATGAATTTAGAACGGGCAACCGCTGCCCGGTTTTCTTTTTTATTAGGAATCCCAGCAATTACCCTGGCAGGGTTAGTGGAATTAAAAGGTGTTTTAGAAACAGGACTAGGAGATGGTGGACTGCTGCCTTTGCTGGCAGGAGTCATCTCAGCTGGAGTATTTTCCTATCTCGCGATCGCGTGGCTGCTGCGCTTCCTGCAAACCCAGAGTACGTGGGTATTTATTTGGTATCGGTTAGCATTTGGAATAGCTATCTTAGGCGCGATCTTCGTCAAACTAATCCCTAATATTTAATTACTTTTTCTTCTCCTCCCTCCGTGCCTGAAGCGGTTCGTTTCCTCCTAGTTTTATGAGCGAGATTTCTATTCGTCCAGCCTTAATTACCCAAGTCCTCCCCGACTCCATTGCTGCCGAAGTCGGGTTTGAACCGGGAGATGCAATTGTTTCCATCAACGGGATGCGCCCCCGCGACCTTATTGACTACCAGTTTTTGTGTGCGGATGAAGTGCTGGAACTGGAAGTTTTAGATACTGCTGGCAAAAGCCACTCGGTGGAAATTGAGAAAGACTACGACGATGACTTGGGGTTGGAATTTGAAACTGCCCTATTTGATGGCTTAATTCAGTGTAATAACCGCTGTCCTTTTTGCTTCATCGATCAACAGCCTCCCGGTAAAAGGCGATCGCTTTATCTCAAAGATGACGACTACCGCCTCAGCTTTCTCTATGGCTCATACTTAACCCTGACCAATCTCACCCAGAGGGAATGGGACAGGATTGAGCAGATGCGCCTCTCTCCCCTCTACGTTTCCATCCATGCTACCGAACCAGAAGTCCGCAGCCGCCTGTTAAAAAATCCCCGCGCCGCTGAGATTTTGCAGCAACTGCGGTGGTTTCAAGAACGGCGTCTGCAAATCCATGCCCAGGTTGTTCTCTGTCCTGGCATTAACGATGGCGATCGCCTAGAGACTACCCTGGGGGATTTAGCCTCTTTTCACCAGGGAGATATCCCGGCTGTCGCCTCTGTGGCAGTGGTTCCGGTCGGTTTGACACGTTTCCGTCCAACCGAAGACGAACTAACCCCAGTGACGCCCCAGAAAGCCGCTGAAGTGATTTTGCAAGTCCAGGCACTCCAGGAGAAATTCCGCAACCAGATGGGATCGACTTTTGCTTGGTTAGCCGACGAGTGGTTTTTAATTGCTGGGCAAGAATTACCGCCAGAATCAGACTACGAAGACTATCCTCAAATTGGCAATGGGGTTGGTTCGATTCGCCAATTTCTCAAGGAATTTCAGCAGGTTGCCGCGAAAAAATTGCCGCGACGTTTAAAAACATCCCAAAAATTAACTTGGGTGGTGGGGAATGCAGTGGAAAAAGCCTTTGAGCCTATCTTGCAACGTCTGAATCAAGTGCAAGGACTGCAAGTAAATCTGGCGGCGTTGCGTAGCGAATACTGGGGACAAGAGATTAGCGTCACTGGCTTGTTAACGGGTCAAGATTTGCTGAAACTAAAGGGAAGAGATTTGGGCGATCGCATTCTCCTCCCCTCAGTCATGTTAAAACACGGCGATTCTTGCTTCCTAGATGACATGACGGTCGAACAACTCGCCACTGAGTTAGGTACACCAATCTTGCCCATCAATGGCATCGAAGAACTCATCGACGCCTGCATTCACCCTTGATCCGTCAAGCCTTTAGCAACTGAAGCCACGATAGCGGGCTGAGGTAGCATTTTTTCATACAAATCGAGCAAAAGCCTTTCCTTGAGATCCCAATCAAAAACTTCCTTCACCCGCTTTTGTCCCGCTTGTCCCATTCGCAGCCGTAACGCTGGATCTTCAGCTAAACGAGTCATCGCAGCAGCTACGTCGCGTGCGACTTGTTCGGGATTTACCGCCGCCACTTTAATCCCAGTTTCCTCCGTTACCTGTACCGCTGGCCCTCCCAGATCCAAACAAATGACTGGACGCCCCGCCGCCATCATTTCCGCACAGACAAATCCCCCAGATTCGTGCAGGCTGGGATGAACGAGGACGTGGCAATGCCCGATTTTAGATAGGGTTTCCTGGCGCGGTAAAGCGCCCCAGAAGCGAACTTTATCCGCCACTCCCAGTGAGTGAGCGATCGCTTCCAATTGTTGCCGTTCCCGTCCATCTCCCACAATCCAGTATTCTGCTTTGGGAATTTGAGCCAAAGCAAAAGCGCGAATCCCCAGATGCACTCCTTTCCAGTGGATGAGGCGACCCACAGTAATAAACCTTATTGGGCTATCATCAGGCACAATATGGTGTGCCAATTGACTAATTTCTTCCTTAGATAAACCTACTTGCGAAGCGATTTGGACATTTTTTACTCCAAGCGATCGCAACCGTTCTGCCGTTTCCTCAGTGGTTGCTAATCCTACATAACTTCGCTTTGCAGTCAGCCGCACAAATGGATCTTGTTCACCCACTGATTGAGCGAAGTTTCGCAGCAATTCATAAACCTTGCCACGCCGACTAAAATCTTTCCAGAAAGCTTTTGGAGCCGATTCAGCGCCTCCGACAGGTCCCCAGATGAAGGGAACTGGCAACAGTGCTAAAAAGCTAGGAGACCAGTGTTTCACATAAGTGACATGACGCACTAAGTCAAAGCTAATCTCCCGATGCATCTGCCTTGCCAGAAAATAAGCTTGTACTTGCCAAAGGTAGTAATGAAGTTGCACCAACCCTTGTTTATTCCGCCAATCTTCCGTCCAATTAAATGGGTCGAAATAAATAAAGTGTAAATTGGGAACTGGGTGACAATCCAGCTCGGCTTCGATTGCTGCACGATAACCAATTCGAGTTAACACCCAAACTTCGTGATGATTCGCTACTTGCCGAACTGTATTCCAGCCTACCCCTTCCTCAGAGCCACACCCTGGTTCACAAGCGTATGCAGATAGAAGGATTTTCATAGGCTTTTACCTCTTATAAAATTAGTAGCTTTACCTACCTATAGTTCCCACCCACTTTCAAAATTACCCACTTTCTCCGAATTATTTTTTTGTTCCCCACCTAAGCTCGAGAACGCAATTTTAGAGGCTCTGCCTCCATTCAATATCATTCGGAATTTATTTAACTTTTTTGTAAAATATTCATTGCTACTTCTGCCATCGCTTTTGCTGCTGCTTCTGGGGTATACTGCCCAATCAATTGCTTTGATTTTTCTCCCATTGAAGCAGCAAGCTCTGGATTATCTATAAAACGGTACATTCCTTCCGCGATTTCTTCGGGCTTTTGTGGCTCAAACAAATACCCATTTTCTCCTTCTATCACCATTTCATAAGCGCCTGCACCTTTAGAACACAATATGGGTTTGCCAAACACCATCGCTTCCAGTACCACCATTCCCCAGACATCTTCAAATGTAGGGAAAACAAAGACATCGGCATTCTGAAAATAGGCTCCTAGTTGCCCGTAGTCTAACCATCCTATCCAGGTAACAAGTTCTATTAAATTGTTGTCTTTAACAAAAACTTCCAATTCCTCACGTTGCGCTCCATCCCCAATAATTACTAGCGAATACTCAGAATATCCCTGATTTGTAAGAAGAGAACATGCCTCTAATAAGGGCTTTATCCCTTTTCTAGAAATTACTTGCCCGACAAATAGAAAAACCGGACGTTTTAACCTTAATTCACTAGGTTTGGCAGCTTCAAGACGTTCCCGCAAAGCTTGGGGTTCAGGCACCAGATAAGTTTTAGTAAAAATTTTTCTTTCGTCAGCTCCAATTACCTTATGAAGATAGTTTTTGCCATCATTGCTATTAGCAATAAAAGCATCTGTAAATTTAACCATTAAACGACGCGCAAAGGTACGAAGTTTAGAATCTTCAAAGTTTGTGTTCGGTGAGCTGCCATCATAAATAATTACAACTTTCCAACCTCCCAAAGGTTTAAAAAGCAGTGCTAAAACAGTCCATATAGAGAAAGCGCTGGCAAAGACAACATGAGGCTTAAACTCAAGTAACTCATTCACAATCTTTGGGGAAGCTACCATAAAACCGCGACCATAGCCACCCGATACTTGAGTTGCCTCTACAAATTTAAATTTTCCTACAAGTTTAACCGCGGAAGCTCCTGGAGCATCAGCATCGAATTTCGGCCAAAGACAGCCAGTATAAAAAATTGTATTCTTACAGATTTTCGTAAGTTCGTACAAAACAGGTCGCCAGTAAGAGCCAAATTCGACTGAGGGGATCGCAATAGCAATGCGGAGATCGTCTATTTTTAATTTTTTATCGCCAGAATTTATAATTTTCATGTTCCCACCTGTCCCCGTTTGCTAAAGCTTGAGAAAAGCAATTTTCTATAGGGCAGCAACCAATAAATAGGCCATAAAATTCCAGCATGGCGCTGAGCAAATAACTTCCGTTCTTGGAATGTGAAATTTTTAGGTTGTTCTGCCTTTTGCCATCGTTCGCGAATCGGCAAATTAGAATCCATCCAGTTTGCGTACAGAGGGTTTCCGGAACAGGTTCCGATGTAGCCTGGAGCTAACCAAACCGTATATCCTTTTCCTCTCGCGCGTAACCCATAATCAAAGTCTCCCGCATAATGCTTAAAGTCAGGCTCTAAGTTTCCGATTGCTTGGAATATTTCTTTAGGAATCAATACACAATTTCCATGCATGGTGTCACATCGTATAGCTTTTTGGCTCGGTTCTAGCCAGCGAAATTTGAAGGGATGCCACCACGTACTTTTCACAACGCCGCCGTAAGAAACCGTATTCGTCTCCGGATCGCAAGTCGCCCCTGTTACAATGGCTGCTGCATTTCCTTGCGAGGCTAAAAGATGAGAGGTTGTCAGCAAATTACTTAAAGCTTCTGGGTAAATTAGCGTGTCATCATTCAGCCAGAGATGATAATCATGAGGGTGCTTAATGGCTTCAGAAAATGCCACTCGCATTCCTCCATTCCAGAATAAATTTCCATCTCCCTGGATAATCTTTACTTGAGGATAATATTGGTTGATATCTGCTGCTGTACCGTCACTGCTGCCGTCATCTACAAGATAGACCCAAAGATTAACGTTAGTTGGGAGTACCTGGTTGAAAAGTGCCTCTAGACTTGCTAAAGTCTTTTGCTTACGGTTATAGCAAGTGATAAGAACAGCTATGCTAGTATTTTCCATCAGCGCCTCACATTATTAAAATAAATGTTAGTTGTCATAATAGCTATATTATTCCTGAACTTGGGAATACTAAAATTAGAAGCATGAACAATGTATCAACGTAATTGCTTTTTTTGGCCAACCTATATTCTACAATTTAGCAAGCCCTAAGCTTACCTTTTCTAAAATTAAAGAATATTTTCAATATTCTTGATATTGATTTTTATTAAGCTAGTTTATAGCGGCTTAATTCACTTTCTGAGGTCAACAATATGTCTGAGGCAATGAAATTAAATTTAGGCTCTTTCGACCGCATTTTCTCTGGCTGGATCAATACAGATATTACTCCTCATATCTGGGTTTCAAAAATCCCCTTTTTACCTGATCTCATGTATAAAGTAGGGAAGCTCGATCGAGAACGATATGACGAGCATCAAAAAGGAATTTTTCGTCAGCTTACATATCTGGATCTGACTAAAAAATTTCCCTGGTCTGATAATAGTGTTGATGCAGCATATACATCTCATGTACTTGAGCATTTATACTTAGAAGGCGCTTTAAATTGTATCTCTGAAGTTTATCGAGTTCTGAAGCCAGGTGGAATATTTCGGGTTGCAGTTCCAGACCTCGATCAATTAATAAAGAGCTACAATCCTAGCTGTCCTGAAGTATTTTTGACAGAATTTTTAGAAGCAACGCAGACGTTAGAAAAAAATCGCCACCACTGGCACTATAACGAAAATTCGTTGCGAAAAATCCTCTTGGATACTGGATTTCGGGAAGTGGTTAGATGTAACTACCGAAACAGTCAAATAGCAGGGATTGCAGAACGAGAAGAACGCCCAGAATCCCTATTTATGGAATGTATTAAATAATAGTTGAATGAGTAGGGTGGGCAATGCTCACCCTAAAATTTTATATTCATGGAACATAAGTGGAGGGAAAAAGAGGGATAAGATGATACAGACCCATATAAGTCTGAAAACCCGTGTTTAAACCTACATAGTATGAAGGAATAATAATATTTAGAATGACCATATAAAATAATATAAGATGCCCCGGAAAGACTTTTTTTTCCCGAATCAGGATAGCAAAAGCAATTAACATTCCAAAGAAACCATAGCCTACATTTCTGCTAGTATCCACAATCAAAAACATTGTAGAAATAGGGAATGCAATGATACAAGCGATCGCACTTACCAAAAGTGTCTCGCCCTGACGCCAAAGTATCCACAAAATATACAGGGTAATAATCCACAATAGCTTGTAGGAGAAAAAGAACCCTGCTAATCCCAACATTGGATTTTCAGCTAAGTACTGCAATGCCGTCTTATTCTCCAGTATCAAGTGTGCCTTTACTGGACTATCCAGAGAAAATCCACTGCCAGCAAACCAAATAAAACAGTAAATGGGGACTAAGGATAAAGCGGTTAATACTTCTCTTCTGGGAAAACAGAAAATAACAATTGGGATAAAGACAAAAGCACTGGCTTCATGTGTGGCTAAGGCAAAAGCAAGGGTTGCGAGTCTTCCCTGCCGAGTCATAGGGATACAAGCTGGAAGTAATAACAGGCTAAAAAATAGCTGATCGACATAGCCCGGAAATTGACAATTAAAAATTAAATAACTACTAGTTGTAATTGAAAGGTAATATAAACCAACTTTTTGATAATTTATTGATTCGGATTCAATTTCTTGTTGCCCCTCATCAGTCTCCTTTGAACCGAATATTTTGGACTCGATAAAGGTTAAAGTCAAGAAGATTAAAAGATAGGTACAAGCCAGAGAAAAAATGTAATATAGGAATGGTCCACTCATGTGGATAAAGTTAGCGATCGCTAGCATAAGCAAGCGTCGATAATACCAGTCGGCATTTTGACTAAAAGGCTCTAAACTCCTAATGGCATACTCTAAACCCATCACCCCTGGACCTAAAGGATAGCGAAAAGGGACGATGAGTACAGATATAATTGCGAAGATGGCTAAGGAGGCGATCGCTCTTCTTTTAAACCCAGACTGAAATAGTGAATGACGCGACTTAATAACCGATATTAAAATTGGGTATGCAATAACTAAAGTTGCGATAAAAAAGAGAAATCCTTTGATAGGGATTATGCCGTAATTAGTAGTAATCTCAGCTAGTTGCTGCGGAGCAGTTTTGGCTAGGATTTCTGGAGAAATTACCCCCTGGCTGAAACGACTTTCGATTGCTTGAACAGTTGTAGAAACCCAATCTTGAGGCAGGCGATTGAAAATTGCTTGAAACGCCATGATTATCCTATTCTTCGGCGCATTCGCTACTGCATACAAAGTAGCTACAGCTATCCAGAAAAAGGCTGGAGGAATAACATTCTTTTCTTTGAGCGTATCAAAGAGTACGTAATGTAAGTATTTCTCTGAGCGTTTCAACATCTAAAAAATCCCTAGATAAAATTTTGTTGGTTATACAACACTGCGTACTATCTCTAAAAAACGCCTACCGTATCCTTTGATTTGTTCAACATTATCCTGTTTAGCTAAACTTTCTTTTTCTACATCTGGTCCTGGTGTTAATGTAGTGAAACTTTTATCAATCAGTGCTGCTAGTTGTTCCGCATTACTACGCTCAAAAAAGTAAGAATCAGGAGGATTCTGCTCCAGGTGAACAGGAAAGTCAGAAAGTAACATGGGTTTACCAAGAGAACGTGCGTCCTCTACAACCGTACTCCAACCTTCAAATAAAGAAGGCTGAATTACAGCTAAAGACCTCCTCATGAGCTGAATTTGGTCTACACGAGGAATTAATCCTAAAAGACGTACTTGTTCGCTAATTCCTAATTCCTCAATTCTTGTTAAGAGGTAATTGTAATAATCAGGATTACGATAATCAGTAGCACTTCCAGTACAAACAACGGTAGGTGTAAGCCCCTGTTGTTTCAGTAGCCCCAAAGCTTCAATTACCACAGCATGATCTTTATGTTTCCAAAATTGATTGCTGATCAGGAAAAATTTATCTGGAAGTTGATAACTTTCTTGCGTTAGTTTGGGATCTAACTCAAACCATTCAGGTGCGGGACAGCTTACAAAATTCATTACAACACTTCGAGAAGCTGCTTCCGGATAAAGATGTTTAAAGTCTTCTTGTGCCATATTGCTACTGAGGACAATAATAGGAGCAGCGTGAGCAATTTGTTGCTGATCTCGATTACGTTGAGCGATTTCTTCCGGAGAGAAAAGGTTGGGTAAGTGATAGTGTTGAAAGTCAGGAATCCAACCTCCCCACTGATAAGGTGAGCGGGTTCCTGCTATGGCCGGGTAAAGAAAATTTATTTTTTGAGGATTTAGTAGTTCCAGAGGAATGAAAGAGATACGCTCAGCTAAAAAATTACACATTTTTAGATAGGCACGCTGCCACTTGGAAGTAGCATAAATTTGGTGAACGTAACCCCGGGCTGGTTCTATTAAATTTATATCTTTATCGTGAACAGCGATTGTTAGCTTGATATTCGCTTTTTCTGTTTCTGGTAAAGTAGCGATCGCACGAGCTAAATTCTGAATATATAGCACGCCCCCTAGCCAGCCAGAGCCACCCACCATATTGAGGCAAATATGTAGATTTTTTACCATCCTAAAATCTCAGCTCGGCACCATTGAACATAGACGTTTATACCCCTTTCTATCGTTACTTCAGGGATAAATCCAATTTGGGAAAGTTTGCTCATATCGGCTTGCCAGTTTATCGGAGTTCCGACAGGAGTACTATTATCAAATTCAACCAGAATATCTTCTCCTAGTTTAGCTAACACTAATGCTGCTAATTCTTTGATTGTTGTTTCGACACCATTTGCAAGGTTATAAACCTCGGCTTCAAAATTAGCTTTTTCAGCAAGAATCTGAAGTGCCCTTGCTACGTCTCTACCATGAATAAAATCGCGGCTTTCGTTGCCAGTACCTCGTAACTTTAGTGCGGGGTTTATCAAAGCTTTTTGACACATATCCCAAAGAACTTGTCGCCTCAGTCCTGGCCCATAACCCGAAAAAATGCGTACTATAGCAGTGGGTAAGTTATAAACTTGGAAAAACTCAGCGCAAAGTTGCTCAGACATCAGCTTATGAAAGCCATAGGGAGAAATTGGCTTCAAGCTTTGGTTTTCCTGAATGGGTAAGGTTTCAGGATTTCCATAGACAGCAGCACTAGAAAGATAGATTAAACGACATTTTGGAACATAAAGACGTAATGTATCTAAAAGGTTGAAAGTGACAGCAACACTGTTGCTAAAATCTGCTGATGGATCGCTAATTGAAAGCTCTACTGAAGCTCTTCCAGCGCAGTGAATACAAACTTCCGGTTGCAACTCTTGAACAATTTTTGCTAGATCCGCAGAAGGCAAATTTAATTTTTCATAGCGAAACAAATCTTGTCTAGGTGCATTCTCTGGAGGGCGATTTCCCAGCCCAATAACACTCCATCCAGTTTCTGTAAACTGACGAGCAACATATCGCCCGATAAACCCTGTAACACCTGTAATTAAAACAGTTTTCATGGAAATATTTTTTATTTATTCGTAAAATTATCTATTTTCTTCCTACTTTGTTAGTCTAAATCCCCGAAGAACTTGCTAACAGCGATTGTTGGCATTCTAGTAGCGGGAAAATTTTTTTTTAATATTGCTAAATATTCATCTTCACCAGGAAGATATCGATCGCCATCTTCAGAATAATCTTTAGCCCTTACCCACTCTTGCGATCGCATATCAAATCTTTTAACAATTCGACATGGATTTCCTACCACCACGCTGAATGGGGGAATATTGCAATTTACTACGGTGGAAGCTCCAATGATTGAGCCGTATCCTACTTGGACGCCTTTCAAAATAGTCACGTCTACACCCAGCCAGCAATTTGTGCCGATGTCTATTACTCCATCAGTAGTTGTTAAAGCAGTGTGATACGGAATAAACGGAGAAGTGTATTCGTGCCCACTTCCTAACAGTTTACAGTCATTACCAATTAAACTGTAGTCACCGACTTTTATTAAAGCTCCAGCACTATAAAAGTTTCTCCGACCGATAAAACAGTTATCACCAACAATGACAGAAATTTTTTCTTTTTCTCGTTTGTTAATGACAATTACTGTTTCCGAACCGATAACTGAATTTTGACCAATTTTTACATTACCCCACCCCAGTACATGAACCGATGGATCGATATAAGAGTTTTTACCTACATTTTGCCTTTTACTAAAATGGGCTTTTAAGTTACCTCCTAGCCATTTAATCCTGTCTATTTGAGCGTCTGTTAGTTTAGATACTATAAAGCGCTTCATTGCTTTTTACCCGCGATCGCTTACTACTTCTTTGCTATTTAAAATCTTCCGTTCACCTTCAGGAACTTTGCCAATAATCTGGGCTGGATTCCCCGCAACAATCGTCCAAGCAGGGACATCTTTTGTAACGACTGAGCCAGCACCGATAATTGAGCATTTTCCAATCGTCACCCCTCTTAAAATAATTGAGTTACAAGCAATCCAAACATCCTCTTCAATAATGACTGGTTTTCCATTTAGGTTTAAGTCTTTAGGAAAGCCTTTTTGGATAATGTGAACGAATTGTTGATGACGCGCTACCGGATCGAGTGGATGAGTTTGATTGTCGAATATATTTACATTATGAGCAATGATTGTTCTATCTTTTATTTCAATTAAAGTGTCTGACCAAATTTTAGAGCCTTGGGCTAAATAACAGAAATTGCCTATTTTTATTTTTCCTCCAGGAAAAGTCATTAATTGACCTTCGATGTGAGTGTTTTCACCAAGAATAATACTATTTTTATCGCGATCGTGGCTTATCAGTGAATTGTGGTCTAAAACGCTTGAACTATTGCCAATTACACACTTTTTTTTGGTTAAATTAGCATTAATTTTAGACTTAATTTTGGAGAAGGGGTTCATCTCGTAATTACTCCTTAAGCAAAACTTTTTTGAAGTTTATTTTTAACTTTAGTAAATAGGCTTCTATTGTCAAAAAAGTTTTCTTGAAATAAGGTATCTGCTTCTACATCTCGAATCATAAAAGGAGGATGCTTCAAAGGAAAGCTAATTTCTTGCGTCCCCATTTTACCTAAGGGATTTTCAGTAGAAAAAGTGTGAGTTGCATTGGCTCCGAAACCAATATTCGTAATCAAATTAACTTCAGGCACTATTTTTAATCCATGTTGAAGCCAACAAGCTAGCAACCATTGATAATCCCAACAGGATCTGTTTTTATTTTGGTAGGCATCTTGAAATATTTTTTGCCAAAACAAATAATGTTTTGGTACCCTTAAATAATTTTCTAGGAACCGACTCTCGAAAATTTCAGGCCATTGCTTAATGTCATAATCAAAATATTTCCAAGCTCTACGCCAGGATGCCCAACCCCAATTTCCACCAAAGTAGGAAAAATAATAACTTTGTCCAGGTAACTTCCGTTCGCCTAAAAGATTGGTTCCCGCAATACTCATTACTCTTTCATCATCGCGATATTTTTCTAATAACTCCTCGCAAAACTGAAAGAAAGTTGGATGAGGTAAACAATCATCCTCGAAAAGGATGGCTTCTTCTACTTGTTCAAATACCCAATTAATACCTGTAGCTGGACGTAAACCGCAGCCTAAATTTACATCTGAATAATTTTTTATAACTTCGCAATCCCAATCTACAGTGTCAATAATTTCACGAGTAGCAGCGCACTTTTCTGCTTCACCTGGTTGATCGCTACGAGGGCCATCAGCAACTACTAAAAGCTTCGGCGGTTTTGCCTGACGAATTACCTCAAAAACCTTGGCTGTAGTCTCAGGTCGTTTAAAGATTAACAAAGCAACGGGAGTTTTCATGGTCACTTATCAGCAGTCATATTCTGTTTATATTCGGAGTAATGTAGGAGCATACTGGAAGCGATCGCTCCTATTTCATCTAAAGGAGTCTGAAGCGAAACATAGCGATATCGAAAAGCAGCCAATCGAGGCTCTGTCTCTTGATAGAGGATATCTTGCGCCACGTTTCCCCACCGATCCTCTGGCATCAGATCGAGAGTCATGCCAGCATGACCAGAAGGTAACAGCATATTAGAACCATGTACACCAATGACCAAGCGGCTTTGGGAATAAACTTGGCACATTTGCCTCTCAGTGTCTGAATTAAACTTGTTTACCCGCAAATCTTCAATCCAGTCGGGAAACTGAGTTTTCCTCCCCAAACCAGCGATCGTAAACTTTGCTAAAGGAACTTTAGAGCGAATCTTTAAAAATAGTTTTTGCACTCTTTCATTCTGAAGCTTGAGGGCAATATCAACCATCTTTAATTTCCTCAAGGTTTTGAAGAGAAGCGGATTACACCAAATCCGATCGTCGCGCCAAATAAAGGTTATTTGGTTTGAATCTTTATCAAAGCTATGAGTGGTAACCCGCGTAAATTTACTAATATCAAACTGACTCGGATGAGAATATGCCTTACTTACGTAAATTTTATCAAAACGCTTGGATTCCTCAGAGATAAATTGGTCAAACTTCGGATAGTAGCATTGCCCTTGCTGTAAAGGTATATTTACCGTCCAAATTTCTGTAACGCCCTCTGGAACCATCCATCTCAAGAACTTTGGGACGATGACAATTAAGCCGCAATCTGGGTAATTATTTAGATATCTTTGGACATTAAGCAGCTTTAACAAACTATGCCCATAAAGATAATCAATACAGTTTAAGATAATGACACGTTGATGCTGCTTAAAAACCTCCTTAGATATCGCAATCTCTTCAGATTGGGGGTTTTGCAGAGAGTAAAGAAGTTTTTCACCTAACCAATACTTACAGGATTCATTTCCAAAAACGTCGCCTTTTGCTAAATCAATTTGATAAGGAAAAGTGACAGCATGACCAACTTCTAAATCTTCAATAATTTCTATATTACAGGAGTCGCACTTAGATTTTACGCAAATATGCATTCCCTGCCAAAGAACACCTTGAGGATTAAGCAGTGTACCGCTGTGGGGACAGGTAGATTTGTGCTGAATGCTTGGTTTTATTTCAATCATTGCACGATTCCTTTAATTCTTGTAGCAGCCTTATATAAATTACAAGAGCGTAGAATAAACTTACCGATTGGCTTTAAATCTGGAATGATAAAGTTGAGAACTACAGTTACAATGAAATAAGTAATCAAAGTTGCTATGGTAGCTCCAACCGCTCCATCCTTAGGAATTAGATATAAATTTAAAACTATATTTACAACTGCCCCTATAAAAGTTAAAAATAATTCATTTTTGGCTTTTCCTTCAATCATAATAAACGCATTTCTCGCAAGACCAAAACCGCTACCAAACTGTGACCAAACATAGATTGATAGTATTATTGCTGAAGCTGCATACTTATCTCCGTACAAGAAATGAACGACGTAAGTGGAAAGCAGTGAAACTGGAATTGCGATTATCAACCACAAAATTAAGGTTAAATCAAAGTAAGCCTGAAATTTTTTGAAATATTCAATCTCCCCTTGAGCCTTCGCCTCAGTGAGTTTTGGGAAAAAAGATATTTGCATGATAGAGGGAATAAAATCAAATATCTGCGAGATCTTCACAGCAGCGGCATAAATGCCTAATTCATATTTAGGATCGAATTTAAGTTCTTGAGCAGAGAAGGAACCCAGCATGACCTGATCGATAGTGGAATAAATATAAATGGCGATTCCCGACACAATCAAGGGCCAACTTTCTTTGATTAAGTTCTTTGCCTGAGGGAGACTGCTACGCCATGCTTTTATATCCTCCCCGCTATTTTGATAAATTATTACCAAGCCCACAGCAGCTAAGGCAAGCTCTCCACATCTTGCCCAGGCGAATGCAATGAGAGGAGCTTTAATTTGAATTAAGACAATTCTGACAGCACAGACAAGCAAATAGGCGCAATTTTTAACAACAACTGTATATTTAGATTTAACTTGCGAGCGGAACCAAAGATCGATCGTCTCGAAAGCTTGAAAAATGGTTCCAGCAGCGATAATTCCTACCAGCCAATGAGTTAAAGAGTCCTGAGGCTGTAGTAAGGAAATTGCGCCAACCGCTAACAAAGTTGTTACAACACCGCCAATAAGTTTTAGTGCGAGGGAAGTTCCAAGGGTTTCATTCTTGGTAGATAGATCGCGCACAATGTCACGTACTACGATGCTATCAAGCCCCAGGTTGGCAATTGGCCCTAACAGGGCTACAAATGCGATCGCATAATTAAATAAGCCAAACTGTTCCGGCCCTAGATAGCGAGCTACCCATATCCCTACAATTAGGCTTAAGCCCATTTGGAGGATTTTGTCAGCGAACAGCCACGCGATGTTGCTGAACACCTTGCGTAGACCAGGGCTAAGCTTTTGATTGACCAGACTCAGCTTGTCTAACATCAGAATTGGGCAATTTATGAAGGGATAAAGATAGGGTTCGAGAACTAGGTCGTCCTACAGAACCCTATTTGTTTTTGCGATGAACAGAACAGAATCGATTATTTACCTTTAGCACCTTGCAAAACTTTTCTCACAAATTTTGCGGTTCGCATTAGTTTCGGTTGCTCCCACAAATACTGCAATAAATCTGTTTTCAGTTTCGCTGCCGCTGAATAATTTTTGTACATTGCAGGAATCAAACGATACTTCATTCCTTTGTACGTGGCATAATCTACAGCAGTCGGAGATTCTGCATTGCGGCTACCGAATTCATATATTGCTGGTAAATAATGAGCCGTGAGAGATTTGCGAGAATATTGGGGATTGAGTGTTTCCAAGGAACCGTGAATCGTTCTAGAGTTCCAGAATAAGACGTCCCCTTTTTTCAAGGCAGGAGCTTGAATATTACTCTTGTGAACATTGATATACTCCTTCAACTTTTCCAAGTAAAACCGATTAGATAGTTTTTCATCATCTGTTAACTCAAAGTCAACCAGATGAGATGTTGGTAAAACATAGAATCGACCCGCTTCTTCATGGATGTCCTCCAGAGCAAACCATCCAGCCAGTAAATGACCATTTGGCATCGAATCTAAATAGTACCAATCCTGATGGGCAGGGGTAGCCGTGTTCATATCAAAGAACATAGTTTGCATGAGGTTATGCTCCTTACTACCCGTCAGTTCAGTCAGTGCTTCCCTAACCTGCTGTAAACAGAAAATTTCTTTAGCTGCCTCAGTAAATCCTGGATAATCTGGGTAATCGTGAACATCTCTAAAAGATTCTTCAGAGTATCCATTGGGAGTAATTGTATTGGTTTCCCATTTATTCGTTGATTGTCTAAAGAAAGGAGAGTTAGATGAAAGGATATTGGAGTTATACTCTTTTAAAATATTATTAATCAAATTTTCAGGAATGAGATTTTTAAAAACATAGTATCCGTTAGTTTCGTAATAATCTTTAGGTGTGTCCATAAATTAAATCCTTTAGGAACTGATTGTTTTAGTTCACTTTTAAACGTATATTATTAGATATCGACAAAATTTTCCTACGTAAATATCCGGAAATTAAAGATCGAGAAAATTTTCCTACGTAAATATCCCGAAACAGTGTTGAATGTTATTGCAACACGGCTTAACATATTTGGCTGAAACTCATCCTTAATTAAAGCGATCGCTTACCGAGCCTCTAACCCTTCTAGCGATCGCCTGATTGAGCAGAAACCCCTCAAGACCGGCAAACCAGTTCTTAAGCGCTGGAATTCTCTTGAGAACTTTTTCCTGTAGCGTCCAGGCATAATCGAACTGTTGCTATAACATAAAACAGCCAAGCATAGGTAATTGATATCAATCCAGTTTCAGTAATATTTGTCATAACTGCCCACGTAATCAGTAGCAGGGGCATGACTAATTCAGGTTCTTGGGTACGTTTCATATACTGAACTGCTAAAGCAATATTTGTTAAGAAAGAAAGACAAAAGAACCCTAATCCTACGAATCCCAAGTCTACAGCTAGGTCTAAAAAACCATTATGAGAATGTTCTGGCTTAAATTGGGTTTTTACCACGATGATGTCAGCCGCTGGATCGGCTGCTCCTCGCCAAGACTGCCAAAATCCTTGGTATCCATATCCCAGCAATGGATGTTGTTTAATGTGGTTGATGACTAAAGGCCAGAAGTCTGTGCGTCCAGTTAATGTCAAATCTTTATTCAGTGTATCTACAATAATAAATTCGGCATTTTGGGTAATTACAATACACAAACACATGGCGATAGCCATAAAAAAGATTATGCAGGCAAAAGCTAATCGGGGAGGCAAGTTTTTGATAAAGCGGATAACGATTAACACGCTTATCAGTAGAACCAACAGAACTTTCCCCATTCCGCTGTTTGAGCGTTGTAAAGCAAAAATAGATAAAGCAGCAAAACCCAGAGATTGCCATTTAGTTTTTGGTTTGCGAACTGACTGTATATAACACATGACAGCTGTTAGACCCATCAAGAATCCAAAAGCATTTCCGTGGGGTAAAATTCCTTGCCAGCCCTTAGACGTTACTCCAATTGACGGTCTGAACAAAGCATAAAATACACTCAGTAAAAGTATGATTTTGTTGATAGTAAGCAATAAATCAAATAGTTCTTTCCATTTATACTGCTTACCAACGTAAACACAAAAAGCAGTTGTGCCTAAAAAAACTATACTAGCTTTGAGTGTATAAGTTGGAGTTTCTGACCAAGCCGCGGATAGAATTAATAAAAAGAGTAATCCGCAAAAATAAACATTATTAATGAGAAGCCTAGAAATAACAAAAACTGAATTTTTAATGTTTTGCAAGAATCGCGAATAAATAATGAATATAAAGGTGGCGTAAATGCCGATTTGAAAAATTGTCGAATAAAGCTTTTTTCCCTGTAGATATAAAGCTCTAGGATGGATTTTATCAAATCCGGTTAAAGTAACTCCTGCAATCGCAAAGATTATTAAACCAATAAAAATTTTTTCTAATGTTTTAGAGGTCGCTTGACTTCTACCAGCAAAGTTAAACAATAATAAGATATAAATAATCGCACTGGTGGCAGCGATTATTAACAATAGAGGGTTTGAAGCGAGAGTACTCATGTTTAATATTCTTAGACAAGAAATAACGCGAAGCTGACCCTATATGAGTATAGCGACTGATTAAACCAGAGAAGAATAATGTATTTCCGTATATTTACGAGTATTTAATTCTTTTAAAGATACAAACTAAAAACTAGTAACTTCAAAAAGCTTACTATAAATAGGTTTAAGAGATTTACCTATAAAATGAGGATAAATAAATACTATTTAGAGTGGCAGGTTTCTACTCACACAGCTTAAATTTAAAAATATAAAACAAGTAGGTTATGTATGGTCGATCTAGGTTTTTATAGACAACTCACTCGAACTTCTGCCGGGATAACCTTAGTGGCAACATTTGCCTTTGCTTGCCCCAATCCTACCCAGGCGACTGTACCGCGTTTTCAAAAACCTACAATTCTTGCACAAGCGAATACTAATCCTGCTCGACCAGATATAGCCTATACATTGGGTGGAGGCGATCGCATCCGCCTTGATATCTTCGAGGTTCCCCAATATAGCGGCGAGTACCAAGTTCTCGCAGATGGCTCCTTATCCCTACCCTTGATTGGAACCCTATCGGTTCAGGGGCTAACCGTGCCACAAGCGACGAATGCCATTTCATCTGCATACTTTCGCTTCCTCAAACGACCCATCATCACCATTAGCGTTCTGTCTCCTCGCCCTATCAATGTTCGGGTGGGAGGAGAGGTGACTCGCCCAGGGGGCTTCACAATTCCCCTGATAGCTGGAGTCGGGAGCGTGCCTGGGTTCCAATATCCCACCGTAACCCAGGCAATTGAGCTGGCACAGGGAATTACGCTGACGGCTGATATTCGTAAGGTTCAGGTGCGTCGCAAGCTAGCATCCGGTTCCGAGCAAGTAATCAATCTGAATCTTTGGGATCTGATACAAACCGGCGACAGCAGGCAAGATTTAAATTTGCGGGATGGAGACACTGTCTTTATTCCCACAACCAGCACCATTAACTTAGACGAAGTACGCCAAATTGCCACGACTCGTTTTTCACCTCCTTTAGAGGAACCCCGCAGTGTTGCAGTCGTAGGAGAAGTCAACCGTCCTGGTACTTATGTTGTGATTGGAGGAAAGACAACACTAGAGCAAAGAACCCTGGGACTGCCAACTGTAACGCGGGCAATCGATTTGGCTGGGGGGATTAAGCCCTTGGCAGATATTCGCCGTATCCAGCTGCGGCGACTTACCAAAGCAGGGACAGAACAAATCATCGATCTGAATCTTTGGCAACTCTTGCAGGCTGGGGATTTCAGTCAAGATACGCTTTTGCAAGATGGAGATACCATTTTCATTCCCACTGCATCAGCAGTTAACCCGGCAGAAATTTCTGAATTAGCGACCACTAGCTTTTCTCCCGGTACTATTAAGGTAAGTGTGGTCGGAGAAGTGAAAAGTCCAGGAGTGGTGCAGGTTGCGCCAAACACAACCTTGAATCAAGCATTGCTGACTGCGGGAGGATTCAATGATGCTAGAGCGAATCGAAAGGCGGTTGATTTAATTCGCCTCAACCCTGACGGTACAGTGTCAAAGAGTAAAGTCAATATTGATTTAACCCAAGGAATCAATGAGACAAATAATCCACTCGTCCGCAATAACGACATTATTGTAGTCAGCCGTTCTGGAAGCGCCAAAACTTCTGACAGTGTGCGAACATTCTTAGAACCGATCGAAAAGGTTTTCACATTCTTCAACATTTTTAATTTATTTGGAATCTTGGGAGACGATGACTAGGTAAGCATATATTCAGGGTGTATCTATAAACGTTTTCTTAAACCGTAGTTAGCTTTTTTTGTTCTATCTACTTCTATCTAATAGGTAAATGGATACCGAACACAATTCACAGCCGTTCTTTAATAAGCGCACTAGTAATAGCAAGTTGACTCAGTCCTTGCCAGGGCACCTGACTCGACCCTCTGACGACAGTGAGGAACAGAAGCTGGACTTGGCATGGCTATTAGGGGTTGTGCGCCGCCGACTCCCAGTTATGGCAGGGGTAACAATTATATTAACTGTCATGTCAGGAAGCATGATTGTCTTTACCTCAAAGCAGATTGCTCCAGAATACGAAGGAGCTTTTCGGCTTTTGGTGGAACCCGTGACTGCTGAAGATAGATTGGCGAAGCAATTTTTATCGTCTCAAACGAACAATGCAGATATCCAAAAAATCGAAGTAGAAAAATCTAGTTTATTGGATTATGAGACGCAAATTCGAGTTTTGCAAAGTACGAAATTGATGTTGCCAGTCATCAAGGAATTGCAAAAAAAATATCCGGAGATAACATATAACTCCTTAATGACGAAACTCTTAATTTTTCGAGTCAATTATGAAAAAGATGGAGTTCAATACGGCACCAAAATTTTAGAAGTTAGTTACCGGGATGAAGACCAGCAAAAAATTCAGTTTGTATTGGATAGTCTTTATAAAAATTATCTGAATTACAGCCGCCAAGAGCGCCTGTCAAGCCTTAAACAAGGAATTGAGTTTATCAATCAGCAGCTACCTCAGCTACAAGGGCAAGTTGATACGCTGCAAGCACAACTCCAAAAACTGCGGCAGCAGTATAATGTCAGCGATCCGGAACAAGCAGATTCCTTGCTATACGAGCAGGCTTTGACGCTTGAAAGACAAAGATCGGATACCCAAGCGGAACTCGCTGACGCGCAAGCGCAATATGCCAGTATGCAAAAACAGTTGCAAGAAGGGAACTCTACCGCAATTTTGTCTACTGATGCAAAAACCTACGAAACCTTGCTAGCGCAGATTCAAACTCTAGATAGTACTATTGCGGCACAATCCCCCCAATTTCGGGACGATAGCCCACCGATTCTGGTTCTTAAGGAAAAGCGGGAAAATTTGCAACGGTTGCTGAGCGAACAAGCCCAAGGGCTTCTCAAAAAATTGGAGGGAAGAATCCAAGGAATACAGGAGCGCTACCAAACAATTCTGAAAACTGAAAGGAAAATCAAAGCACAACTGCAAGAATTACCTGCGGTAGCCCGCCAGCACGCCGATATACAGCGAAAATTATTAGTTGCAACCGATAACCTCAAGCAATTTTTAGGCAAACGAGAAGCCTTGAACTTAGATGCTGCCCAGCAGGAAGTGCCTTGGGAACTCATTGAAGAGCCTCAGCTACGGCGCGATGAAGATGGCAACCTGATATCAGTAGCGACGAAACAAACGAAAAAACAGTTAGCGATCGCAATTGTTTTAAGTGCGCTATTGGGTATCGGGTTGGGTTTTCTCATCGAGGCTCTCAATACAGTCTTCCATACCCCCGAAGATGTCAAAGGGGAAACGAAACTGCCGATTTTGGGAGTGATTCCTTTTGCCAAGGAACTCAAGAAACCGCCCAAGAAACCCAGCAAACTCTCTACCGCAGCGGATGTTGCCGGTTTAAATCAACTTTTGGGTGACAATAAAGCAAATGGCAATGGTCGCAAGAAGCTAAATGTATACACCGATTCGCCATTTTTGGAAGCCTTCCGTTCTCTCTATACCAATATTCGCTTGCTCAGTTCCGGGACGCCGATTACTTCTTTGGCAATCAGTTCCGCAACACCGGGAGATGGAAAATCAACGGTTGCCATTCACTTGGCGAAAGCCGCAGCGGCAATTGGTCAGCGGGTATTATTGATAGACGCCGATTTGCGGCGTCCGAGTCTGCATACTCGCTTAAGCTTACCGAACGTGCGCGGACTCAGCGATATCATCGCCACGGATTTGAGTCTGAATGATGCCATTCAGCGATCGCCAGAAGACAACAACCTGTTTGTCTTAACATCGGGTCACAACTCTTCAGACCCGATCAAACTGCTTTCGTCAGATAAAATGCAGTATCTGATCGAGCAATTTCAAGCCCGTTTCGACTTAGTGATCTACGACTCACCACCCCTAGTTGGTTTAGCAGACAGCAACATCTTGGCAGCGAATACAGATGGCACTATTTTAGTTGTGGGGATCGATCAAACAGACCGTTCCATGCTGATGAAAGCATTAGATGGACTAAAAATCTCCGGTGGCACAGTCTTGGGTATCGTCGCCAATGGCATTAAAGGGTATACTTCTCCCGCGTATCCTTCCTATAGCCGCACCTATAGTCGCAATTAAGCGAGCTTCGGGGCAGGGGCGTATTCTTATGTTCGCTGAGTCCATGCTTGGCTTTGCTGTGCTAACAGCACTGACTATCCAGTTTCTATAAAAGCGATCGCACAAGTGCAGAGCTTTTTAAGAATGGGAACAACCACAATCGAATTGCTTCTACATTACGGCGCTGCTGCACTCAAACGGGGTGAATGGAAATGATGAAGTTAAAGCTGGACTGGTTTCGGGACAAAGGTTTCCGAAAGTCGCTTTCAAGAACGCAAACGCCGCCATTTTCAGAAACGGCAAGGCAGATCGGACGGACGCGCTTACTTGCTCAAAGCTTATTATGGGGCGTTACGCTAACTTCTTTAAGCAACGCGATCGCACTTTTGTTAATTGAGGCACCCGTCTTAGCAGCAGAACGGGTAACGCTGCGCTTGGGACCGTTTCAGCAATCGGTCGCGATCGAAGATTTAGAGGATTTTGCCAAAACGGGGGAAGTTCCTGCAAGTCTCAAGCCTTACAAGGCATTGCTCAGCTCAGAATTTCGAGACATCCTCAACCGTCGCTTGCACCTAGATCCGAATTTGGGAGACAAAGTGGTAAAAGACGTGTTGCGATCGCCCGTTGGAGAAGAATTAATCAAGAAGCTGGGGTTGGCGCTCCCGAATAGTACGGTAGAACAACTGCAAGCAGGTTTAACTCTAGCCTTGCGGCAAGCCAACGGCTTAAGCGTTATCAGCTTTTTGCAGTCCTACCCAGCCGACACCATTACCATAGACGCCTCTTCAGCGATCGCGATCGCCCTAGAATTCAACGCCCCCTACTGGCAAAGCGGAGCTTTAGGCCCTCTACTGGAGCGGGAACTGACCGTCACCAAAGGAAAATTTCGTCCTGCCTTTAACCCCGCCCAAGCGGGTTCCGAAACAGTACAGCAGCAGACTCTGACTTTTCACGACTGGCGACGCCAAGAGCCGATTCTGGGGACATACACCAGCGATCGCAAGATCGTCGTCGATCTTTACTGGGCAAACACAAACGAGAAGCCCCCTTACCAAAATTCTCAAAATCCCCTCGTGGTTCTCTCCCACGGCTTTGGAGCCGATCGCTCCTTCCTGGCTTATGTAGCCCGTCACCTAGCGTCTCATGGCATCACCGTCGCCGCCATCGAGCATCCAGGCAGCAATGCCAACCGAATCTTTGGGGGGCATTTTGGTAGTAACTCGGTAGGAGTGCCCGGTTTGGTGCCCTTGTTACCGGCGTCCGAATTTGTCGCCATGCCCAAAGATATTAGCTTTTTGCTGGATGAGCTAGCTCGGCTAAACCAGCTACCCGGTTCCCTTCAGGGGAAGCTGAATACCGAGAAAGTGAGCGTGATTGGTCATTCCTTGGGCGGCTACACGGCTTTAGCGTTGGCGGGAGGCGAACTGAATCTAGATGAGTTACGACAATTCTGCAAAAATCGCAATCCGCTAGGAAAATCGGGGGGCGATTGGTTGCAGTGTGCAGCAGCGGATCTGCCCGACCAACGTTTGAGCTTGCGGGATCGGCGCGTGGCGCAAGCGATCGCGCTGAACCCCGTCGTGGGAGACTTATTTGGCAAAAAAGGTCTTGGCAAAGTTAGCACTCCTACCTTAATCTTGACTGGCACCAGCGATCCCCTCACTCCATCGCTGAACCATCAACTACGACCTTTTACCCAACTACCCAGCCCGAAATATCTCCTCACAGCAATTGGCGGAACTCACTTAAGCATTAGCGATTTTGCTCCTGGTAGCCAAGGCGAACAGCTCACTCAAACAACCCTCGTCAACGAACGCACTGGTGAAGTAGCGGCTCCCCTGCGTCAGTTGCTTAAAGGCGTCACCTTGGCATTTGTCAAACAGCTGACTCCAGCCGCCTCAACTTACGAACCCTTTTTAACACCCGCCTACGCCCAATCTCTCTCTACCCCAGAACTGGCGCTGCGCCTGAATACGCAACTACCCCCAAGCGTTACTTCGTGGCTGGCTTTGCCACCACTGCCCTAGAAAGGCGGGCATCCCAATGAAATGTTTCTCAAAACTAAGGCAAGGCTCCGAGTTTTGGATAAAAATCCTGATTTAATCAAAGTCAAGCTGTGACTAATTAAAAGTTAGCATTAAGCTAATCGCTACTTTTGACAGTAGCCTCTTCAGGAGAGAGCGCATTATGGACCCCATCACGATTCTTGCCCCCCTCGCCTTAGTGATTATCGGCTATACAGTGGGTTCTGTGAAAATTATCAACGAAGGAAATCAAGCTTTAGTAGAGCGCTTGGGTCAGTACAATCGAAGACTCGCGCCCGGTCTCAACTTTATCGTTCCCTTTGTTGACTCAATTGTGGTGGAGGAAACCAGCCGCGAGAAGTTTTTGAACATTGACCCTCAACAGGCAATTACCAAAGACAACGTTTCGCTGAAAGTTGATGCAGTGGTGTACTGGCAGATTCTGGATTTGGAAAAAGCCTACTACGCCGTTGAAGATATTGAGCAAGCAATCGAAAACTTAGTTTTGACGACGCTTCGCTCTGCGATTGGTCAAATGGAACTGGAGCAAACGTATTCTTCCAGAACCGAAATTAATCAGACTTTGTTACAGCAGTTGGATGAAGCGACGGCTGCGTGGGGAGTTAAGGTGACTCGCGTCGAGGTACGAGACATTACGCCCGCAAAAACTGTCTTGGAGTCTCTGGAGCTGGAACGAGCAGCGGAAAGTAAGAAACGCGCTTCCATCTTGGAAGCGGAGGGAACTGTGAAGTCGATAGAAATTCTGAGCCAAGCTTTGCAGTCACAACCTTTAAGTAGAGAAGTATTGCAGTTTCTCGTTGCTCAAAGATATGTCGATGCCAATCAGAAATTGAGTGCGAGTCCTAACTCCAAAGTGGTATTTATGGACCCGAAAGCTTTATCAGAAGCCATGACTGATTTAATGTCTACTCCTGAACCTCCTAATGGCTCTAATGGCAATGGATCGGGAACTTAGAAGGTAAAAGGTAAAAAACAAAAATGAAAAGAGTTTTAAGAGTCGAGCTGATTTGAAATTAAAAACATCACTTTTTAAGGCATTTCAAGACAGCGATCGCTCTTAGCTTTTCTATTTTTGTTTTCTGAAAATGGCATCCGCGACGCGACAAACGTCGTGCATAGGTTGGACATCGTGAATTCGGAGGATATCAGCACCTCCCGCGATCGCTCCGCAACAAGCCGCCGCCGTTCCCCACACTCTGGCTTTGGGATCGGGTTGATTTAAAATCCGCCCGATAAAACTTTTCCGGGATGGTCCCACTAACAAAGGAACGCCCAAAGAATGCAACATCGGTAGGCGTTGCAAAATTTCCAAGCTTTGCTCGTAAGTTTTGGCAAAGCCAATGCCGGGATCGATGATAATCTTCGAGCGATCGATGCCAGTTGCGATCGCTTGCTCAATTTGACTTGACAAAAACTCGGAGATTTCCCCCATCAAGTCCTGATAATTCGTCATCTGCTGCATGGTAGCTGGCGTCCCTCGGATGTGCATCAACACAATGGGGACTCCCAACTCTGCCACCACAGCAAACATCTCCGGATCGAAAGTACCGCCGGAAATATCATTGACGATATCAGCCCCCGCCGCAACTGCTGCCTGTGCCACAGATGCCCGCGTTGTATCCACGGAAATCGGAACCTCAGAAGGAGGAGGGATGTATCCCGGAAGGTGGGATAAGGGATTGCTGTGCTGAGCAGATTCTATGACTCCCACCGCAGAATCGGAGTCATCCTCGATCCTTCCTTCTGCACCCTTTCGGAGGGCTTGCACGACTGGTAGCACCCGATCCAATTCCTCTTCCAGAGAGATTTGGGCGGCTCCGGGGCGGGTTGATTGTCCCCCCACATCGAGGATATTGGCTCCGGCTGCCACAAGATGCTTAGCCTGAGCCAAGGCGTCTCCTAGCGTGTTAAAGTCTCCGCCGTCACTAAAACTATCAGGCGTCACATTCAACACACCCATTAAATAAGTGCGCTGTCCCCAGTCAAAAGTTTGACCCCGCAGGGTCAAGCTATTTTGGATTTTGGATTGATTCATCCGTCATCCGGCGAAGAAAGCGCCGCTTCGCTAACATCCTTATCCTTTTTGAAAGTTGACAATTCGGGCAAAACTGGCAGCCTCCAGACTGGCTCCCCCGACCAAAGCCCCATCGATTTCTGGCTGCGCCATGATTTCATCAATATTATTGGGCTTGACCGAGCCACCGTACTGAATCGAGACATTTGGATTTGTCAATTGAGTGCGAATCAAGCCAATCACCCGATTTGCTTCTTTTGACTCGCAGGTGTCGCCAGTACCAATTGCCCAAATAGGTTCGTAGGCAATAACCAGGTTCTCTTGATCAACGTCAACCAAGCCTTTTTTCAGTTGGGTAGAAATCAGGGATTCTGTTTCACCTGCATCGCGTTGTTGCTTGGTTTCGCCGACGCAGAGAATGGGCGTTAAACCGTAGCGTTGCGCTGCTTTCAGCCGTAAGTTCACAGTTTCATCGGTTTCGCCAAAGTATTGACGCCGTTCGCTATGACCCACAATTACGAAACGCACCCCAATTTCTGTCAGCATGGGTCCGGCAATTTCACCTGTGTAGGCTCCCATTTCTTCCCAGTGGATGTTTTGGGCACCCAGCTGCACGCGGCTACCGTGCAGATTTTTAGACATGATGCTCAAAGCAGTGAAAGGAGCCGCTAGGACTACTTCCCGCTCGTCTGGGGTTTCTTCTAGGTGAGACATGAATCCTTGCAAAAACTCCAGACTCTCGGTCTGAGTTTTGTACATTTTCCAATTACCGGCAATAACTATTTTCCGCACAGCTAACTCAGTCAAGTTCAGAATGCTAAAAACTGTAACCTCCAGTTTAGTACGGCGGGGGAACCCCTGCTTTAAAGGCGATCGCATTTACACTTTCTGGTCGCTAAAAGCGCAAATGTCAAGCGACGCGATAATTTCACCCCGCAATCCTTGCACGCCAACACTCGCTCCTGCGGATGCTGCTCTTAGCCGCGACTCACTTCAAAAATCTTTTTATTACTTTAGGTGGGTATTTACCCAAAAGATTCCCCCCTATCGTAGGATGTTCCTCAAAAAAATTAAGGTTTAAAATTATACCAGAACGTAAATAAAAAACTTAGATTATTGGAGTAAATATGAAACTAAAATTTTTAGCAGCCGCAGCGCTCCTGCTTCCCGTAGGCTTAGTTGCTCCCGTCCGAGCCGAAAATCCCGCTCATGTCAGACGATTAATCGAAACTAAGCAATGTCAGAACTGCGACTTGAAAGGAGCCAATCTTGTAAGTGCCCATCTCACTGGGGCTGATTTGAGAGGGGCAAACTTGCAGGGAGCTAACCTAGCGAATGCCAACTTAGAAGGTGCCGATCTAACGCAGGCTAATCTGGAAAAAGCTAATTTAACGGGTGTATTTGCAAATAGCGCCGATCTCCAGCAAGCAGACTTAAGTAGTGCCAATTTGAGAGAGGCTAACTTGATAAATGCTAACTTGAAGGATGCGGCTCTCGACAACGCGATTTTGCCGAATAACGTTAAATGGGATTAGTGGGTTTTTCACAACTAAATATTTGACAAAAATACAAAACTCGGTCAGTAACTGACCGAGTTTTGTATTGAGCGATCGCTCAAAGCACAAATGCAGCAGTGCTAGGCTCTATCGTGCAGTCTTTGCCGAGAGCCGAGAAGCTTCTTCCTTCAGAATCCATGACGAAGACAAATCTTCTACAAAACTCTTCTGGCTTAAACTTGCAGCTTCAACTACTCTGACAATAAGTGTTGGTAAGTATGTGCTATTAACCATCTGATAGCCATAGCCAAAAACCTTGCCTGAGCGTCCGGTTTTCTTATGTAGTACGCTATCTCCGATATTCAGCATGATTTCAACTCTCCTAATTTTGTGATTTGCCGTTTTCTTACTACTTGAATTGCTCTCAAATGATTGGATGGATATCCCGCTTTTACCGACAATCCATCGATTTGGAATAAATTTGTCTAGGGTTGGGGAATAGAGTTCTTGCAAAAATATTGAGAACCTGTCCTAACTTTCGGAAACGAAGAGGGAGTCTCATTTCCTCCTTGCAAGGAACAAAGAAGATTGATTGTTTTTATTGCAAGAAACGCTTATACACTGAAAGCTCACAACGTTGGATGGAAACTCTTTTCTAGTGCCTTTTCTTGCTCGCTATCGGGATTAAAATCCCATCCCAAAGGACTCAGCACTTTTCAGGGGAAAAAATCTCAAGCGACTAGCTGCGGTTTGCTCGCAGATTCAACAGCAGCTTGGCACAGTAATTTGGTGTACAGATGGCTGAGTCGTAATGCCACGCTATTCCAGCTAAAGGCAATTTCTACCCGTTGGCGACCCATTTGGCCTAATTGGTCTCGCCAATCGGGATCGGCTAGGATGCGGTCAATCGCCTGTCCAAAGGCGACTTCATCTTTGGGAGGTACCAGTAAACCCGTTACCTCTGGCACTACGGTAAACTGCAAGCCGCCTACATTACTTGCAATTACCGGCGTCCGGGTAGCCATTGCTTCAATGGCAACTAAACCGAAGGGTTCGTAATGACTGGGGACAACACACACATCGGCAGCTGAGTAGTAGAGAGGCAAATCGTTATCTTCCACACGACCGGGGAAGCAAGTGAGATCGCCAATGCCTTCTTCAGCTACGATTTTCTCAATGCGATCGCGTTCAATGCCGTCACTTTGACCCTGACGACTTCCGCCTGCGATGAGAAGCTTCAGGTCGCAAGACTTGCGAAAGCTTGATTTTGCTACAGCTCGGACTAGCGTTTCAATTCCCTTGCGTCGATCGAAACGACCCACATACAGCACTACTTTGGCGTCGCTGGCAATTCCTAGCTGTTGGCGTGCTTCTTGGCGCTGTATGGAACCAAATTTAACGATATCTGTACCGCAGGGAATCATTTCAATCTGTCCCTGAGTGGAAACAAGCGATCGCATTTGATCTTCTTCTTGCGGACTGGTAGCAATCACTCGATCCACTGTTTCCAAACACGCTTTTTCAACTGCTAGCCGTGTGGAAGCGAGCGCTGGAATCTCGGAAACTGTACGATACTTCACTGCACCCAGAGAGTGATATGTATGTACCTGCTTCAAAGATTGGTGCTTTTTCAGTTCCATTCCCACCCAAGATGACAACCAATAATTGGTATGCACCAGGGTATATTGCCAACCTTCACGCTGCTGAAATGCCTGGAATTGTTCAACAAACTCTGGTAAATAGCAGAAGAGTCGATCCCGACTCATGAATTGGGCTGGCCCAGCGGCTAATCGGATTGTCTGGCAGTTAGGCGTATGCTGAACGACATCCAGTTGCTCCGGAGTGCTACGGCGGGTGAACATATCTACCTGCCAGCCTTGCTCAGCCAGTGCTAATCCAATTTGACGCACATAGACATTTTGACCTCCAGCTTCTTCTTGCCCAATTTCTACCGCTGGATCGCCATCTACTGAAATTAAGGCGATACGATTTTTTTCAGTCAGTAACATCGGTTGATTTTCTCCTCATAGCTAGCGCACCTGCTCTCCTACGCCAGCAGTTGAAGCACGAAATGTGCCTCTACTCATAGTCGAGGGCAGGTACAACGAAGCGAACAGATACCAGCCAAGGACACTGATGAGATCGCGCAAATTCTATAAAATTGCTGACTCTTCAGTCTCCTCTCAATGCCGACGGAGTTAGCTGACGGGCGAGGACTGAGAGATGTCCCTTTCTGAGGAATTAAGAATGCAAAATTAAACATTAAAATAGTCATCCTATCTTTGTAATTGTTTAATTTTTTATTTTTAATCTCTCATCGATAAGCCCCAAGATTTGGTTCCTCCGCTCCAGCTTCACCTTAATTAGATAAGGTACGTTTTTTAAAGTGAGATACTGGATTAGGCTGACTTATGTAGACTGACTGCAACCTTAACACTACAATTTAAAAATCGTCAACCTACCTTAAGATAGATGTTTTTTAATATACGAGGATGATACCTATACTTACCCTCCAAGGGTCAGACTTGCGACGTCAAGCATTTGATGTGGGCGGATGGGGTAGATAGAGTACATTGGGCTAAGTAAAAAAAACCATCAGCTAACTTTTGTTAGCGAACGTTCGCGCACGGCATTAACCTACACGACAAGAAATGCAACTCGTTATTAATAAAAGCTTTCTACATCTTTAACCTTCAGTCATTCGTTCAATATCAACCAACTCATAACTAAGAGTTAAAGACTACTAGAAACAACTCTTTACTGTTGCTATGATTCATCTAATTATAGTTTTTATAGCTCGGTGCTAAATCATTTTCAAACGCGAGATATTCGACTTGTCGAAGAAGTCAGGAATCTGAACTCCTAGCTTGCAACTCAAATAGGATTGCTATAGCTACGGGATAATTAGATTAGATTTAATAACCGAATGGAATGGTAGTTGTTGAGAAAAAAAGCTCGGTTCAGCGATTAGCGGTTAGCAATTTCAATTCCTAATTGCTAACCGCTAATCGCTAATCGCTAAGTGCTTTTTTTTAACGACTTGCTGCCGCTTCACGAGCAGCTGCCGCTTCATCTGGGTGAATCCCCAAGCGCGTCAGATTAATCCGACCTTTGCTATCAATTTCCCGTACCTTGACAATGACTTCATCCCCGACAGCCACTTCATCTTCGACGCGACCGACTCGGTAATCAGCAAGTTGAGAAATGTGGATCATCCCTTCTTTTCCGGGAAGCACTTCCACAAACGCCCCAATTGGAATAATCCGGGTTACGCGACCAGCGTATACATCACCCTCATTCAGCCTCCGCGTCATCCCTTGGATGATGTTGCGGGCTTTCTTCGCCTTCTCGCCATCTACTGCTGAAATCGTGATCGTGCCATCATCCTCAATGTCGATTTTGGCACCCGTTTCTTCAGTGATGCTCTTAATCATCTTGCCTCCAGGCCCGATGACCATGCCAATAAGTTCTGGCTCAATCTTGAGCGTCAGCAAGCGAGGTGCATAAGGTGACATCTCGGTGCGAGGTTGGTCAATGGTTGCCAGCATTTTCTCTAAAATGTGCAGCCTAGCGCCCTTTGCTTGCTCGACGGCTTTGGCAATGATATCCAGAGGCAGTCCGCTGATCTTCATGTCCATTTGCAAGGCAGTGATACCAGTATCGGTACCTGCCACCTTAAAGTCCATGTCACCTAAGAAATCTTCAATGCCCTGAATATCAGTCAGAATGCGAACTTCCTCGCCTTCTTTAATCAGTCCCATTGCTGCGCCACTCACCGGCTTCGCAATGGGCACGCCAGCATCCATCAAAGCCAGGGTGGAACCACACACCGAACCCATCGATGTGGAACCATTAGAAGAAAGAACTTCAGACACCACCCGAATCACGTAGGGGAAGTCTTCCTTCGGCGGTAACACTGGCACTATTGCCCGTGCGGCTAGTGCCCCGTGACCAATTTCCCGACGACCGGGTGCCCGCATCGGCTTGGTTTCCCCAACAGAAAAGGGCGGAAAATTATAGTGATGTAAATAGCGCTTTTCATCTTCTGGATGCAGGTCATCTGCAAGATCCTGGGCATCGCCTGGGGTGCCGAGAGTACAAACAGATAACACCTGGGTCAGTCCTCGGTTAAACAAACCGCTACCATGAACCCGATTGGGCAACAGACCCACGCGACAAGAGACAGGGCGTACTTCATCAAGCTTGCGACCATCTACCCGGACGCTGTCTTCGACAATCTGACGGCGCATCAGCTTCTTGGTAATGTCTTTAAAGACGTTACTCACTGCTTTAGAGTTAGCCGCAGAAGCCACTCGGATGGGGTCGTCTTCGGCTAATTCTGCGATCGCTGCCAGGATTTGTGTCTCTTTGATCTGATCTAAAAGAGCATCGCGGCTATTTTTGTCCAGTTCAAATTTGGAGAGGACTTCTTTGATTTGGGCAGTCGCGCGATCGCGAATAAAATTCTCTAGGGTCGAATCGACTTCCGGCTGGATTTCTTGAACCAATTCAATCCCCAGTGCTGCCATGAGTTCTCGCTGCGCCTCAATCAAGTCGCGCACCGCCTCATAGCCGAAATCAATCGCCTCAATGACATCCTGTTCTGGCAGCTGATTCGCTCCAGCTTCGACCATAATCACGCCATCTGGAGAGCCTGCCACCACCAGATCCAAATCCCCCGCCTCAATCTCGGCGTAGGTAGGATTGATAATAAAATCATCCCCCACCAAACCAACCCGCACCGCTGCCATCGGTCCTTGGAAGGGAATCTGTGCTAAAAGCACCGCAATTGAAGCACCTGTTACCGCCAGAACATCCGGCGGTACCTGCTCATCCATCGACAGCGTGGTTGCTACTACCTGAATGTCATCTCTCAGCCAGGAAGGAAATAATGGACGCAGGGGACGGTCAATCAAACGACCCGTGAGCGTTACTTTTTCGGGGGGACGCCCTTCTCGTCGCAAGAAACCACCGGGAATCCGACCGGCTGCATAAAGCCTTTCTTCGTAATCTACCATTAACGGCAGGAAATCAATGCCTTCTCGGCCTCCGGAGCGAGTCGCCGTGACTAAAACTGCGGTGTCTCCTGACTGAATTAAAACTGAACCCCCAGCTTGAGGGGCAAGCAAACCCACCTTCAGTCGAATATCCCGTCCATCAAAGGATATTGACTTGTCTAGCTCTACCATGCGGTACTTTGTCCTTCTATCATTTTTCTTTATCTTTCGCAATCGTAGCACTTAGGTACTGGTGGTGCCTTTAGTGTAGATGACGGCATTCCGGAGACGAGGACGGACAGAGGAGTAAGGGCGCAGAGGATCGACGATAACAACTGACGGCTGATAAATTAGCGCAAAGAGCGGTACATCTTTAGGACGTCTCCTACTCGTCCCTGAGATAGTCCATCAAATAAATGTTCAGCGCTCAGAATCCGCCCGATTCTCTCAAATATTAAAGATTGTCACAATCGGATAGAAGGCGTGTTAATTGCCAAGACAAAATTGAACATCATCGCCGTGTAACCCTTAACGTTAACGGCAGCTATTTCTAGCATTGCTCTCCATCAACCTACTCATGCCTTGACCCCGCTCAAGCAGGTTGTACAATAAATCCAGCATTGCAAATGTGGCTGCACCGTCCGGGAAAGTTGGGCTTGAGATAGTAAAGCTCCCAAGATTTTCATTGGCGTTGGTGGATTTAGTGTGGTTGTCGGTGGCAACAAAAGCATCGTGGATCATCCAATAGGCAGCAAATTCTACTTTGGATAGAGGTTTACTTTTGCGATAAGTTTGACCCTCAATAATAATCAGATTCAGTAATTTTATGACTGCATCTTGCTCATAAGGAAACATCTGGTCGAGTTCGGCTTTAATCCCATTTGGCAAGGTCGTTAAAAAAGTAAATAAATTTTAATTTTTAAGTAAAACTTGTAAGAAGTGATGCCTTTAATTTAGCTAAGGAAAAAAGCATCGAATTATCTAATGGCTAATTTCTGCTCTAATAAACGTTAATAAATTGAGTTAATTCTCACAAAAAAAGCTTTTAAATATGGCAATTTTACACGGTAGTTGGCTCGTTCAACCTCAGGGGGGTTATCTATTTGTTTGGGGAGAAATTTGGCGACCCATGACGCCTGCGATGTCTTCTCAACCCGATACAGTGGCATCCCATCCGATGGCGATGACGCAGGTAGAATTAATCGCTTTTTTGCGATCGCGTAGTCTCCTTGGAGAATCGCGCAGCCATGCGAGAAGTCAGGCTAACGAGAAATGGCACAAGAAAGCGATCGCTTTGCCCACCCAAATAGAGGCAGGAGATCCAGTTTGCCCACTGCTATCCACCAAAATGCTTTCAGACGGTGCGGATGCTTCAACCTTATCCTTACACCTCTGGCAAGTTGAAGGGCTGTGTCTCGATCCTCTCGAAGCAATACAATTTTTGCAAGCGCTGCCCCTTGGTTCTTTTAAAACATCTGATGCTTATGTAGGGGGAGATTTACGCTTTTGGGCACAGGTTAGCCGATGGATCTTGGATCTTCTGGTGCGATCTAAGTTTTTACCAACCCTACATCGGCAGTTGGATGGTACTGTCGTCGCCGCTTGGCAACCTCTACTTGATAGTGGGTTAGATCAAGCGCGTTTGGAAAAGTTTACCCAGCTCATGCCCTCTGCCTGCCGCACTTATCAACACTCGGAGGTTAGTGGTAAAGAAAAACCTAAAGAACAACTAGAACCAGAAGAACCCAAGGAATTACTCTTAGGATTCTTAGGCAGTGCGATCGACGCACAAGTGCGTTCGAGTGCTGGGAATTCTGCCTTACCCGCAGTAGAACCGATAGTGCAGGAGTGGTTGCAAGCCCTTTCTACCGCATCCAATACCCTCAAAACAGAACCGGCGGCAATTGGACGCTTGGAAGCAGCCTTTCAGACTTGGACATCGCCAGTACGAGATCATTTACTCGCCCCGGTGTTCGCTAGCGGGGAATTGAGAACCCGCCAATACCAACAAAACCGATTTCGCACCTGTTTCCTTCTCCAACCACCTGATACAGGTGATGAGAATTGGAGTTTAGAATACTTTCTCCAGGCAACGGGCGACCCAGAATTTTTGGTGAATGCAGAAACTATCTGGAACCATCCCTTAGAGCGTTTGGTCTTCAAAGGTCGCACGATTGAGCATCATCAGGAGACTTTTCTGAGTGGCTTAGGTCTGGGTGCGCGACTTTATCCTCCGATTGAAGCCAGCTTGCATGACCGTCGCCCGCAGTTTTGTCGCTTGACACCCGTACAGGTGTACGAATTTATCAAGGCGGGTGCATGGCGACTGAAAGACAGTGGATTGGGAGTCGTGATGCCGTCCAGTCTGATGCCTGCGGAGGGAGAAAATAGGCATTTGGGGCTAAAAATTCGCTCTAGCACCACACCGGGCAAAGGTCAGTCGGGATTGCAAAGCTGGCTGTCTTTCGAGTGGGAATTAGCAATTGGCGATCGCACGATTTCTAAACAAGAATTTGACCGTCTAATCGCCCTGCAAAGTCCCCTGGTGCAAGTAAATGGGGAGTGGATAGCCCTGCAACCTTCCGATGTGAAAGCCGCTCAGTTGCTGCTGGCAACCCCCAAAGACCAAATGGCTCTCTCCTTAGAAGATGCTCTGCGGCTGAGTACCGGCGATACCAAAGTAATCGAAAAACTTCCGGTGGTTAGCTTTGAGGCAGCAGGCCCGCTTCAGCAGTTGCTAACAACTTTAACCAATAATCAGGCGGTGGAAGCGATCGCGCCTCCTGCCAATTTCCAGGGGCAGTTGCGACCTTATCAAGCGCGGGGCGTTGGCTGGCTCTCCTTCCTCGAACGCTGGGGTTTGGGAGCTTGCCTCGCAGACGATATGGGATTGGGAAAAACAATTCAATGCATCGCCTTTCTGCTGAATTTACAAGAAGGAGAGAAATTAGAAGCACCGACGCTATTAGTTTGCCCGACTTCAGTTTTGGGGAACTGGGAACGAGAAGTTAAGAAATTTGGCCCCACGCTGAAAGTTGTCGTCCATCACGGGGATAAACGACCGAAAGGGAAAGCGCTGGCAAAAGCCGTTAAGGGCAAAGACTTGGTCATTACCAGTTATTCACTGGCGTTTCGGGATGCCAAAGACCTTCAAAGTGTTTCTTGGCGGGGTGTGGTGCTGGATGAAGCTCAAAATATTAAGAATCCCCAGGCGAAGCAATCGCAAGCAGTGCGTCAGTTACAAGCAGGTTTTCGGATTGCGTTAACCGGAACTCCAGTGGAAAATCGCTTGGCAGAATTGTGGTCAATTTTAGATTTCCTGAATCCGGGGTATTTGGGAACGCGAGATTTCTTTCAACGCCGGTTTGCCTTGCCGATTGAAAAATATGGAGATATGGCTTCGTTGCAGACATTGCGATCGCTGGTGAGTCCTTTTATCCTGCGACGCCTGAAAAGCGATCGCAATATCATTCAAGATTTGCCTGAAAAGCAGGAAATGACTGTATTCTGCGGACTCTCTGCCGAACAAGCTGCACTCTATCAAAAATTGGTGGAAGAATCGCTAGTTGAAATTGAAGCCAGCGAAGGTGTGCAACGGAAGGGAATCATTTTAGCTTTGTTGATAAAGTTAAAGCAAATCTGCAACCATCCCGCCCAATTTTTAAAGGAAAAAGAACTGGTTAGACAGCGTCGCTCTGGCAAACTTCAGCGTTTAGAAGAGATGTTGGAGGAGGCTTTATTAGAAGGCGATCGCGCTTTGATTTTTACTCAATTTGCCGAGTGGGGAAAACTTCTCCAACCTTACTTAGAGAAACATCTTGGTGGGGAAAGTCTGTTTTTGTATGGAGGCACCCGCAAACAACAACGGGAGGAAATGATTAACCGATTCCAGAACGACCCAGAAGGTCCCAGAATCTTTATTCTTTCTTTAAAAGCGGGGGGAACGGGTCTCAATTTAACACGGGCAAATCATGTGTTCCATTTCGACCGTTGGTGGAACCCAGCAGTTGAAAATCAGGCAACGGATCGGGTATTTCGGATTGGACAAACTCGGAATGTACAGGTACATAAATTTACTTGTACGGGCACCCTTGAAGAAAGAATTAATGAAATGATTGAAAGTAAGAAAGCATTGGCAGAGCAAGTTGTGGGTGCCGGTGAACAGTGGATTACGGAACTGAATACTGACCAACTCCGCAATTTACTACTGCTGGATCGGACTGCTGTAATTGATGATGAATAATAGGGTTGGGCGATTAGAAATCGCGGCTACACAGACGAAACCTGCCTACGCAGGTTTGAAATCTCTTTGTAAAGACGCAAAATTTTACTAATCTTCTTGCCGTTTGTGCTAACGGGTTTCTACAGTCCGCGCAGAGAGACTTTGCTTGATAAAAGCTCTCGCAACTTATGATCTCTTCCAAGAGAAAGGGGTAAGAAGGATTAACATAACTGCTGACACTATTGGTTTACTAAGAAATATTAGGGAATTAAAAGAACGGAAAAATGAACAATTACGAAATTCAAAGCCGCGAATGGTGGGTACAAGAATGGATTGATTTATTAGAAAAATCTCGTTTCAAAAAGCGATTGGAAAGGGCACGAAATTATGCAATGCAGGGAAATGTTCTCGGCATTGAGTTTAAAGGACCAAAGGTGTTAGCAAAAGTGCAAGGGACGGCACCAGAACCCTATCAAGTTTCCCTATCCCTAGACCCTTTTACGGATGAACAGTGGGATTACGTGATTGAAACGATGTCTCAACGGGCGATTTTTTCTGCCCAATTATTGGCGGGAGAAATGCCGCCTAACATTCAAGAAGTGTTTACCGCCAATGGTTTGAGTATATTTCCCTTTACTTTGTCTGATATCCATGCACGGTGCAGTTGCCCGGATAAAGAAATTCCCTGCAAACACATTGGTGCAGTTTATTATCAGTTAGGCGATCGGTTCAGTGAAGATCCTTTCGTCATCTTCCAGTTGCGGGGACGCCCCAAAGAACAAATCCTCGATACCCTACGCAAGCTAAGACGCGGTACCGCTGCAACTTCTGAGACTGAAATTTCCACAGAGGAGACATCCCAGCCATCGAACGAGGGTACTTCATCCCTACCAACAACCCCGCTAAAAATTGAGCAATTCTGGCAATACGACGAACCGCTAGATTCTTCACTGGTCGTAATTGCACCGACTGGTGACACTGTATTAAATGTACTCGGATCGATTACCCTCGCATCCGGTTCTAGTCAGCCGGTGATGCAATATTTAGACACTGTTTATCAAACAGTCAGTCAGCAAGCTTTTCTAGCGGCGATGAATTTAGAAGAGAGTTGAAGACTACGATCGCATACTTCTTAGTTAACTTCTCCCTTACCCCAGAAAGAGCTATAAATTTCCCATTTTCTAGTTCGGAAATGACCCATGAGGATGAGGTTTGTATGCTCCAAGAAGTATGGTAGCGCGATCGCTCACTGCCCAAATTCTAGCCGCGCCTGCTCCACTAACTCACCCGTAACAACTTCCAAACCCCCTGCACGAGCGATTTGCTCAATTCGCTGACGCGCTTGGGAACGGACAAAAAAAGGAATATTTTTCAGCTTTGCCTTTGCTTCCGGCGTCCACTGTAAAACATCTGTAAAATCAGAATCGCGCATGGCACATCAGCCCTTAGCTATCAGCCGTTTGACTTTTAACTGGTAAACTTAATCGCATTTTATCAAGTTGCGATCGCTCTCGTTTATATCCCTCTTAGTCGCTCCTCGCACGAGAGCGATTTCTTGATCCCGATCCATCTTCGTTTGGAGGAAAACGGGGCTTATCCTTTGAGTTAGAGTTGCTTCAGCTTCTTGTGTGCCGATTGTAGCAATTGTTGAGATTCTTTATAGGCAGTTGTCCCAGGTTTGACAGTTTGCAGTTGATTGATAATCCCCTGCATCTGGCTAACTATCTGGTTGCGATTTACCTGTGAGGAATCACTGGGAATCGAAGCAATCAATCTTTGGATTTCCTGTTTAGCTTCTGTGAGGGCTTCTCTTGAATCGCGTTCGGCTTTCAGTCGAGTTTGCACAATTCCTAAGTTAGTTTGGTACGATGCCAGTAACTTTTGGGCTTCTAAATAGCCAGAATCTTCCACTCGAATAGTTTGCAGTTGGTTAATTGCTTTTTCCCACAGGTTGTCAACTTGTTGCCACTGTTCTGCTGTATGAGGTGCATTCTGCCCAGCTTTGGCAGCGGCGAAGGCAAATTGCTTTGCTCCCTCAATTAACGTGCCGCTACGAGCACTATCAACCGCACTACCGACAGATTGCTGTTTGGTTTGCACCATTCCTAGATTGGTTTGATAGGATGCCAGTAACTTTTGTGCCTCCAAATAGCCAGGATCTTGTAATGGTACTTCTTTGAGTCGGTCAATTGCTTCTTCCCACAAGTTTTGAACTTGTTCCCACTCTGCGGCGGTTTGCGGTGGTTGTTGGGCAGCTTTCTCCGCTGAGAGAGCAAATTCCTGGGCAGCTGCGATTAAGGTGCCGGTACGAGCATTCCGGTCAGCAGTACTAGCTACCTTTTCAAAGTCACGCTTGTAGGCTTGGAGTTTAGTTTGTGCGGCTTTTCCTGCGAGGGTTTCCTGTGGAAGTTGATCCATCTGGTCGAGAAATGTCTGCCAAGATGCGATCGCTTTCTCTCTATCTGTTGTAGTCTGCGCTTGTTGATACTGCTGTTTAGCTGTATTCAGCGATTCTTCACCTTGAGTTAGTAGCGTCTGAGCTTGGTTTTCTTGAAACAATTGGGCTTCCATTCGCCCAACAGTTGCACGCGCCGATTTAAACTCATCGAGAGTAAACTGCCAACCGAACCAAAATGTATACTGAGGCCAATAGCCCAAAAACCATACTGGCAGGGCATCAAGATGTTTTTGTGCTTGTTTGACTTTCTCGGCACCTAACTCAAAATCTGCTGGTGAGGTAGCTTTATTAACCAATTGGTCAGCTTGCTCGACTTGAGCGATCGCCTGACGGTAGTGATGATCCATACTCATATAGCTCGGCAGCAGCAAAATTGGTGCTGTTTTGGCAATAGGCCACCGAATCATTGGATAAGGCAAATTCACTACCCAAAGCGCCCCAGCCGAACCAGTCAGGAGTATAGCCGTCCATTTGATTTTGCTAAAAACACCGGGCGGACGGTTAGCTCTGGCAGCTTCCTTGAGTGCCTTCTGGCTAAACTGTGGAAACATGTCTATAACTGCCTCGCGCATTTCATCCAAAGACGCTGGCGAGCCTTTTTGCAACCGAAGTCTTTCTAATCGTCTTAGGACAATCTCTTGCTCAGTCTGACTTAAAGGATCGTTAGCGGAACAGTTCTTTACTTCCGCACGAAGGATTTGAAAGGCGCGATTGTTGAGACGGGACATACTCTATACACAGCAACTCCTGTTAGTGTTCCCGTATCTGACTGGAAAATCCCACAAATCAGGTTGCAGTGGCTCCCCAGAATACTTGCTCAGATGGCAATAACATCTACTCAGCTTGTAGATGGTGTTCATCTTCCAAAGCCTCTCCCACTTTATCTATAGCGACTCTAAATAATTTTTGAAAGTGAAATGCCCGACTTCTCTAAGAAGTCGGGCATCTGAACCGGTAGCATTTCACCAAGAATACTCTTCGTTCAACTAATATCTTGCCTATCGCAAATATAATTCTTGGAGTTAAAGATTCAAAATTGAAAGTTTTACATGAATCTTGTTAGCTGCACGCGGTAGCGTTCCTTTTTGGTGACAGCAATTTCCCCAACCTCTAACCGTCCTTTGCCGCGAATCGCAATTAAGTCTCCAGACTTCAGAAGATGACTTGGTTGGGTGACTTCTTTCCAATTCAATCGCACATCACCACCGTCAATAAAATCAACCATTTTGCTGCGAGACATCCCAAAGCCAGCGGAAGCGATCGCATCCAACCTCAAAGAAGCCTCAACCGTCGTCAATTCTTTCTTTTTCGGTTCCCGAATTTTTAACTCGCTTAACTCAATTTGCCGAGTTTTTACCGGGACAGAACGCACCTGATTGAGATGCATTCCCAAAAACTCCACCATTTCTGGAACAACAATCGCCTGCGCTCCTTGCTCTCCCAGCACAATTACATCGCCAGTCTTTTCTCGCACGATCCCACACCCCAACATCGCGCCGAGGAAGTCTCGGTGGGTGGCTTGGTCAAACAAAAAATTCCCGGAAATATCGATAGCAGCAATAGAGACTTGGGACGAATCGAGGGGCAATTCTGCACGCGCGATCGCTATCCGCTGTCGTTCAGCTTGTGGATAACCTCCCCAAGCAACCAGTTGGACTTCTGTTAATCGATTAAACGCTTGCTGGATTTCAGCTAGTTCTGGGGGAGACAGAAAATCCGTAAAGACTACTTCCCACGTCTTAATCGCTTGATCCGCTAGATCGATAACACGAGCGACAGTCTCTCGATTTTCGACTCCTTTGAGGAGTTCTTCCCTTGGCAACATACAGCAGACGCTAGATTGAGGTGAAACTTTCTTGATTCTATCGTTGGGAGCGGAACCTGACGGACAATGCGATGAGTGCGATCGCTTTCGCGGATGCTGCTTTTAGCGGCTCCTCGCGCTTGGTTAAACTGAATCATTCCCCTTTACCCAAACCGATTCCCGACCTCCTTCCACGACCACCCGTCGTTTCTCACTAAGGCGAGAAGCAAACGTCGTCGTCTCGTCAAGTTGCTGACTTCTAATGCAAAGGCTTCATCGCTAACAGTGGGAATTCCATTCGCACGTAACTCATCGAGAACTGCCAGGGGTGGCACGTCTGAGGCTGGCTTAATGTAAGCAGAAGTCAGGGTTTCTAGAAAGACTGACAGGGTTTGCCGCACCGGGTACAGCGCCACCGCATCGGGTCGATATTCCGGCTTAATTCCAAATTCGAGCAAGGTCAGCGCCTCGTCCAAGACAGCCATGTTAACTTCCGCCGCTGTCTCCCGCCCGGTGCTATGAAAGTAATGAAGTACGGGATAAGCAAAATGACTTTGCCCGTATAAGGCTAGCATGGGCGCGATCGCTACTAAGTGCTGAGACAGCATCCCAAAATCTTTGCCATTCCAAGCTTTAGTTACGATTTCGGTAGGAGTATAGCCAAGACAGGAAATGTAGGTTGCCAACTGTCGCTTCTGAGTCCCGGCTGACACCACAGAAAGCAGATAGGTAATCGACAGAGTAATCAGGAAAAACCCATTCGCTGCTGCTGCGGCTGTCGCCAGTTGCCAAATTTTTCCTTGGGGTTGGTAGTCTCCGAGACCGAGGGTAACTAACGTATAACCTGTAAAGTAAATTTTCTCCCAGATGTCAGCAGGCTGCTTTGTATCCGCAGAAACCAAAGAGCGATCGCTGGCGCTAAAAATTAAGACCCATCCTGCCCATGTAGCCAAAATCCACAGCAGCGTAGAAATGCCAATGGTGCTGTAGCCTGCAACGGAAAGCATCTGATGAGAGGGAGAGGAGCGATGTCGATGGAGAAGCAATTTCCACAAGCAATTGGACAATCTAGATGTAATCGGCCCCCCACCACTGCCGACGGCGATCGTTGTCCAAAGCACATCAACTACGATCGAGCCGACGAGCGCAACTCCCAAACAAGTTGGCAATATTTGCATCTAAACCCCCTTCCAGTGACTTGCGCTCAGGCTGGTAGTTAAAGTAACAATGTTATGTTTGTTACTTCCTCTGCCCGTGGATGGAAGACCCAGCCAGCTCGAAAGGTTGGAAGGTGCTTATTTTCTAGACTCCCTCTGAGTCAACGTAGCCTTGGATATTTTCGGGTTCAAACTGACGGAGAATCCGAGTCGCTTGGCGGATGATCGTTTCGGAAGCTTTGACGACAATCAGATACTTACCGGCATTGAGGCGGTTGCGGTAAGGCAAGGCATCACCACTTCCCAGCGCCAAGCCTACTCCTCCCCCCACAAACACGCTACCCATCGCACCGGAGGCGGCACCTAAAAGTCCAGCAATCAGGTAATTGCCGATTGGACCCGCCCAGGCAAAGGTGTCTAAACCCGTGGTGATATTGAAAGCTATTCCAGCGAAAAATCCAAAGGGGATGAGCCAATAAGCCATCAGCTTTGATTGCTTTTTAGCTTGCTCGTTGGGGTCAATTAAGCCAAATTCATCCGCGCTTTTGTATCCTCTGCCTAGGATACTGACTTTATTCATCGGTAAGCCTTCTTTCTCTAAAGCGGAATAGGCGGCTTCTGCCTGGATGCGGTCTGCCAGTACGGCAACGAGATAATTCATGGTGATTCGTAAAATGCTGAGATAGCCTTAGTTAAAGCCTAGCAGTGCAAGGGACAGCAAATCTTCTACCGTAATTAGGATGCACTTGCGCGAGAAGTCGCTAGGAGCGGTATATGCGAAAGCGATCGCATTTGTGCGATGGGTAGCTGATATCTTTGGCTGTGTTTTGTTTCCTTCCGCCATCGGCAAGAAGCACTTCGCCCACGCGAATGAAAGTTAAAAACTTTCAGCCAACCAGCCGTACAAAGACACCTGATACAGTTAAAATGACCTTCTGCCTGTATTGTTCGTGGTGGAGAGTGATTAGACGCGATGTCTAAGCCAGCTCCCATCAGGCAAGCTTGCTCCCAAGGTTTTACCGGCACGCGATCGCGTAACGCAAGGGAGCTATCCTGGCGAAGTGGATGCAACGCAACGCGCGACTTGCGGTTTTGACCTTTTAGGGGTCGTGCGTGCGTGTCGTAATGGAATTTTTATTTAGACTCACCTGCCCATCATGTCCAAGGTTCTTGTTTCCGATCCCATAGACCAAGTTGGAATAGATATCCTCTCCCAAGTTGCCCAAGTTGACATTAAAACAGGTCTTTCTCCAGAAGAACTGGTGCGAATTATGCCAGAGTATGACGCTCTGATGATTCGTTCTGGAACCCATGTCACCAAAGAAATTATCGAAGCGGGCACCCAGCTAAAAATTATTGGTCGTGCTGGAGTTGGCGTCGATAATGTCGATGTTCCAGCCGCCACCCGACAAGGAATTGTCGTCGTCAATTCCCCCGAAGGTAACACCATTGCAGCGGCAGAACACGCTTTGGCAATGATGCTATCGCTCTCCCGTTATATCCCCGAAGCCAATCAGTCGGTGAAAGGCAGTCAGTGGGATCGCAAGAGTTTTATCGGGGCAGAAGTTTACAAGAAAACGCTGGGAGTTGTCGGTTTAGGGAAAATTGGTTCCCATGTCGCCAGCGTTGCGAAAGCGATGGGGATGAAACTGCTAGCTTACGATCCCTTCATCTCGGTAGAACGGGCAGATGAACTGGGTTGTCGTCTAGTCGATCTGGATATGCTGTTTCAGGAATCCGATTACATTACCCTGCACATCCCCAAAACTCCAGAAACGACTCATCTGATTAACGCCGAGGCGATCGCTAAAATGAAACCCACGACTCGGATTATCAATTGTGCCCGTGGTGGCATTATTGATGAGGCAGCCTTGGCGGAGGCGTTAAAAGCTGGCAAAATTGCTGGGGCGGCGTTGGACGTTTTTGAGACAGAACCGCTTGGCGAGTCGGAGTTGCGATCGCTGGGGAAAAATCTTATCCTCACTCCCCACCTGGGAGCTTCTACAGCAGAAGCGCAGGTAAATGTTGCCATCGATGTTGCCGAGCAGATTCGGGACGTTCTGCTGGGCCTACCAGCGCGTTCAGCCGTGAATATTCCTGGGTTGCGGCCTGACGTATTGGAAAAACTCAGACCTTATCTCCTATTGGCGGAAACTTTGGGTCATCTAGTTGGGCAACTGGCTGGAGGACGGATTGAGTTGTTGAATATCAGCTTGCAAGGAGAATTGGCAACTAATCAAAGTCAGCCTCTCATCGTGGCAGCGCTGAAAGGGCTGCTCTCTCAAGCGTTGAGAGAGCGAGTGAACTACGTGAATGCCAGTATTGAGGCAAAGGAGCGGGGAATTCGCGTGATTGAAACGCGGGATGCCTCGATTCGAGATTATTCGGGTTCGCTGCAACTGTCGGCAAAGGGTTCCCTAGGAGAACACTCGGTCACTGGTGCTTTATTGGGCGATAACGAAATTCGGATCACTAGCATTGATGATTTTCCCATCAACGTCCCCCCCACTTCTAATATGCTGTTTACGCTGCACCGCGATATGCCAGGAATTATCGGGAATATTGGTTCGCTATTGGGCAGCTTTAATGTCAATATTGCCAGTATGCAGGTGGGTCGTAAAATCGTGCGCGGCGATGCAGTAATGGTGTTAAGCCTGGACGATCCCCTACCAGAGGGAATTTTGGCGGAAATTCTCAAGATTCCCGGCATTAGAGATGCCTATACGGTAACTTTATAAGTGCTGAGGATGGAGGATGTAGGACTGAGGACTGAGGTATGAGGACTGAGGATGAAGAAAAGAGATACACAAAGAGTAAATTCTTTTTAGTTTCTCTTGACTCTCTATTGCTAAGTTCTACGTTCTAACCTTCCTCAGTCCTCAGCCAGTGCTTCGCACCACTGGGCTAACAGTCCTCAGCCCTCAGTCCTCAGTCCTCAGTCCTCATACCTCAGTCCTTAGTCCTCAGCCCTCAGCCCTGATGTATGGCAAACACCTGGTGGGAAATTCAAGTTCTCTGCGACCCAGCCTTAGAAGATTTAATTTTCTGGCGGCTGGAAAAATTTGGCTGTCGCGGCACATCCATTGAGGTTAAAGGACACTCGCGCCTAGTGTGTGGTTATTTATCCGCACTCCAAGCGCAGTTATTAGATTTGGCGGCGCTGTCTCTGTGGCTGCGTCAAGATGCGCTGAATGTGGGAATGCCGATGCCGGTGATGGATTGGCATTTAATTGATGAGGAAGATTGGGCAAGTAGCTGGAAGCAATACTGGCAACCGCAAGAAGTTGGCGATCGCTTATTAATCTACCCTGCCTGGTTGCCCCCTCCAGAGCAGACGGAACGGATTACCCTGCGCCTCGATCCCGGAGCCGCTTTTGGCACCGGCACCCATCAAACGACTCAGCTGTGTCTGGAAGCGTTGGAGATGCGATTGGGTTTGGGCACTCCCGATATCGTTGTGGCAGATATTGGTTGTGGATCTGGCATTCTCTCGATTGCCGCGATGCTGTTAGGTGCGGAAAGAGTTTATGCCGCAGATCTTGATCCGATGGCGGTGCGAGCCACTCACAGCAACCGAGAACTCAACAAAATTAGCCCCGATCGGTTGATTGTGGAGCAAGGCAGTATCGACCGCTTAATGCAATTGTTACATGAGCCGGTCGATGGCATTCTTTGCAATATTCTGGCGGAGGTGATTATCGACTTGATCCCGCAGATGACAGAGATGGCTAAACCCAGCACTTGGGGAATTATTAGCGGCGTTTTGCTGGAACAAGCGAAACCCATTGCCGATACTTTAGAGCAACACGATTGGATTGTTGCCACCCTCTGGCGGCGTCAAGAGTGGTGCTGCTTTAATATTCGACGCTCATAAATTAGGACTGAGTGCTGAGGACTGAGGACTGAGGGAGGAGAGAGGACTGAGTGCTGAGGACTGAGGACTGAGGTTTGAGGACTGTTAGCAAAGCAGTGCGAAGCACGGGCTGAGTAAGGTATGAAAGGTCTTAAATCAGACGTACCAATTAACTACCGATCGCTTTTTATAGCTTTTTACTGAGATTTTAGCCCTCAGTTCTCAGTCCTCAGTCCTCAGCCCTCAGTCTTCAGTCCTCAATCCTCAGCCCTCAATCTTCAAGCTGAGTGGACGACATCCTGACAGAATTTGGTGCATATTGACGACAGCACCAATAATGGCGATCGCGGGTGCTGTAAATCCAGTCGCCTCGACTTGCGCCACAATCGTCTCCAAGGTGCCGATCAGTTCTTCTTGTTCCGGTCGAGTTCCCCAGCGCACCAACGCTACTGGCGTCTCTGGGCTTAAGCCTGCTGTCTGAAGTTGTTCCGTAATGTAAGGTAAGTTGTGAACGCCCATGTAGATGACAATGGTCTCAGAACCGTGGGCGATCGCTTGCCAGTTCACGGCGGGTCGATACTTTCCGGCGGATTCGTGTCCGGTAACAAATGTTACCGAGGAGCTATAAGCACGGTGAGTTAAAGGAATTCCGGCATAAGCGGGTGCAGCAATCCCAGATGTCACTCCCGGTATTACTTCCACGGGCACTCCCGCATTGACTAAGTCTTCCATCTCTTCGCCGCCCCGACCAAACACAAAGGGATCGCCACCTTTGAGGCGCACCACGATTGCCGCAGTTTGGGCTTTTTCAATTAACAGTTGAGTCGTCTCTTCCTGCAACAGGGAATGACGCCCCATCCGCTTTCCAGCGTCAATTTTTTCGGCTTGGGGATTAATCATTGCCAAAATTTGGGGACTCACCAGAGCGTCGTAAACTACGACATCGGCACACTCCAACAGCCCTTTTCCTTTGAGGGTTAATAAACCAGGATCTCCTGGCCCTGCACCCACTAGATATACTTTACCCAAACACGTTCTCCTGTTTACCTGTGTGTTCTCTGGCAGTGTGAGGTTCATTGACTTCTCAAATCCCAAATTAAATCCGCTAATTCTGCGCTAGCGCCGATTGGTTCAGCCATCTGGAGTTTTGCCGATGGAAACTGCTGGGATAATCGCTCAACTGTTTGAGCGATCGCATCCGTAATTCCCCCAGCAAATAGAAAATAAGGCAGGATGGCGATTTTTTCCTTCCCCGCCTCAACCAACGCTTTCACCCTGTCCTCTAGGCTGGGTGGCACCGACCAGTAAGCAGGCACCGCGTCCAAAGTCCGTGCAATGGTTTCTACTGATTGATTTCCCCCAGCACGGCGGCTTCCGTGAGCTAGGAGAATCCGAGCGTCTGCTGTTATCGAAGCGAATTGACTGGCTAACAGACGACTCAAGCCAAGGTGAGTGCCTAAGTGAGGACGAATGTCAAGTTTGAATTTAGAGCCAAACGCTACTTGAGCGATCGCAACTTCCTCTGGGATATCCTCCATGACGTGAACTCCCGGCAGTAGAAACAGCGGCAACACCTGAATGCAGGGGTTCTCAGAATGGTACTCAGATGCAACAGCGCGATTCTGCTTTATAGACGCCACGCGATTCTGCTTCGCAGACGCTACGCGAACGCCAAATTGCCGAATTTGCTCGTGCAACGGCTGGGTTGCCAATTCTAGCACTGCTGTACCCACCAGTGGTTCTTGTAAAGACGTAAAATTTCGCGTCTCTAGCATGGGCGATGCACCTAAGCGGCGAACGGGTTGAGATGCCTGCACCCAGGCTATCTCTGACCTTTGTGCCTTCTCGTAGATCAGGGCTGCCAGCTGTTCTACAGCGGCTTGAGGGCGAGGGTCGCGGCTTCCGTGAGAGACCAGTAGATAGGCAGATGACTTGGGCAAGTGTGTAACTACAGGCTTTTGAGCAGTTTCTTTATTCAATTTGATATCGTTTCCAGCAACAATTTCTGTATCAATCGTTTCCAATTGACAATTTCTCCCGGTGGTTTACCCATTTGGGCACCGCTAAGGCTTAGAGGATTTCTAATATTATTAATAACTTATTCATAAAAATAGAGCCACTGGGCTACACCTCCCCGTGACTCTATCTTTTTTAATTGAGTTCTACTGCTGACGATTTACTGTTTAACTTCAGCAGATGGATCGGCGACATACTGAAAATCTGGTTCCGAGTTCCAAGGCCCGCGCTCATCTTTGCCATTCGTAGACAAGTTGAAGTAAAGATTGACCGTTTCATCCGGCTGGATATTGCCAAAGAAAGGATCTGTTAATTTGCCCAACGAAGAAAGTGCATTCATGAACATCTTCGTATGAGAAATTTCGCGAGTCAGCAAATGTACCAAGGTGTCTTTTGTACCTTGATCCGGAGCCATTTTGATCAGCTCCTCATAGGTTTGACGTGCCCCAGCCTCAGCGGCAATATCTGCCCGCAGATCGCGCACAACATCCCCACCTTCATTGATATAGTTCGCTGTCCAAGCGCTTCCTTGGCTATCTAAAAAGTGTGGTCCCATACCGCGTACAGCAAAGAGCGTACTCCGGTACGCTTCTGTTTGATCGACATTCTTGGTATGTGATTCAATCAGTTTGCCAACCATTTCTAGGTGGCTGAACTCTTCGATTGCAATATCTTGGAGCATATCCCGAATACCAGGATTTTCGCAGTGGAATGACTGCACCCAATACTGTAAGGCGGCTGTCAATTCACCCGTTGCTCCCCCAAACTGCTCTAGTAGCAGTTGGGCATAACGTGGATTAGGCTCTGTGATATTAACAGTATGAATGGGTTCTTTTTTATGGAAAAACATGAATGGATTCCTTTCCTCTATTTGCCGGATCGTTGAGCGCTTGCCAATATTTTTTGTAAAGGAATTCAAAAAAAACGATTCTTTTTCCTTCACAAATCAAGGTATATACCCATACTTTAGATCGGCTGTCAAAGGTATTCCTGCCTCATCGGGTAGACTTAGCTCATAGATTTTTCTATAACCAGAGGAGGACACAAAAAACAAGATTGAAATCTCAGTTGAGGCAATTTTTTAGCTAAAACCGTTCCAATCGCTCAACCGAGGATGAAAATCGCTGATAAGGCAGCAAAAGCTAAGCAATACTGCACTGTTCTAGTTTTCCAGCCATTGCGCTGGCGTGACGCCACCATTCATAACCACCCGCCCACCGCCGCGATGGTAGATGTCCAATGGGTGCCTTGTCGCTAAATTTCAAACCAGAGTCAGGAATATACGGGTTGTGGGTAGGCCAGCCAACGCGATCGCAAAAATTGCTATATTCTCCCCCAACCTCCAGAAAAATTTGCTTTTGCACGCTGAAACCAAAGCGCCCCTGGCTGTACTTTACCCATAACTGGTCAATCGTCCATAAATCCTCGCAAGGAAACTTTTGAATATCGCTGTTGAATAGATAGTTATTGCTTGACTTGCCGACTACTAGACACATCACTGCCCAGGTTTCCCGATCGGCTTCTTTCCATTTCTTTTTAGCGAGTAAATCCCGCAATTTTGTATAGTCAACTCCAACCTCGGAATTCAAGGCACTACCACCCGGTCGTTGAGATTGAGTTGGAACCGGAGATGTAGGTCTGGGGTTTAAATTTTGCTGTACCGCTTGCAAGGCAGAGGCAGCGTCTGGGTAACGATCTTTAATGTTATTTTGTAGCAGCCGATCCAAAATTTGACCCAGGCGATCGCTAACTTTTCTCTCCTTGGGTAAAAAATTGCGCCACGCCCACCCGTTATTCATAATGTCATACATATTCAGGGGCGAAACGCCTGTGAGCAAGTAGATACAAGTGACGCCCAAACTGTAGAGGTCGCTGGAGGGCAGGGCTTTGCCTCGCGTTTGTTCGGGTGCCATATAATCCGGGCTACCAACGATCGTGCCGGTGTTGAACACAGCAGTGTCTGTGAATAGCTTGGCAATTCCAAAATCAATCAAGATCAACTGACCTTCCCTTTCTCCTGGGTAAGAGGAGGTTGAGAGGGTGCGTCGGATAATATTCGCTGGCTTAATATCTCGGTGAATCACCCGATGTTCGTGGATATATTGCAAAACTGGCAACAAATCCTGCAAAAATTCCCAAATCTGCGTTTCGTTATAAATGTCCCGTTGCTGCAATTCCTCCGCTAGAGTGTGCCCGCAAATCAACTCCTGCACTAAATACAGCTGCTGCTGCTGTTCAAAGTGGGCGAAGAGGGAGGGAATTTGCGGATGTTTCCCTAGTTCATTGAGGTGTATCGCTTCCTGACGAAATAAGGAAACGACCTTTCTAAAACTGGTCGGCTCTTGCTGTGGGAAGCAGAGTTGCTTAATAACACACTTGGTTTTGGAGGGAATATGCTCATCCACCGCCAAAAAAGTTCTTCCCATGCCGCCTTTGCCGATTGGTTTAACTGGGCGATAGGGGTCTTTCAGCAATAATGCTTGCCCACAACACAGGCAAAATCTTTGGTCAGAAGGATTTTGGGGTCTTTGACATCCAGCGCTAACACAATAGATCATGGCAGCCGCGATCGCACTCCCTGTTGATATTCATCTCCAAGATATCCTCAATTGGAGAGATGACCATAGGGTGTATCTGTTATAAAGCTGAGTGTGGTTAACTGGCGGCTTTACCCGTTTCTCAGCACTTTAGAAGCGATCGCGCAGCTTGAAACAATAATTCTTTGCTAACAAGATTATTGCTTCTCTGCTTGATAAATATAGACATTGTCGAAAGCTCCTACCGACTCAAAATGATAAGAAGGCAGGAACGAACTAACCGACAAATCGGTGCGATAAATGCTAAAAAAGATAAAATTTTGCCGCTCTGTCGTTTCAGCAATCAGCCGCTTCACCTGCGGGCTGCCCGTCTCAACTAATAACATACATTGACGCTTCAAAAAATTCTCAAAGTTTTCTGGAGCCTTTTCACAAACATTGTCTTTTATGTACACCGTTAGTTGCTGTAAGGCAAATTCTTCGTACTCCTCCTGAGTGGGATTCGTCAGCGCCATCGCTACACCCAGTCCAGCCAAAGCGACTCCCGCAATCGTTGTAATAACCTGTAAACCCTTCATGGGATATTAAAACCATTCTTTTGTAGCCTTTGACTACGGCGATCGCCGTCTGAGTTCCAGGTTAACTGACGAAAGACTGGATCAACTGGCAAGCACAATGCTATATTAAAAATCTGAAATGGCGAGCGTAGCCAAGTGGTTAAGGCAGTGGATTGTGGTTCCACCACTCGGGGGTTCAAGTCCCCTCGTTCGCCCTGGCTCTTGTATAGACGTAGATCATCCGTCTCTCAAAAGTCATTACTTTTGGGTGCGACTACTACAAACAAAGACCCCTCTCCAGAAGCCTGCGGAATATGGCTGCAACACTGGGAGGGGTTATTAATATTATTGTTGTGACGCACACTACTTGAGGGGAACAGCCTTTACATCAACCGTGTCTGAATTGGAAGTTGACCCAACACCTGCAACATCCGCTTCAGAGACCGCTTGCTCGTCACGAGACTTGAGGCGCTGAGATAGCATTTGGGAAACTTCAGCAACCAGGAGCGTCAGAATCACACCATCGTCAATCCATCCGATGATGGGTATGAAATCCGGGGCAATATCAATCGGGCTGAAAAGATAAAGTAATGACCCTAGAATCACCCACCAACGATACTTGGGATTACGGATCGAGTTGCGATACCAGTTGTAAATTGATTGGATTGAAAAATTATTCATTATTGAATCCTCTAGCTATTTTTAATATTGACAAATCTACCAGCATTATGTAGGTGTGGATATCCACCCGAAGTTTGACTAGAAGATTCGACAATAGCGGGAGAACCTCGCCCTTTAGTTCAGTCTGAATGACAATGCTTGTCTAAAATTGGAATGGCTTCAAGTTGTTAAAGAAAATTAAAAGCTTGGGGAGTGTAGGAGGAAAGAATCGACCGTGACTTTTCCAGAACTGATTGAGAAGGGTGGGCCTGTAATGTGGCCTCTGCTAGCTTTATCGCTGCTGTCTTTGGGCACTATTTTTGAGCGCTTGTGGTTTTGGGCAAGAATCTTGACCAAAGAAAGAGAAACTGTAAATCGCGTGCTGGAAGCAGCAACTCGCAACTGGGAAGTTGCCACTGAGATTGCTCACCAATCTAGAAAACAGCCGATAGGGCGTTATCTGTATGCTCCCTTACGACTCTCTAACGCCGATCCAGAATTGTTTAGGCTTGCACTGGAGGCAGCCGCAGACGAGGAATTAGCTTCGATGCGCCAAGGCGACAAAATTTTAGAAGCAGTGATTGCCCTCGGGCCTCTACTAGGATTGTTGGGAACCGTGTTGGGATTGATCAGATCCCTGAGTGGTATTCGCCTTGGCGATCTCGGAACGTCTTCAACCGCTGGAGTGACTTTAGGGATTAGCGAATCTCTGATCAGTACGGCGGCTGGGCTGATAGTAGCAATTACCAGCCTTGTCTTCTATCGGCTGTTTCAAGGTTTTTTGTTTAACCAAGTCAAAATTTTCCGTAAAGCGGGAAATGAGCTGGAGTTAATGTACCGACAGGAATGGCCCAAACTTGGTATTGATCGTCATCCGATGAAGGCGAGAGTAGAAACTTCAGATACGGCTGAACCCTAGAAGCCATTCGTGATTGGTCATTCGTCATGGGTTATTAGTCAGGAGCGAAGAATTAGGGACTAAGGACTCATGACTTTTTAAATTCCCCTGTTGTTTAAACTTATGAAGATTAACTTGGATACTCCGGGTGATGACGCCCGAATTGAGATTATTCCCCTGATTGATGTCATCTTCTGTATCCTGACGTTCTTTCTGTTGGCAGCTTTGCAACTCACTCGTCAGCAAGCAATCAGCGTGGATTTGCCCAAAGCTAGTAGCGGCACTCCGCAGATGCGAGAGATGTTGATGGTGAGCTTGGATGATTTTGGTCAAATTTACGTGGAGCAACAGCAGATTAATTCAAAAGATCAGCTGACTCAATCTTTGCAGAATTACCGCTCGACAAATCCAAATGGATTGATGGTGCTGTACGCTTCTCGGACTGCAAGTTACAACGATGTCATCCAGGTTTTGGATTTGCTGCGAGATGTTGGAGGCGATCGCGTGTCTTTAGCGACTCTACCCGGTTCCGGTGATGCGGCGGCTGGCTCTAATACGCAGGTTCCTACGGCTCCTAGTCCCGGTTTAGCGCCCTATTCCGGCAACGCTCCTATCCAACCTTATAATCCTTATGCGCCACCCAGTCCATCAGCCAATCCATACAATCTGGGTCAGCCGCAATTGCCGGTGGCTCCGGGACAACCAGAGATTAATCCCACGATTCCCGGTACTACGATTCCCGGTACTGTACCCGTGACACCGACTGTTCCGGCTCCCCAAGGGACTGATTCTGCTCCCAAGAGGTAGGGACAATTCTGTCAATTTACAGAGGTCGAGGCGCGATTGTTTGTTTAAGGTAGGGATAATCAAAAGATTTTTTCACGCCTCAACTTCTGGATAGGAGGTTTATAAATATGGATTTAATTGATGTGCTGATTACCTGGTTGGTAACAGCCGCCAGTTTGTTAATTATTAGCAAGCTGCCACTCGGAGTTGAGATTGATAACCCAGGAATTGGTTATATTTCGGCAGCCGTTTTTGGGATTTTAAATGCAGCGATTAGCTTTGTATTTTTTACCTTGCCGAATACGCTAACATTTGGCATCTACGGATTTTTTGCAAAGCTTTTGACTTTGGGTTTATTCTCTTTTGTCCTCAATGTCATTGCACTGACAATAGCCGCGAGATTGATTACAGGCTTTCGTTTGGAAAAAGGGATTTGGAGTGCGGTCATCGGTGCGATCGCTCTCGCCGCTGTCAGCAGCTTTATTACCAGTGTCGTGATTGGTCAGCCAACAGCAATTGCGTAAAGAGTCGATCGAAGGGTAGGCATCAATTAGCGTAAACTAACCAATAACTTTAAAAGCCCGGTTTCTGATAGAAACCGGGCTTTTTGCTGGTCAGTTTTTCGGCTGGAGATCCCTCATCGCTCCCTTTTTCCAGGGAGCGATGAAAAAGTTGCAAGAACTTTAAGCGGGAACTTGAATTTTTTGGCTACCGGCAAGTCCAAAAGCGGCGTGGATGGCTTGTAAGGCGGTGACGCCCTGATTTTCTGCTACGACGCAGCTGATTTTTATTTCAGAAGTTGTAATCATCTGAATATTGATTTGGTGTTGGGAAAGCGCTTCAAACATTTGGGCGGCGACACCGGGTTGCCCGACCATACCGGAACCGACGATACTTACTTTAGCGATCGCTGTATCCACTAAAACTTCACCGCAGCCTAAGGATGGTGCGAGTTTTTCGAGTGCTGCTTTCGCTTCTGCTGCATCTGCTTGGGCGACGGTGAAGGCAATATCGCGGGTCCCGATCCCATTCACCACGCGACAGCGTTGGGATTGGATAATCATATCCACGCTGATATTTTTCTCGGCTAAGAGTCCAAACACTTGAGCTGCCATCCCTGGACGATCGGGGATATGACGAATGGCGAGACGCGCTTGATTGAAATCAAGGGCAACACCGCGCACGGGGGGAGCGGAGTGCTGAGGACTCAGGGCTGAGGACTGAGAAATTTTGCCCTGTTGTTCTACACTACTTTCTACAATTCTGTTTTGGTGGAGTGGGGAATGGTTGACCTCGAAGGTTTGGCACAAAAGAGCGATCGCGCGATCGCAATCATCCGCATCAATGACGCAACTAACTTTCACTTCCGAGGTGGAAATCATCTGAATATTGATCCCAGCACTAGAAAGCGTAGCGAACATCTGCGCTGCTACACCCGGACGCCCAATCATTCCCGCACCCGCGATCGAGACTTTGGCAATTTGCCTGTCTACCATCACCTCGGCTTCTCCGTCTTCTGGGTTGTTTGAGCTGCGGAGGGCGGGCGCGATCGCTGCGGCTACAGCTTCTGCCCGATTGATAACGTTTTTGCTAACTGTAAATGCAATATCGTTGGTATTGCCTTCGTGAATCGACTGGATAATTAAGTCGATATCTAAGGCTTGATGGGCAATTTCACCAAATAGCCGCGCCGCCACGCCTGGACGATCTGGCACCCGCAACAGCGCAATTTTCCCTTGGTCGGTATCAAATTCTACCCCATCGACAGGACGGGCAATTTCTAAATCTTGGAGCGATCGCGGCTTAGGCATTGGAGAAATCACCCTAGTCCCCGGATCGTCCGTCCAGCTAGAACGCACCACCAACTCTACGCCATAATTCCGGGCAATTTCCACAGCGCGAGGATGCAGCACCTTTGCCCCTAAGCTGGCTAACTCAAGCATTTCATCGGAGGTAATCTCCTCCATCAGCTGGGCTTCTGGCACTAACCGGGGATCGGTCGTAAAAATTCCTGGCACATCGGTGTAGATTTCGCAACAGCTTGCTCGTAAAGCTGCCGCTAGTGCTACCGCCGAAGTATCGGAACCGCCGCGCCCCAAGGTGGTAATTTCCAACTCTTCGGTACTAGTGATGCCTTGGAAACCCGCCACCACAACCACCTTACCCGCGTCTAAGTGACGTTCCACCCGATGTGTCTGGATATGCAGAATCCGGGCGCGGGTGTGTTCGGCTTCGGTAACAATTCCAACCTGTGCGCCAGTGAGAGAAACCGCTGGCTGTCCCAATTCCTGCAATGCCATACTCAGCAAGGCGATTGAGACTTGCTCGCCAGTAGAGAGCAGCATATCCATTTCCCGACGAGAGGGATTTGTAGAGATTTGGTTGGCTAATTTCACCAATCCATCAGTCGTCTTCCCCATTGCCGAAACTACGACAACCAGCGAGTTGCCCATCTGGGCTGTTTTTAAAACCCGCTGAGCGACTGCCTGAATGCGTTCCACCGAACCAACTGAAGTGCCACCGTATTTCTGGACAATTAACGCCATAATTCTCTCACCAATCCTGCCTAGGGATATACCCACAGGCTTTAGCCTGTGGCTACACAAACCAAGCCTGCCCAAGCTCGTAAGCACACCAAAGGTGCGACAGGCTGACACGGCAAGGCATCTTAATTTAACCTAATTAAATTATCAGACTTGCTGGGACAAAACAGGCTGACTTTAGATTGTGTTGATTGATTATCGTCAAACATCTATCGCGGGGAGTGTGGAGATAGGGTGAAGGGCTTGCGGATTTTCAAGGATGATGCGATCGCTTCCTCCTCCCTGACAAAGGTAAGATCCATACAGTAAATGCCACAGAAAGTCACTATGTTAGACGGCAACCTGCTGCATAATCTGCCGTCTAGTGCAGAATTGCCTGACTCTGACGATACTTCTGTAGACAATGAACTACAAACTCTCATTCTCAATTAACCAGACACCAGTTCCTGCTGATTGTCTTACTTATGTAGTATGGTAAAAATTTGGTAGTGATTAAAGTAAATTTAATGTTTACTCGCTTTGAAAAATTGCCCATACGGGTATCAGAATTGAAAACTTGCTTCTACTGTGGGAATTCTCTACCAGCCACAGCAAAAGAACATATTTTTAATTCATCTTGGGGCGGCTCACACAAAACAGGAGACTTGATTTGTAACGAGTGTAATATTAGCTTCTCAACACAAACAGACCCGGCTTTTTCTGTTTATATTGAGGCTGTAATGAATGCTTGGTCATTTAAAGGAGAACGTCATAAAGATGTACCAAAAATTATCTTAAAAGGAGATTATTTTTTAGAAAAAGGAGGAATGCTTAAACTTAAGCAAGCAATCATTGAAGATGAAATCCAGTCTGATGGGACGGTTAATCCACACCTCGTCTTTAACTCTAGGAGTCAAGCCAAACATTGGATAGAAGAAGGCGGTATGGCTACTTGGCTAGGAAGATTACCATCAGCAGAAGAACAGAAATATTTCAAGGAATTAATTAAGCAGGCAACTCCATATGCGCTAGATGCTAGGCCTCAGCAATTTTCTTCTAGGCTAAATCTTCGGGAGCAGTATCGTTCATCGGCTCATACAATCCTCAAGTGCCTCAAATTTTATTTACCAGAGTGGGTTTCTAGTGATTTGACTAAACCTGCTCAACAATTTGCACGATATGATCAAGGTGATTGGAGGTTTTTTGCAGTCAATGTCGAGCAACTTTTCTCTATAGCTGAACATGCGGCAAGCAAATTGGGGTTAGGTGTTCACCATAACTCAGTAGAGGTTTATTGGTGTTCTCATCTGAAGATGGTCATTGGTGTGTTGACTATCCTTCATCGAGTCAAGAGGACAGTTGTCATTGCTCAAAACTATTCTGGGCCAGATGCGATCTTATATGTTGCTGAAGATACACATGGTTCTAAAAAACCTCCTCAAGCACTGTTTGCTGAATTTGACTCAAAGCAATTCTCTCTACCATTATTAGGCGTGCAATATTTTGCATCTCTCCCTAAAATGGAGCAGTTCTTTTACAATGAGCTTAGAGTTCTTGTGACACTTTATTATCCAATTGACGCTATTACAGCTCGTTTAATTGAAGGAATCAAAGCAGTTAACGAAAAGCCTCCTCGAATCAATGAAACAGCGATAGAAGAGTATGTGAACTTGTTTCTGGAATTTATCTCGAATTTAAGCAAAATTTTAGGAGTGCCTATAGATCCAGATAGGGCACGTACCAAGCTTTTTGAATATGGCTTTTCAAGTTTAGTAAATCAGTATATAGGTAGGACTTGTACAGATTTGGATATTACTGATCTGATGGTAAAAGCGCTTGACCATGTTATGAAAGATTGCAACTTAAATACGCCCTAGGAAAGGGCTATCGCAACTTAGAAATAGTTATCCCAATTTTAGAAAATCCAACAGTTCTTTTAGCCCCAACTCGCGATCGCGCTTGTTTGGTCGTTGTCATTGTTTCCTCTTGGCTCCACAGCAAAAGGCTCGGATTAATATCGATACGATTAAGTATCGTAATTGCAATAGGGAGTGTCAAGAGGAGCTGCCTTAGGGTAGCAGGACATTTTAGACAGAGCCACAGCTTTTAAAATTCACCAGGCTATTCCAACTCCCAACTTGTTTTCTTCTTTTGTATGAATCATTACCGCCTCCTGACAAACTTGATATGGATGAGTACAGACATAAAATCAAGGACAATCAGCGATGTTGAAGGGAGAACGAGTAACGCTACGGGGTATACGGCGAGACGATCTACCGAAACTGTGCGAGTTTAACAATGATTTAGCCGTTGAATTGGCAGGTGGAGGCGATCCACCGATACCCCAATCCCTGGAACGACTGCAAGCAGAGTTTGATCAAAATGCCGCCAAAGGTGGACGAGATGGCACCTGGTTTGCGATCGAGGCAGATGGCAAGTTCATTGGGCAGTGCGGCTTGGTTGGTTTTGATATATTTCAGGGGGTGGCGCGTGTCTGCGAATTAGGCATTGCAATTGGGGATAAGGAATATTGGGGACGTGGCTACGGTCGTGAAGCGATCGCATTGCTGCTGAATTATGCGTTTCGATACTGGAATCTACATCGAGTTTGGTTAAGGACAAACTCAAGGAATGAACGCGCGATTCGCTGTTATCAATCCTGTGGATTTGTGGAAGAAGGTCGCCTCCGGGGTCACGAGTGGTATAACGGCAGCTATATTGATACGCTGTGCATGGGAATATTGCGGGAGGAGTGGGAGCATATTAAGAAACAAGACTGATTGCATCTAACGCAACTCCCCATTGACAATTCTTTGAGAACGCTTGCAGCAAATTGCCCTTGATGAACGTTGTTTGGGCGAAGATGAGTTTATGAGTAAACCTATCAAAAGCCCGCCTGGACGCCCACGTAGCGAAAAATCTCATCAAGCGATTCTACAAGCAACTCTTGAGCTGCTAGCAGAAATGGGATATCAAGCTATGAGCATCGAAGCGATCGCTGCACGCGCTAAAGTGGGCAAAACTACCATTTATCGGCGGTACAGTTCTAAAGAAGAACTGGCTGCAGACGCGATTGAAAGCCTCAGAGAGGAAATATTGATACTAGACACAGGCAGCCTCTGGGGAGATATTGATATCCTCATTGAGAATGCAGGGAAAATGGTACTCAGCCCCTTAGGTCGTCAAACTGTTGCCCTAATTATTAGTACAGCGTCTAGCAGTCCGACTTTTGCCCAGGTCTACTGGAAAAAATACCTACAACCGCGACGGCAAGCCTTTGGAGTCGTGCTGGAACGTGCTAAGGCTAGAAATGAAATTCACACAGATATAGAACCCGATTTAGTCTTCGACCTGATGAGCGGAGCAATGTTATATGCGATGGTCTTTCAGCCAACTGATGAGACATTTCAAGCATATATCCGTCGTGCTTTGGAGCTTTGTCTCAAAGGTAATACTGCCTAAAATCGCATTGAGGCAGGTGTTCTGCATCGGTTAAGCTTTTCTAGAAGTTGCTCGACTTGCTTGGTATCTTTACGACGCCAACCATAGATTTATCACAAGAGCCACTAACTTTAACAACTCTGTTCACCAGCGATTCCCGATTGCGATCGCACTATCATCTTCTGTATTTTTCGGATTTAATTCTCACTTACTAATTTTTGTCGTAACTCCCGAATCGCAACGCTGGTATTGCGCTCGGAGGCAATTCGGAAACACTCGGTGATGAATGCTAAAGCATTAATATTGGGAAAAAAACGGCTACTGGTTACAATCGTGTAGCGATCGCTCTGCAATTGGTAAATCTTAAGTTGGTTCTTTTTATACAACCAAACTTCCGGCACTCGATAGGGCAGGTAGTCATTTACATCCGTGTAGCTGGTTACATCTATCTCAATTACCAAATCGGGCGATGGCTCTATTTCCCAATTGATGCGGTCTTTGCCTGCAACTGCTGCCCAATTATCGATATAGAAGCAGTAGTCCGGTTCAATGCCGCTAATCTCTGGCAGTTCCATTGTGATTGGGGTAAACGCTTCGTAGTCCCGCCCTAAATGGTCTAGGAGAGCTATTACGACCATTGCAATAACGTGGGCTTCGCGTCCGTGTCGGGGTAGCGGTGACATTAACAGAATCTCTCCGGGTCGATACTTAATGCGCGGTATTGAGCGATCGCCTAGTTGTTCAGTTAGTGCTTGATAGTCCTGCCAACTACCGGGTAGCCGCACCACTGCGCCTGCGGGTAACTGGATTTTCTCTGGTGTGATAACTGCAAACATTGGACTTATACCTCCATCTCCACTGTAATCCTTGTATCGCACCTAACCATCGTGTCGCAGCGCAACAAAAAAGTTCTGCCTTAAAAAAGCATAGAGTGCCCGATCAGAAGGCTGATTAATCCTTTCCTAAACTCATAAAAATTGATGAGGAGAAATTTTTGGAAAACCCTTTGGAAGCAATGAATCGGTAATTTAGGCAATGTGAATATTCGAGTTTAGAGTAACAAGGCAAGTCAAAAGGGCGATCGCGTCTTTTTTCATCCTCATTGCGAACTGACAAGTCAGCGCTTCGCGATCGCGCCATTCCCAAACATCGGCTTAAACGTGTGCTGAATACCTCTTATGGCAGACTTTCCAGGCACAACAATCTACCTGTAGCCGTCGCTACGCCTGTTTTAACCCTGGCACACTAGGCTAATATGAACATCTGTAACGGAAGCCTTGCCAGTTGGTAAAGAAATGTTAGTTCAACCGTAGCCACGGGCAACATAAAACAAAGGATGTCAATTTTATGGTAGTAGCAGTGGAAAATCAGTCTCCTCACCATGTTGTGATTGTCGGTGGCGGCTTTGGCGGACTTTATGCTGCCAAGGCATTGAGCGGCGCACCTGTCCATGTGACACTGGTCGATAAACGTAACTTTCATTTGTTTCAGCCACTCCTTTATCAAGTCGCTACCGGAACGCTATCCCCAGCAGATATTTCATCTCCTCTGCGTGCGGTACTCAGCGAGAGCAAAAATACTAAAGTGCTGATGGGAGAGGTAAAGGATATCGATCCACAACAGCGAAAAGTCATCCTCGCTGGCGAAGAACTGATCTACGACACGTTAATCGTTGCTACAGGTGTGAGCCATTTTTACTTTGGCAATGACCAATGGGCAACTGTAGCGCCAGGATTGAAAACCGTTGAAGATGCGCTGGAAATGCGGCGTCGCATTTTTATGGCGTTTGAAGCGGCAGAAAAGGAAACCGATCCCGAAAAACGGCGTGCCTGGTTGACGTTTGCGATCATCGGCGGAGGGCCGACGGGGGTAGAATTAGCGGGAGCGATCGCAGAACTCGCTTACAGCACCCTAAAGCGAGATTTCCGCAACATTGACACTTCTGAAGCCAAAATTTTGTTACTGGAAGGGATGGATCGCATCCTACCTCCCTACACACCAGAGTTATCTGCAAAAGCAGAAGCCTCTCTTCAGCGCTTAGGTGTCACTGTGCAGACAAAGACGCTGGTGACGAATATTGCAGAGAATATTATCACCACAAAACAAGGCGATAAAATCGAACAAATTCCAGCGAGAACAACCTTATGGGCAGCTGGAATCAAAGCTTCACCAATGGGAAAAGTTCTGGCAGAACGCACCGGCGCTGCAATTGACCGGGTGGGGCGGGTTATCGTTGAATCCGACCTGAGTATAGCAGGACATCCTAATATCTTTGTGGTCGGTGACTTGGCAAGTTTTTCTCATCAAAATGAGAAACCACTACCAGGTGTTGCACCCGTGGCGATGCAAGAAGGGGAATATGTTGCTAACCTGATCAGACAGCGGATTGCCGGTTACAGTATGGCACCTTTCCAATATATTGACCGAGGCAGTATGGCTGTTATCGGGCGGAATGCTGCGGTAGTCGATTTGGGTTATGTGAAGTTTTCCGGTTTGCTCGCTTGGCTCACCTGGGTATTTGTTCACATTTACTTCTTAATTGAGTTTGATAATAAACTCATCGTCATGCTCCAGTGGGGTTGGAATTATTGGACTCGCAAACGTGGGGCAAGATTGATTACCGGCGACGAGGTAATTGGGAAGGTAGGAGTTGACGCTAACGGCGATTATTACGTGCCACTGAAGAGTAAAGAAACGGTGGAAGTTTAAACGCAAAGGTACGCGAAGGTTTACGCAAAGGTTCGCCGAGGAAAGATAGCTCTTTGGGAACCTTTGTGTTTAAAAAGACGAAATTAATTTCGTCGGTGAACTTGGGTAGCAGTGGCTTGATCGGTGGGGACTAAAAGTAGTTCGCTGATATTAACGTGAGCTGGTCTGGTGACACAGAAAAATATTACATCCGCAATATCTTCTGGGGTTAGAGGGGTTAAACCTTGGTAAACTTTTTGAGCGCGATCGCTATCTCCATGAAATCGCACTTGACTAAATTCCGTTTCTACTAGTCCAGGATCTACAGAAGTCACTCGCACAGGTGTTCCTAGGAGGTCTTGCTTTAAACCTTCGGAAATAGATTTCACAGCGGCTTTAGAAGCACAGTAGACATTGCCACCAGGATAGGTTTGATGACCGGCAATCGAGCCAAGATTCACCACATGGCCTTTACCCCGCTTTACCATTCCTGGCACTAAATAGCGGGTGCAATAAAGTAAGCCTTTAATATTGGTATCGATCATTTCTTCCCAGTCTTGAATGCTGCCTTCGTGGAGTTTATTTAACCCCCGGCTAAGACCAGCATTGTTAATTAAGATATCGACCTCAGACCAAGCCTCTGGGAGAGAAGAAAAGGCGGATTCAACAGAAGCGCGATCGCGTACATCTACTGCTAACAGATGCAACTGGCAAGAAAATTCTTTGCTGAGTTCATCTGCGAGTTTCTGCAACCGCTCTTGGCGTCGAGCCACTAAGATCAGTTGGGCACCCGCTTGGGCAAACATCTTGGCACAGGCAGCACCAATTCCACTACTCGCACCAGTAATTACAACAATTTTGTCTTTGATAGAAATCATTTGCTTTAACTAAAGTCTATAGCAATCTAAGTGATTCGTAAAATCCTATTTTTTTTTATTCGCGTTCTTTGTAGTCTGTAAAAATATTGTTTGCAAATCAAACAAAATTGCTATAAATTCTGAAGATTGAGTTCTGAATTTTTAATTTAATTAAAAACTCAAAACTCAAAACTCAAAACTATTTAGAAGGGCGACCGCCGTCTACAACCCGCAGACGCTGAGTAACGGTTGTCATGCCTTGTTCGCGGATTACAACCGTTGATACCCAATAATTCCCTTTTGTCAGAGGAGCGCGACCTACCTTAAAAATTCCACCTGATGACAGTAACTCCAGATCCACCGGCGCGGGTTTGGCAAAGCGATCGCCCCGCACGGGTTCTTCCACTGCTGCTCCCAACATCAAATCGTCGCCTAGGGGTTCTTGGACGACTGCATCAAGGCTATAGGATTGACCAATGCGAACCTCTTCTGGTAACTTCATGTCCACCGTGGGAGGCTTTACGCCTGCGGTCGTCTGAGTGCGTTCTCCCAGAATCTCCTGCTGGACAATTTTTTGACCTTGAAAGCGCTGACGCGATCGCAAGGCGGACTCAAACTTCATATTTTTGCCATCCATTCGCTGGGTGCCAGTAATCTGAGTCACCGTCTCCACAACAAGCGCATCGCCTTCCTTTTCCCAAGATTTGAGTTCTGTACGATAATTCAGGTTTGGGTAGCGCTTCCAGAGTTGAGTTAAAGTCTGTTGCAGGCTCTGACGATTTAAGCCATCAGAATGGGTAAAATTCTGGCTATAGAACTGCATCACCGTATTGACATCCTGACGATTGGCAGCTGCATCAATTTGCGTGAGAGAATTTTTTAGCTCGGCGGGTGCTGTTTCTGGACTCGCTGCCCGAACAGTGTTTGGATGAAGCAGGGAAAGCGTAAAAATTATCAAGGCAAAAATTTTCGACTTTTGCTTGATGAGAGACTGGAACAAGCTGACAGACGGAGTTATCTGGTTACGCATCACAGACGTGTTTGAATAATTGGATAAAGAAAACCGTGTTGAGCAACAGACGTGCTAAAGAGTAGAAATCCTGGATGCTCTATTGGCTAATTTATAACTGATTTTTAATCTTATCCGAGCCAGGACAGCCAGTAGGAGATAGAAACTTTGGCAAATGAACCGAAACGATTGTTAATTGCAGCGAGTGGTACTGGGGGACATTTATTTCCCGCGATCGCGCTAGCCGAGAAACTGCCAGACTATGAAATTGAGTGGCTGGGTGTACCGAACCGCCTGGAAACCCAGTTAGTTCCGGCTCAATATCCCCTCAACACTATTGAGGTGGAAGGGTTTCAACAAGGGTTTGGACTGGGGACATTGGGCATTCTGCTGCGACTGACGGGTTCCATCCGGCAGGTACGCCAGCTACTTAAAGACAAGAATTTTCAGGGTGTATTCAGCACAGGGGGTTACATTGCTGCACCAGCGATTATTGCCGCGCGCTCCATTGGAATCCCCGTGATTATGCACGAATCCAATGCCCTCCCCGGCAAAGTGACTCGCTGGTTGAGTCCGTGGTGTAATAGCGTGGCACTGGGGTTTGAATATGGAGCGCATTACCTACCCCGCGCTGGAACCGCCTACACTGGCACCCCGGTTCGCGCCCAGTTTCGTGCCCCCCAAAAGCTGGAGTTACCGATTCCTGAAGACGTGCCCTTAATAGCGGTCGTCGGTGGCTCTCAGGGCGCTGTTGCCGTCAATCAAATCGTCCGCGAGTGCGCCCCAGCGTGGTTGAATGCCGGTGCCTGGATTGTCCATCTGACGGGGGATAATGACCCTGATGCCCAAAGTTTCCAGCATCCTCAGTATCTTTCCATGCCGTTTTATGACAATATGGCGGCACTTTTGCAACGGACGAACCTGGCAATTAGCCGCGCTGGCGCTGGGACATTAACCGAACTTGCGGTTACGCAAACCCCAGCGATTCTTATTCCCTATCCCTTCGCCGCTGAAGATCATCAAGTCTACAATGGGGCAATTTTTAACTCAGCAGGCGCTGGTTTGGTATTCCGGCAGTCAGAGCTGACGCCTCAGTTACTAGAAAGTAAGGTATTGAATTTATTGCAGTCGCCCGAACAGCTACAACAAATGGCTCAAAAGGCTGCTACGCTAGCAGTTCCTGACAGTGCCGAACGTTTAGCCGATCTGGTGCGCCGAACGCTGTAGCTAAAAGGCTTTCAGTCACAAAGCCTTTGGATGAGAAATTAGGGTTTATCCACAAATTGGAACCGCCAATGTAACGCCAGTAATTGTTAGTTTTGAGGAGGGGCAACTTTAAGAGAAAGTTGCCCGTACAGTTGTTCCTCGCAAACCATGAAACTCAAAATCGCAACAGCTATACTCCTTGCCACTATTGGCTTTGTGGCTCCCGCTAAAGCGCAAGATCCCGAACCACTCAGCCCAACAACGCCCTCATCTCCAGCGCAACCGACTTCAGATCCAGTTTTGGAAGCCTGCGCCCAAGACCAAGCCGATACTTTACCCAATCCTTTCTCAGATGTGCCGTCGAATCACTGGGCATTCAAAGCGGTTCTAAGTATGTATTATTGTGGCGCTTATCGAGGGTCAAGTTCACCTGAGAGGGTTAAACCATTTCTGCAACAACAGATTCCTCAACAAAGCAGCAATCTGCCTAAAACTAGAGTGAAAGTTCCTCGAACTTAGGAGGATTTTGTGTATAAGTAAGGATGCGATCGCTCTCAGAAAAGTGCCGAGAGCGATCGCATCCTTCTGATAGTCAATAGCCTAGTCTATACCCGCGTACCACATAATTTTGCGATGTAAAAGTGAGGTCAGTTGACAATGACTCAAGAACTCACCGACTTAAAAGCTTCCATTCTGGAAGGAAGATACGAAGATGCTTTGTCCCTGGTGGATGATTTGGAAGGGATGAGTAAAAAAGCTATTTTGCAGAATATTGAGAGCTTTCTCAGTAGAATGCTAGTTCACTTGATAAAGAATAAAATTGAGCAGCGTTTAACTAATTCTTGGGCAGTTTCTATTCGAGATTCGCTTCTAAAAATTCAAGCTTTAAATATTAAAGAAAATAAAACTTCCTTCTATATTAACCAGGATGAATGGGAATCTTACCTGGAAAATTCTTTTGAAGATGCTATATTCGCGGCAAGTGTGGAAGTTTTAAATGGGAATTATACCCCATTTCAACTACAAGATATGGTAAGCAGAACGGAGATAAGTGTCGCAGCAAATAAACTTCTAAGCTTGACCTATTCCAATTCAGCCAAGGCATTGCGCGACATTATTAGTGAGGAATTGAGTAAATTACCAGGCGCGGAAGAGTGGAAATTAGGAAAATAAAGTAAATTTGTTTCGGCTAGGATGCAGTAATTACACTGCTACTCTTAAGAAACAAGTCTTCCCACTCGTACCAAAATGCGATCGCGCCGCCCTCACTAATCTTTGTTCCTGTTTCTCTTCCTCCGCGTCCTCTGCGTCCTCTGCGGTTCGTTTCCAACTTAAACAGTGAATTCGTGAATTCCCCCCATTCAATCTCTCTCGAAGTTCAAGAAACAGGCAGTCGCATTGACCGCTATCTTTCCCAACAACTACCAGATTTATCCCGTTCACGCATCCAGAAACTAATTGAAGACGGCAACGTGCTACTGAACGGCACCGTCTGCACGTCCAAGAAAGCAACCATGCAAATGGGCGATCGCCTATCTTTAACGATTCCAGAAGTGCGATCGCTAGACCTGCAACCAGAAGAAATCCCTTTAGATGTTCTTTATGAAGATGATTCCCTAATTATCATCAACAAACCGGCGGGTTTAGTCGTTCATCCAGCCGCAGGACACGAAGCAGGCACTCTCGTCAACGCTCTTTTGGCCCACTGTCCTCTCGCGGAAATTGGCGGGGTGCAACGTCCGGGAATTGTCCATCGTCTTGACAAGGATACGACAGGGGCAATGGTTGTTGCTAAAACCGACCAAGCCCACCAACACTTGCAAGCTCAACTAAAAGCTAAAACCGCACGCCGGGAATATTTGGGCGTCGTCTACGGTTCTCCCCGCGCTGAGGGCGGCACGATTGACCAGCCTATCGGTCGTCATTCAGGCGATCGCAAAAAAATGGCTGTTGTACCTGTAGAGAAGGGGGGACGAGCGGCGATGACTCACTGGCGGGTGCAGGAACGCCTGGGAAACCACACGTTGATGCTTTTCCAACTCGAAACAGGTCGCACCCACCAAATTCGCGTTCACAGTGCCTACATCGGTTATCCAATTGTGGGAGATCCCGTTTACAGTTCTGGTCACTCTGTCGGCGTCAATCTTCCCGGTCAAGCGCTCCATGCTTGGCGGCTCCGGTTGCAGCATCCAGTAACCGGGGAGTTGATAGAAGCGATCGCACCCCTACCCTCAGCATTTGTAAAGCTTCTCGATGTGCTGCGAAGACGAATTGCTGCCACTAATCCACAATCGATAGACCGATAAGGCTTTATATATTTACATAAAACTACATAATTACATTTAGTTCCAAAAAACCCCTAACCCTTGCCGAGAAACTTTTTAAACAAATATTAAAAAACCATAAAAACAAAAACCTTGGCTTTTTTGAGTATAAATACTTGGAGAATTGTAACGAAGTATGTGGGAAATAAAATCCAAGACCCTTGGAAGGGTAAGGATTTGAGCTTTTATTCATGGCTCTTGAGATTGCTTAATAAATCTTAAAAAACAAAGCTGCGAAGGCGTTGTATAAAAATAACCGGAGGGATCAATAACAGACAAAAGTTAAACAAGACACGGATTTATCAAGGTTGCAAATCTCTCATAAAAGCACGGACTTTTCTCATATTTCTGTGAAAACCAATTTGTTGCAGGTAAAGTAACAGAAGGGATGGGAGAGCGACTTAAAAAGCGTGTTGGACTTATGTCTGGGCTTGACCAATCCAAGAGCTGATTCAATAGATTGAAGTAGCTCTGCTTGACAAATATCGACGTTTTAAAAAACCACACTCATCCAAATCAGTAGTAGGAGATTGAGTTCATGTTAGATGCATTCGCCAAGGTTGTTTCTCAGGCTGATGCCCGCGGTGAATTCTTGAGCACCGAGCAGCTCGATGCCCTGACCAATGTTGTCAAGGATGGCAGCAAGCGTTTGGATACCGTTAACCGCATCACCAGCAATGCTTCCAGCATTGTTGCCAACGCCGCTCGTGCTTTGTTTGAAGAGCAGCCTCAACTGATTCAACCAGGTGGAAACGCATACACCAACCGTCGTATGGCAGCTTGCCTCCGCGACATGGAAATCATCCTGCGCTACGTTACCTATGCCACAATTGCTGGTGATTCTAGCGTGTTGGACGATCGCTGCTTGAACGGTCTACGCGAAACCTACCAAGCTCTAGGCGTTCCTGGTGGTTCTGTTGCTGCTGGCGTCCAAAAGATGAAAGAAGCTGCGGTCAAAATCGCTAATGACCCCACTGGCATCACCAAGGGCGACTGTAGCCAACTGATGTCTGAAGTAGCTAGCTACTTCGATCGTGCCTCATCTGCTGTTGCTTAAGAACAACTAGCAAGCTTGCTGTTGGATAGACGCGAACATTCGCGTTGTTTAGTCGAAAACTTTGCAAACACTTTTAGGGAGATACCTCAACAATGAAGACCCCGATTACTGAAGCCATCGGCGCAGCCGATACCCAAGGTCGTTTCTTAGGCAACACCGAACTGACTGCTGTTAACGGTCGCTTTGAGCGTGCCGCTGCCAGCATGGAAGCTGCCCGTGCATTGACCCAAAAGGCTCAGCAACTGATTGATGGTGCTGCTCAAGCCGTGTACCAAAAGTTCCCATACACCACCCAGATGCAGGGGCCTCAGTATGCTTCTGACTCTCGTGGTAAATCCAAGTGTGCCCGTGACATCGGTCACTATCTGCGGATGGTTACCTACTGTCTAGTTGCTGGTGGTACAGGTCCAATGGACGAGTACCTGATTGCCGGTTTGGATGAAATCAACCGCACATTCGAGCTGTCCAACAGCTGGTACGTAGAAGCCCTCAAGAACATCAAGGCCAATCATGGTCTGACTGGTCAAGCTGCTAACGAAGCCAACACCTACATCGACTACGCCATTAACGCCCTGAGCTAGTATTCAGGTGCGGTGCCCGGAAGAATCAGCGAGTGTTGGCGTGCTTGCTAGCAGTTGCTAATTTTTCCGGGCATTGTTTTTCTCAATTTGAGTATAAAAATCTTAAAAAGTTGTTGCGTTGGGAGAGCAAGAATGGCCGGTTTAGTGGCGTCGAATTTAGCAGCAGCAGGCCGCCTAGGTCTTTCTGCATTTGATGAAACACGGGTGGAACTGCGGCCTGACTGGACAGAGGACGATCTGCAAGCGGTAATCCGCGCGGTTTACCGTCAGGTACTAGGCAACGATTACATCATGAAGTCGGAACGCCTAACCTATGCTGAATCGCAGCTTCGGCAAGGAAATATAACGGTAAGAGATTTTGTCCGCGCGATCGCTAAGTCAGATCTATACAAAAACAAGTTTTTCTTTCGCAATTCCAATACCCGCTTGATCGAACTCAACTACAAGCATTTGCTAGGGCGGGCACCTTACGCAGAGGATGAGATAAACTCCCACCTCAATATCTATGAGGAACAGGGGTACGACGCAGAAATCGATTCCTACATCGACAGCGTTGAGTATGAAGCCAACTTCGGAAACAACGTTGTCCCTTATTATCGTGGATTTATGGTAGAGCCGGGAGTGAGAACGACCGGCTTTACTCGTATGTTCCGCCTGTATCGGGGTTATGCGAATAGCGATCGCTCCCAAGTTGGAGGAAAAACTCCCCGACTGATGGGCGAATTGAGCCGAAATGAGGCTTCTACAATTTTCCAACCCTCTGGCAGTTCTTCGTCCTGGAGATCGGCAGCGATTCCTCAAGACGCGGCCCCCAGAAAAGCCCTCGGCGGTACTAAGGAACAAAGCGGACGGGTTTATCGCATTGAAGTGTCTGGAATTCTCAGCCCAGGCTACCCGAAAGTCCGTCGCAGTAGCAACGCCTTCCTAGTGCCCTACGAGCAGCTGTCCCAAAAACTACAGCAAATTACGAAACAGGGCGGCAAAATTGTCAGCGTTACACCCGCTTAAGGTGAGCAGATTCTAAGTGTCATCGCACTTAGTCTTTTTTGAATGAGTCTTTTTTGACAATGGTGATGACACCAACTATCAAGTTTCATGTCATCACCCCCTCAACTGTTTTCAACCCAATTACAGGAGCTATTTCAACGATGTTTGGACAAACTGCACTTGGGAGCGGTACTTTGGGTGACGCTGCCAATCGGGTATTTCGCTACGAAGTCGAAGGTTTACGTCAGACTTACGAATCTGACAAACTCAGCTATCCCATTCGCCGTAGTGGCAGTTTCTATATCACAGTGCCCTACAGCCGCATGAATGAAGAAATGCAGCGGATTAACCGCATGGGTGGCAGAATCGTCAACATTCAGCCTTTAACTCTGGATGGAGACAGCGAAGCTAAAAGCCAAGCGACAACAGCCCATCAAAATCATGACGCTGAAGGCAAGCGCTAAGCCGATTCAGCTTACCCAGAAAGCCCATTCAGCCATGTTCGTAAAAGCCAAGTCATTGCACTCCTACGATGCGATCGCCTAATCCCGATCGATATTCTGAATCAGACTCACCGTCCGGAAATCCACCGGGTAGCGAACCGCTAACGGTGGAGCAGGCAATTGCCAATCTCCGCCATGAAGATTTAAGTCTCCGCTACTATGCTGCCTGGTGGCTGGGTAAATTCCGCGTGCGCGAGTCTGCTGCTGTAGAAGCTCTGATTACAGCTTTGGAGGATGAATCGGATCGGACAGAGCTAGGTGGATACCCCCTCCGTCGCAATGCCGCACGAGCGCTAGGGAAACTAAGCGATCGCCGAGCCGTTCCAGGGCTGATTCGTTGTTTGCGCTGCTCCGACTTCTATGTTCGAGAAGCCGCAGCTCAGTCTTTGGGAATGCTAGGCGATCGCACCTGCATTCCGGAACTGATGCAACTGCTAGAAGGGGGTGTGGCAGCCGCTCTGCCAGTACCAGGGCGACCCCATCTGACACAACCCTATGAAGCAGTGCTGGAAGCCTTAGGAGCACTTCAAGCGGCGGAAGCAACTGCTCAGATTCAACCGTTTCTGGAGCATCCTGTCGCGCGGGTGCAATATGCAGCAGCGCGGGCAATGTACCAGTTAACGGAAGATTCCGTTTATGGGGAACGCTTGGTTCAAGCATTGGAAGGCAGCGATCTGCAACTGCGCCGCATCGTATTATCAGACTTGGGTGCGATTGGTTATCTGCCAGCAGCGGAAGCGATCGCCAGTGCTGCCACCGAAAATAGCTTCAAACTCATTGCCCTCAAAGGGCTGCTGGAACACGTACAGGCGCGAGCGAGCGCGTCTGTACACCCAGATGAACCGAATTCGCTATCTGCTGACGCCATCAGGGTGATGACCCTGATGGATGCTTTGTTATAGTCAATTGTCGTTTTCTAATGGCTAATCGCAAGTAGCAAATGGCAATTAACAACTAGCAATCAGTAAGTAGCTAGACATAACTTAAACAGCACGTAGCCTATAGGTAGGGTGGGCACTGCCCACCCATTACACGGCACGGGTGGCAGTTCCCACCCTACTGCTTCGTTTATTTATGCTCAGCTACTTAACAAATGGCAATTGACAATTCGCAATTCGCCATTGACCACCGAGCGCCGATGATGGACTAATGACTGATTCGCCCCAAGAACTGATTCGTGCCATTGAACAGGCAGATTCCCCCGGACGTTTGGTGGCGTCAGTCCGAGCCTTAGCTGCCGCCCGTCTAGAAGTTGGGATTCCTACCCTGATCGCCGTCTTAGGTTATAACAACCCAGGAGCGGCAGTAGCAGCAGTAGAAGGGCTGATTCAGTTAGGGGAAATCGCCGTACAACCCTTGCTGGAAAAACTGGACGCCTATGACTACGGTGCCAGGGCTTATGCGATTCGTGCCCTAGCCGGAATCGCCGACCCCCGCGCTTTAGACATCTTAGTAGAGGCAGCAGTCACCGACTTCGCGCCCAGCGTTCGCCGCGCTGCTGCGAAAGGGCTGGGAAACCTCCGGTGGAACACGTTGAATGCCCAACAGATTCAAAGCGCGATCGCTAGGGCATTGGAAACCCTGCTGCTCATTTCTCAAGACCAGGACTGGGCGATTCGCTACGCCGCTGTCGTCGGCTTGCAAGCACTCTCCACTCAGTTGGAAGTCCGCCCGTCCATCCAAAAGCGATTAGCGGAAATGGCTTTAGATAATGACCCAGCAGTTCGTGCCAGAGTTCAGCTGGCTCACCAGTCATTAGTGATGAGTCCTTAGCAAAGGCTCATTCGTCTTTTATTCATGGACTCATCACTAACAGCTAACAACTAACAACTAACAACAAAAAATATGCCAATTCCACTTCTTGAAATTACACCAACCACGCAGAATCAGCGTGTAGAAGGGTACGAAGTACCTGATGAGGACGACGCACAGATTTATCGATTGACAGATGCAACCTCAGACACGGCAATTAATGACTTGATCTGGGCTGCCTACCGGCAAATCATCAGCGAACATTTAATTTTAGAAAGCTACCGCCAACCTTTTCTAGAATCTCAACTGCGGAATCGAGCCATATCGGTGCGCGAGTTTATTCGAGGATTGGGCAAGTCCGATGTTTATCGGCAGTTGGTGGCAGACACGAACTCCAACTACCGCTTAGTTGACATCACTTTCAAGCGGTTTCTGGGACGCGCTACCTATGGCAAAGACGAGCAAATTGCTTGGTCAATTGTAATTGCTTCCAAGGGATTGCATGGCTTTATCGATGCCGTTGTTGATAGCGAAGAATACCGCCAGAACTTCGGCGATGAGATTGTACCTTATCAGCGCCGCCGGTTTAACGAGCGACCCTTTAACTTGGTCAACCCCCGGTACAGTGATTACTGGCGCGGTCGCATGATGGGTCTAGATACTCGGAGTTACTTCCAAGTGGGGGGTCAAAACGCCGCGGGTAAAACCTCGGTTCGTCAAGCAATTCCAAACAACTTCTTGGAAATGGCTCGGAGTATTGCCCCTAGCGAAGTCAACTACCAGCGCACCAGAGATCGGGTACTCTCTCAAATTAAAAACATGGAGATTCCCGACACGAGGAGCAAAGCTGCCAACTTGCAACCTGCTGTAGGTCGCACCGACGTAGCCCTTCCTTACCGCTACCTTTATCCAACGCCCAAAGCCTAAAGGCTAATTGTTCATGGTTCATGGCAATTAGCAATCCAACAAGATAGGAACTAACAATTTACCTATGTCCATCCCTTTGCTTTCATACAAACCCAGTTCGCAGAACCAGCGAGTATCGGGTTACGAAGTGCCAAACGAAGATACTCCCCGGAGTTATCGCCTTGAAAACTGCATTGACAATAGCGATCTCGAAGAATTAATCTGGGCAGCCTACCGTCAGGTTTTCAGCGAACACGAAATCCTCAATTCTTTTCGTCAGGTTGACCTAGAATCTCAAGTGAAGAACCGTGCCATTACTGTGCGCGACTTCATCCGAGGTTTGGCGAAGACTGAGGGATTTTACCGCTTGGTTGTTGAGAAAAACTCCAACTATCGAGTCGTCGAAGTTTGCCTCAAACGGATCTTGGGCAGGGCACCCTACAACAAAGACGAAGAAATCGCCTGGTCAATTAAGATTGCCACTAAGGGACTGAGCGGCTTCATTGATGCCCTAGTCGATAGTGAGGAGTATCAGTCTAACTTTGGCGACAGTACGGTGCCTTATCAGCGTCGTCGCTACAAAGATCGACCCTTTAACTTGGTGACGCCTAGCTACGCCGATTACTGGCGCGATAAGGAAGAAAGTGCACGCTACAAATGGGGCAATGTGCAAAACTTCTTGGATATGGCACGGGCAATCAACCCGAAAGCTGTCACCAATACTGTTACCGTTAACACGGCTAACATCAAAATTCCCGACATGACACGGGATAATACAGCGCAAGAGACACGAGTCTCGATTAACTCGCAAGTAAGTTTTCCTCTCCGGTAGCACGGGGATTCCATCGACCAGAGGATACCCCGATGCTGGAAAATAGGAAGTCTCAACCACTTTATAAGGGAGATTTTTAAATGGCACTGCCATTACTTGAATACAAACCAACCACCCAAAACCAACGAGTTAAGAGCTTTGGAAAAGCGGATCTTAACGAAGATACCCCATACATCTATCGCGTGGAAGATGCCAATTCACCGATAGAAATGGAGCAGCTGATTTGGGCGGCTTATCGCCAAGTCTTCAGCGAGCATGAAATCCTCAGATTCAACCGTCAGATTACCCTAGAATCTCAGCTGAAAAATGCGACGATTACAGTAAGGGAATTTATTGCTGGTCTGGCGAAGTCAGAGGCATTTTACCGTGTGGTTGTCTCGGTCAATAACAACTATCGCCTTGTAAACATTTGTCTCAAGCGTTTTTTAGGTCGGGAGCCTTACAACAAAGCCGAAGAAATCGCTTGGTCGATTAAAATTGCCACTTTGGGCTTCAGCGGTTTTGTTGATGCCTTGGTGAACAGCGAAGAATATACCGACAACTTTGGGGACTTCACCGTACCCTACCAGCGCAAGCGGATGGAACAGCGTCCTTTTAACCTGGTGACGCCTCGCTATGGCGAAGACTTCCGCGAAAGTGCTGGCACAGTCAAGACCGATTGGCGCTTCACTGTGGAGAAGTTCTACAGCCGTAAGAACCAGGAACGGCAACTTCCCGAAGGCGATCCCCGCCGGTTCCGCGAGGTTGCGGCGTCGCTCAGTACCAAGCGCAACTACCCACAACGGGTCTCTGCGTTTGACATTGATTACCTCAGCCGAGTGCCCGTGCGTGGCAACCGCTAAGAGGTAATGGGCTAGTTTCCTAGACTGCTTGCACTTCTGATAAAACTAAACTGTGGCTCTGATTCCTGCTCTCAATACAGCTAGATAATGTCCTATAAAGACATCTAGTCGTTAGAGTGAGGGGGAATCAGAGCCACAAACTTTTTGGGTGCATATTTCCATTGAGCGCCATCTTTCTGCTAATTGCTCTGCTCTAGCTTGAGCCGATTCTTTCTGTTATTGCTGGTTGCTAAGGCGTAGTATCTCTCGCACTTCTACTAAAATTTGCCCCAACATATTCTTGCCACTACCATCAGCACCGCAACCCCAATAATAATCACCAGGTGCATTTTCAACAATTAACTCATCGCCTGTAGAAAGTAATTCTTCGCGAATGTCGGCATGAGTTTCAAATTTGCGTAGCACGGCTTTTCGCATAATGTCATCTTTTACCTGTTCCCAATCGGGACGCAGGGGACGCGATCGCTCTCGTCCCATTCTCGCCGCATCCTTCGGTGTCTTTACCTGGCGAATTTGGTCAGCGTGAGGCGTTCCAACAAACTTTTGCGCTTGAAAATAATAGACCTCCTGCATGAATCAGGAGGCATGTGCCAGTTCGTAGTTCAGCAAGCCAGCAATTAGGTTTAAGCGCAAACCAAATCTCTGCCTGCGATTGCGATAACGTCCTGAAAA